>NZ_JBVIDR010000006.1:0-450069 GCF_055572275.1 Streptomyces sp. NPDC030798 | reverse complement strand
CTGGTCTCCGGCCAAACCTCTCCCCCTCCCCCCCCCCCCCCCCCCCTCCCCCCCCCCCCCTCCCCCCCCCCCCCCCCCCCCCCCCCCCCCCCCGCTGCCGTTCGTGCCGACATTTCGCGATATGCGAGTGCGTCAAGGTGGCTGAAAACCGACGGTCGGAGGGCCGCCGGGCTCAGCCGTGCCCGAGTGTCCGCTCCACCGCGATCTCGATCACCACCCGCAGCGGGTTCTCCGCGGGCCGGCGCTGATACCGCTCGGCGTACCGCAGCTCCGCCTCCCGGATCCGCTCCGGCTCCGTGCGCACCCGGGCCCGGCCCTCCAGAGTGGCCCAGCGCCGGCCGTCGACCTGGCACACCGCGACCCGCGCCCCCTCGTCCCCGGCCGCGAGGACGTGCGCCACCTTCGCGCTCGTCCGGTTCGTGATCACCCTCGCCAGCCCCGCCTCCGGGTCGTACGTCACCCCGACCGGCACCACGTGCGGGCTGCCGTCCGGGCGGAGGGTGGTCAGGGTGCACAGATGCCGTTCCCGCCAGAAGGCGAGGTACGGCTCGTCCGGGGCAGTCGGGTCCTGTGGGGGCCGGGACGCCGGGCCCTGCGAGTGTCGGGACATGCCCGCAAACTAGCGGCAGAATCGGCCCGCGGTCCCGCCTTGAGTGGAATAGACTCAACTTTGTGTACGTTGGTCAAGTCAGCGGTGGGAAACCAGTGGGAGACCTGGCCGACGAGCCGACGCCGAGGAGGAGAACGGACACGTGGACGCCGAGCTGACCAACAGGAGCCGGGACGCGATCAACGCCGCGAGCAATCGCGCCGTGACCGAGGGGCACCCGGACCTCACCCCTGCTCACCTGCTGCTCGCGCTGCTCCAGGGGCAGGACAACGAGAACATCACCGACCTGCTCGCCGCCGTCGAGGCCGACCAGGCCGCCGTCCGCGCCGGTGCCGAGAAGATCCTCGCCGGGCTGCCCAGCGTGACCGGCTCCACCGTCGCGCCGCCCCAGCCCAACCGCGAGCTGCTCGCCGTCATCGCCGACGCGACCGAGCGGGCCAAGGACCTGGGCGACGAGTACCTGTCCACGGAGCACCTGCTCCTCGGCATCGCCGCGAAGGGCGGCGCGGCCGGGGAGCTGCTGCGGGGGCAGGGCGCCGACGCGAAGAAGCTGCAAGAGGCCTTCGGCAAGGCCAGGGGAGGACGCCGCGTGACCACCGCAGACCCGGAGGGCCAGTACAAGGCCCTGGAGAAGTTCGGCACCGACTTCACCGCCGCCGCCCGCGAGGGCCGGCTCGACCCGGTCATCGGGCGGGACCAGGAGATCCGGCGGGTCGTGCAGGTGCTGAGCCGCCGTACGAAGAACAACCCGGTGCTGATCGGTGAGCCGGGCGTCGGCAAGACCGCCGTGGTGGAGGGGCTCGCCCAGCGCATCGTCAAGGGGGACGTGCCCGAGTCGCTGAAGGACAAGCGGCTGGTGGCGCTCGACCTCGGCGCGATGGTGGCCGGTGCCAAGTACCGCGGCGAGTTCGAGGAGCGCCTGAAGGCCGTCCTCGCCGAGATCAAGGACTCCGACGGGCAGATCATCACCTTCATCGACGAGCTGCACACCGTCGTGGGTGCCGGCGCGGGCGGCGACTCCGCCATGGACGCCGGCAACATGCTCAAGCCGATGCTGGCCCGCGGCGAGCTGCGCATGGTCGGCGCCACCACCCTGGACGAGTACCGCGAGCGGATCGAGAAGGACCCCGCCCTGGAGCGCCGCTTCCAGCAGGTGCTGGTCGCCGAGCCCACGGTGGAGGACACCATCGCGATCCTGCGCGGCCTGAAGGGCCGTTACGAGGCCCACCACAAGGTCCAGATCGCCGACAGCGCGCTGGTGGCGGCGGCCACCCTCTCCGACCGCTACATCACCTCCCGCTTCCTGCCCGACAAGGCCATCGACCTCGTCGACGAGGCGGCCTCCCGGCTGCGCATGGAGATCGACTCGTCCCCCGTGGAGATCGACGAGCTCCAGCGCGTCGTCGACCGGCTGAAGATGGAGGAGCTGGCGATCGCCAAGGAGACCGACCCGGCCTCCCGCGAGCGCCTGGAGAAGCTGCGCCGCGACCTCGCCGACAAGGAGGAGGAGCTGCGCGGCCTGACCGCCCGCTGGGAGAAGGAGAAGGAGTCCCTCAACCGGGTCGGTGAGCTGAAGGAGCGCCTGGACGACCTGCGCGGCCAGGCCGAACGCGCCCAGCGCGACGGCGACTTCGACACCGCCGCGAAGCTGCTCTACGGCGAGATCCCGCAGCTGGAGAAGGAGCTGGAGGCCGCCTCCCAGGCGGAGGAGGCGTTGGCGTCGTCCGCCTCCGGCGGGGGCGCCAAGGACACCATGGTCAAGGAGGAGGTCGGCTCCGACGACATCGCCGACGTGGTCGCCGCCTGGACCGGCATCCCGGCGGGCCGCCTGCTGGAGGGCGAGACGCAGAAGCTGCTGCGCATGGAGGACGAGCTGGGCAAGCGGCTCATCGGCCAGGCCGAGGCCGTACGGGCGGTGTCGGACGCCGTACGCCGCTCCCGCGCGGGCATCGCCGACCCCGACCGCCCCACCGGCTCCTTCCTCTTCCTGGGTCCGACGGGCGTCGGCAAGACCGAGCTGGCGAAGGCGCTGGCGGACTTCCTGTTCGACGACGAGCGGGCCATGGTCCGCATCGACATGTCGGAGTACAGCGAGAAGCACAGCGTGGCCCGCCTGGTCGGCGCGCCCCCCGGGTACGTCGGCTACGAGGAGGGCGGCCAGCTCACCGAGGCGGTCCGGCGCCGCCCGTACAGCGTCGTCCTGCTGGACGAGGTGGAGAAGGCCCACCCCGAGGTCTTCGACATCCTGCTCCAGGTGCTGGACGACGGCCGTCTGACGGACGGTCAGGGCCGCACGGTCGACTTCCGCAACACCATCCTGGTGCTCACCTCCAACCTGGGCAGCCAGTACCTGGTCGATCCGGTGACGAGCGAGGCGGAGAAGAAGGAACAGGTCCTGGAGGTGGTCCGGACCTCCTTCAAGCCGGAGTTCCTCAACCGGCTCGACGACCTGGTGGTGTTCTCGGCGCTGACCAAGCCCGAGCTGGAGCGCATCGCCAAGCTCCAGATCGACCGTCTGGCCAAGCGGCTGGCCGAGCGCCGGCTCACGCTGGAGATCACGCCCGAGGCGCTGGCCTGGCTGGCGGAGGAGGGCCTGGACCCGGCTTACGGGGCCCGGCCGCTGCGCCGCCTCGTCCAGACCACCATCGGCGACCGTCTCGCCAAGGAGATCCTGGCCGGCGAGATCAAGGACGGCGACACGGTGCGGGTGGACCGCTTCGGCGAGGGCCTGCTGGTGGGCCCGGCGACGGGCAAGACGCTGTAGCCACCGCCCCACGGGCACGGTGCCGCCGTACCGTGCCCGTGGGCTGTCCAGAGCCCGCTCAGACGCTGCTCATGGCGTCGTACAGCGACCAGAAGGCCCAGGCCGAGAAGGCCAGACAGCCCCACCACAGGGCCCACAGCACCCACCGCACCGCTCTGGGTATGCGCATGCCCGCATCATCGCTCATCGCGGCGCCGCCGGTTCCCTTTCCGCCCTCGGCTGACAGGCGGTGCGGGGTTGCCATCCCCCGCCCCCTCTGGGGGAGGATGGCGGCATCCGCACGAAGGGAAATACACGGTGACCATCGACCCGTCCTCGATTCCGAACTTCGGGGGCCAGCCCGAGCCGCAGCCCCAAGGACCGGCGGGCCCCGTCGTCCCGGATCAGGACCTCGTGAAGCAGCTCCTGGACCAGATGGAGCTGAAGTACGTCGTCGACGAGGAGGGTGACCTCGCGGCGCCGTGGGAGCAGTTCCGCACCTACTTCATGTTCCGCGGGGAGGACGAGCAGGCGGTCTTCTCGGTGCGGACCTTCTACGACCGCCCCCACCCGATCGACGAGAAGCCGCAGCTGCTGGAGTCCGTCGACGACTGGAACCGCCGCACGCTGTGGCCCAAGGTGTACACCCACACCCACGACGACGGCACCGTCCGCCTCATCGGCGAGGCCCAGATGCTGATCGGCACCGGCGTCGACCTCAACCACTTCGTCTCCTCCACGGTGAGCTGGGTCCGCGCCGCGATCGAGTTCGACCGCTGGCTGGTGGAGCAGCTCGGCCTGGAGCAGGAGATCGACGAGGCGGAGAAGCCCGAGGAGGACGGCGAGTAGACCGCCCTGTACCGGCCCGGGAGCGGAGCGATGAACTCCTGCCTCCCGGGCCTTCTCACGTCATGTCGGGAAGAACCCGGCGGCCTCAGAAAGCTGCCTTGAGGCGTGTCGCCGCCTCCTGGAGCACCTCTGTCCGCTTGCAGAAGGCGAAGCGGACGAAGGGGGCTCCCGCCTTCCGGTGGTCGTAGAAGACGGCGTTGGGGATGGCGACGACGCCGGCTCGCTCCGGCAGCGCGCGGCAGAAGGCGAAGCCGTCCGACTGGCCGAGCGGGCGGATGTCGGTGGTGATGAAGTAGGTGCCGGCCGGTGTGAACACCTCGAAGCCCGCCTCGGTCAGTCCCGCCGCCAGCAGGTCCCGCCTGGCGAGCATGTCCTCGCGGAAGCCGGTGAAGTAGGCGTCGGGCAGCGACAGTGCCTCGGCGACGGCGTACTGGAAGGGGCCCGAGGCGACGTACGTCAGGAACTGCTTCGCCGAGCGCACGGCGCCGACCAGGTCCGGTGCGGCCGTGATCCAGCCGACCTTCCAGCCGGTGAACGAGAAGGTCTTGCCGGCCGAGCCGATGGTCACCGTCCGCTCGCGCATCCCGGGGAACGTCGCGAGCGGCACGTGCTCGGCGCCGTCGAAGACCAGATGCTCGTAGACCTCGTCCGTCACCACCAGCAGGTCCCGTTCCACCGCCAGCTCGGCGACGGCGGCCAGCTCCGCGCGGGTGAGGACCGTGCCGGTCGGGTTGTGCGGGGTGTTGATCAGCAGCAGCCGGGTGCGGTCCGTGACGGCCGCGCGCAGCTCGTCGAGGTCGAGGCGGAAGGCGCCGCCGTGCGGCCGGAGCGTCACCGGCACCCGGCGGCCGCCCGCCATCGCGATGCAGGCCGCGTAGGAGTCGTAGTACGGCTCCAGCGCCACCACCTCGTCGCCCGGCTCCAGCAGTGCCAGCAGCGAGGCCGCGATGGCCTCCGTGGCGCCCGCCGTGACCAGCACCTCCCTGTCGGGGTCGTACGACAGCCCGTAGCGGCGCAGTTGGTGCGCGGCGACCGCGGTGCGCAGCTCGGGGACGCCCGGGCCCGGCGGGTACTGGTTGCCGCGGCCGTCCCGCAGCGCGCGTACGGCCGCCTCGCGCACCTCCTCGGGGCCGTCGGTGTCGGGGAAGCCCTGGCCCAGGTTGATCGACCCGGTCGACAGGGCGAGGGCGGACATCTCGGCGAAGATCGTCGTGCCGAACTCCGCCAGCCGGCGGTTCAGGTGCGGGCGCGTGCTGGAGGTCATGCCGGTCATCCTGCGCCCAAGCTCGGGTCCCGCTCAACCGACGTCCCCGGAACACCGGCGGCCACCCTTCACATCCCGGCCGTACCGCCACCCGTGAGTCCCGGTGCCAGGGCCGGGACCCAGAAGACGGCGACGGCCAGGACGAGCGAGGCGATCCCCACGGTACGGGCCACGAGGCGGCCGGCCGGAGCCAGCTTCTCCGTGGTGATCACGGCGGTCAGGGCCATCATGGCCCACAGGTTCATCACGCCGAACGCCGCCAGCAGCACCATCAGCGACCAGCAGCAGCCCAGACAGAACGCCCCGTGGTGGGCTCCGGCACGCAGATCGCGGGCCGGCCCGGGGTAGGAGGCGTACCGCATGATCAACCCGATCGGCGAGCGGCACCGTGCCAGGCAGCGGTCCTTCAGGGGCGTGAGCTGGTGGACGCCGTTGACCGCGAAGACGGCCGCGGCCACGGCGGTCCCGGTCGTGCCGGGAAGGCCCGCGCTCCGGCCCAGGCCGGCGGCCAGCCCGTACGCCGGCAGCCCGGCAGCCGCCCACACGAGCAGGTAGGCGGCCGTGAAGACGGCCATGCGCGCCGCTCGGTGCACGGTGACGGTGCGGGCGTACAGCGACGCCACGGATGCCGTGGCCGGCAGCATCATGGCGGCCGTCATGAGGGTCCACACGGCCAGGAAGGCGGGCAGGCCCAGGCCCATGGTTCCCGGCATCGCCCGCATGCCACCCCAGCGCGTCACCATCCAGACCCACGCCGCGGCCGCCGCGATCAGCAGCAGTCCCGCCGGGCCCGCCCTGCCGCGGACGGCGACCGGCCGACCGGTCACGCGGACCACGTGAAGGGCGCCGAGTGCCCGTTGCCGCCGGAGAAGTCCCAGGACCGGCCGTACACGCCGTCGCCCCTGGCCCGGGTGGACCGGGCGATGGTCAGCGTGCTGTTCACCGGGTGGAAGATGCCGGTCAGGCCCATGACCGGTCCGTCCTCGCCGAACTGCGGGGCGACCTGGTCCTCGATCTCGATGTCGATGGCACCACCCACTCGGGCGGCGTGGCGGCGGCCGTCGTCCCGGAAGTCGATGGGGACGCGCTCCACGCCGAGGACCTCACCGATGAGCGGAGCGAGCGCCGCCATGGGCCCGCCGGCCCGGCCGGAGAAGACCTTGCCCAGTGCTTCCGCCTGACCGTCGTCCGCCGAGGCGTCGAGGTACAGCGCCACCTGCCAGCCGCCCTCGCTCATCACCCGGGGCGCGTCGATGAAGACGGCGACGTTGCGCCCGGCCACGTCCACGCCGTCCACGGCCCCGCTGTCCACGTGGAACGCGAAGGTCACCTGGCAGCGTTCGTGGTCGGCCGGTGCGGTGAGGCCCGAGGTGGTGCAGGGACACACCACGTCGCAGTTGCAGCTCTCCAGATACGTGCCGGTCAGATTCCAGGGCATGGCTCGTCGCCTCCCTTCCCGTCCCCCGGTGAAGGGGAGGCATCGGGAGGGCAGGTTCCGTCCCGGTGCCGCTCCTCCCCAGGCTATTCCCGACGCCCCCCTCGCGCAGACGAGCGCTCTCCCGCCTCCCCCCGGCCGAGGCACCGGGGGCCGCGCCGTCGACGTCCCTCAGAACTTGCTCAACTCTGCTTTGACGGCCTGACCCGCCGGGCATCCCCCGGTCACCGCACGACAGGCGGCGGACGGAGAGGGGCCCACGGGGGGCCGCTTCGGGGGAACGGAAAGAGGGTGACGCCATGGGCACCGTCTTCATCGTGATGGTGGTCGCGGTCATGGGCGTGGCGGTCGTCGCGTCCGTGGCCGGGAGGGCGCGGAGGGCCGGCAAGGGCCGGGTCCGGGGGGCCGGGACCGGGACGTGGTCCGCGTCGGCCCACGACGGGGGGCGCAGCTGGTGGGCCGGGGACGGCGGCAGCCCGGGCTCGTCCGGCGGGCACCACGGCGGCCACGGCGGCCACGGGGGGCACGGGGGGCACCACTCCTGCGGGGGCGGTCACTCCTCCTGCGGGGGTGGTCACTCGTCCTGCGGCGGCGGCTCCTCCTGCGGCGGCGGTTCCTCGTGCGGCGGCGGGGGCGGATGCGGGGGAGGCAGCTGACACGGGGCAGCTGAGCTTCCCGCGCCGGGGCGGGCGCCCGCCGGAGAAGGCATCCGGCGGGCGCCCCGCCGAGCGCCGTGTGCGCCCGGCGCACGCCGTGGTGGAACAGTTGAGCTGTGGAGCCCTCTGAGGGATGGAAACCCCACGAAGTTGGGTAAAAACGCTGTGGCGTCGCCACTGTTCATGATTCCCTCTCAATCACCAATGCGGCCGTCGTACCAACACAGCCCTCGGACTCCCGCAGTCGCCCCCACCGGCCGGGCTGACTGGGCTGACACGGCCGATCTCCCCCCTCCTTGCGTGTTAGCGGAGCCGATGCATGCTCACGACCCTGAACACCTCCTACACCGATACCCGCGCTGCCGACCTCGCCTGGGCCCTCGGACGCGAGCCGCTCCCCGCCCTGGCCACCCTCGACCTGGAACTGACCGGGGTGAAGCTGCAGTTGAGACTGCTCGGCGCCTCCCACCAGGTGCTGGTCGAGGAGGAGCGGGGCACCTGTTCGGAGACGGTCGCGTGCATCCCCGGCTCCAGCACCCCGCTCCCGCTGGGCGTGGCCAAGCGGGTCGGTGACTGGGAGTACGAGTTCGCGGCGCGCGTCGAGGTGCTCACGCCGGGCTCCTTCGCGGGCCGTGCCCAGGAGTTGCTGGCCCTGGTCTCCGAGCATCCGCACGGCCTCGCCGGTGTCTTCCCGGGCAGCCCGCACGCCTTCACCGCCATGCTGGCCCAGCGGCACGAGGGCCAGGTGCACTGGCGGACCTGGCACGCCTACCCGCAGGACGGCCAGTTGGTGGCGACCAGGACCCGGGTGGGGGCCCGCACGCCGGCGGCGCGGCAGCTCTGACGCGGGGCGCGCCGACCGTACGCCGGGCCCGCACGCCTCCGGGACGACATAAACACGCATGCGTCAACTGTCCGGAGTTCCACACGTGTGGGTGACAAAGCGTGCCGAGCGTGTGACGTAACGTCGCAGAATGATCGAACCGCACGCCCCCGCGCCCCCGGGTGCCCCGCCCTGGACAGGCCCCGCCCGGCTGCCCGTGCGGCCCGGCACCGGGCGGTTCCTGGTCCTCGTGTGCGTCTTCGTCTGCGCGGCCTGCGGGCTCGTGTACGAACTGGAACTCGTCGCGTTCGCCTCGTACTTGATCGGCGACTCGGTCACCCAGGCCTCGGTCGTGCTGTCCGTGATGGTCTTCGCGATGGGCATCGGCTCGCTCGCCGCCAAGCGGCTGCGCTGGCACGCGGCCGTGGGCTTCGGCGCCCTCGAGACCGCGCTCGCGCTGGTCGGCGGGTGCAGCGCGATGTCGCTGTACGCCGTGTTCGCCTGGACCGGCGGCTGGGGCGGCATCTGGGCCGACGGGCCGCGCTGTCTGCTGGTCGCCTTCTCCCTCGCCATCGGCCTGCTGGTCGGTGCCGAAGTGCCGTTGCTGATGGAGCTGATCCAGCGCATCCGCCGCCAGGACGCGGGCGGCGCGGTCGCCGACCTGTTCGCCGCGGACTACGTGGGCGCGCTGGTCGGCGGCCTCGCCTTTCCTTTCCTTCTCCTGCCCTTCCTCGGCCAGTTGACGGGCGCCCTGCTCACCGGCACGGTCAACGTGGTCGCCGGCGGCGCCCTGGTCCTCGGCCTGTTCCGCCGTGATCTGACCCGCCGGGCCCGCTGGACCCTGCTCCTGGCCGGTCTCACCGTCCTCGGCGTCCTCGCCTCCGCCGCCGCCCTCGCCGGCGACTTCGAACGCGCCGCCCGGCAGGCGGTGTACGGCGGCGACGTCCGGGTGGCCCTGCAGACCGACGTCCAGGAGATCGTCCTGTCCGGCGGCACCGACGGCCGTCCCCTCGACCTCTTCCTGGACGGCCGGCTCCGCGTCGGCGGCCGCGACGAGCGCCGCTACCACGAGGCCCTGGTGCAGCCCGCGATGACCGGCCCGCACGCGCGGGTGCTCATCCTCGGCGGTGGCGACGGCCTCGCCGCCCGCGAGGTCCTGCGCCACCGGGACGTGCGCCGCGTCGACGTCGTCGAACTCGACGCCGGCCTGGTCGGTCTGGCCCGCCGCGACCCGGCCCTGTCCGCCCTCAACGGGCACGCCTACGACGACACCCGGCTCCACGTCACGACGGCGGACGCCCTGAGCTGGCTGCGCGGCGCGCCGACGGCGGCGTACGACGTCGTGATCGCGGACCTGCCCGACCCCGGCATCACCGCCAGCACCAAGCTGTACTCCCAGGAGTTCTACGGCCTCGCCCGCCGCACCCTCGCCCCGCACGGCCGCCTCGTGGTCCACGCCGGGCCGGTCACCGCCCGCCCCCGCGCCTTCTGGACGGTCGCCTCGACCCTCCGCGCGGCGGGCCTCGCCCCCACCCCCTACCGTGTGCTCGGCCACGACTCCGGCTTCCCGCCCGGCCCCGACCGTTCGGCCGACGCCTCCCGCGCCCCGCACGACTGGGGCTTCCTGCTCGCCTCCGCCGACGGCCCGGCCCCCCCGCTGCGCCTGGACCCACGGGCACCCCGCCCGCGCACCCTCGGCCAGGCCGCGCTGTCGGCGGACGGGCGGGCGGCGGACCGTACCCGGATCGACGGGCTTGCCGCCTCGACGCTGGTCCATCCGCGCTATTGAGCGGCCATGTCCGCACGCGAGGGTACGTTCCGGCGCCCACTGGGTAGGGTGAGCCGACATGGAGCACCAGGTCTTCGTCCCGGTTCCGGCGGACCGGCTCAGGCAGGCACTCGACGACCCCGCGCGCGTCGCCCGGGCGGTACCCGGACTCCAGCAGGACGCCGGCGCGCAGCCCGTCGCCGGACGGCTGAAGGTGCGGGTCGGGGGACACTCCGTCACCTACCGGGGAGCGGTTCGGGTCGAATCCCGCGAGGACGGCACCTACACCGTCGACGGCGAGGCCACCGAGGCCCGCGGCACCGGCACCGTCAAACTCGCCCTCACCGTGCGCCTGACGGACACCGGTGACGGCACGTCCGTCACGGTCGACGGCACGGCCGACGCGGACGGCCGGATCGCCGAACTCCCCGCGGACGCGGTGAGTTCGGCGGTGACGCGGCTGCTGAACCGCTTCGTGGAGGCGCTGGCGGAGACCCCGGAGGACCCGGAGCAGACACAGCGGACGCGGGAGGAGGCGGGGCACACCTCCGTGTTCGACACCGAGGTACCGCCGCCCTCCCTGGACCCGGAGACCGACGAGGACACCGCCGCCGACCGCCTCGCCGAGGACTTCGCCGACACCGGCGAGCCCCCGGCCGAGGCCGCGCACGCGCGCCGCACGATGATCGGCCGCAGCGCCGAGGAGGTCGACCACGCCCCGCCCCGCGGCCGCTACGCGCCCGTACCGGCCCCCCAGACCGTCACCGGCAACCGGGCCCTGCGCTGGGCGGCCCCCGCGGCGGCCCTGGCCGTGGCGTCGGCGATCGTCGTGAGCAGGGCCCTGCGCAGACGCCGCTGAGGTGAACCCGCAGCCGGAATCCGGACCGATCCCCCCAGTACTGTCGTCCCGTGAGCAACGACGACATCACGCTGACCGCAGGTACCGCGGAAGTACACGTCAGCCCCGCCCACGGCGGCCGTATCAGCAGCCTCGAGGTGGGCGCCCTGGAGTTGCTGCGGCAAGGGCCCCGCTACGGCTGCTTCCCGATGGTGCCCTGGTGCGGCAGGATCCGTGAGGGCCGCTTCCTGGACGGCGCCACCGTCCGCCAGATGCCCCTCAACTCCCCGCCGCACGCCATCCACGGCACCGCGCGCGACGGCGCCTGGCGCACCGCCCGCACCTCGGGCGACGAGGCGGTCCTCACCTACGACCTGACCGACCCCTGGCCGCATCCCGGCCGGGTCACCCAGGTCGTCGCGCTGGCCGAGGACAGCCTGACGCTGACGATGTCCGTGGAGACGTACGGCGACTCCTTCCCCGCGCAGATCGGCTGGCACCCCTGGTTCCGTCGGAACCTGGGCGGTGAGGACGTCCAGGTGGACTTCGAGCCGGCCTGGCAGGAGGAGCGCGGCCCCGACCATCTGCCCACCGGCAACCGGGTCGATCCCAAGCCCGGCCCCTGGGACGACTGCTTCGGCATGCCCGGCGGCGTCGACGTCACCCTCACCTGGCCCGGTCGGCTGGAACTGCGGGTGACCAGCCGGGAGGAGTGGGTGGTCGTCTACGACGAGCAGGCCGAGGCCGTCTGCGTCGAACCGCAGACCGGCCCGCCCAACGGCCTGAACACCCTGCCCCGCCTGGTCACCCCGCTGGAGCCGCTGGAGGCCACGACCACCTGGAGCTGGCGGCGCCTCTAAGCTGGTCGGCATGACGGACGTCAACGAAGCAATGCCGCCGGGCACACGTGGCGCGCTGCTGCAGCAGATCAAGGACAAGGCCGTGGTGCACGGCAAGGTGACCCTGTCGTCGGGGCTCGAGGCGGACTACTACGTCGACCTGCGCCGCATCACTCTGGACGGCGAGGCCGCGCCGCTGGTCGGTCAGGTGCTGCTGGACCTGACCGAGGACCTGGACTTCGACGCGGTGGGCGGGCTCACCATGGGCGCCGACCCGGTCGCCGCCGCCATGCTGCACGCCGCCGCCGCGCGCGGGAAGAAGCTGGACGCCTTCGTCGTACGCAAGGCGGCGAAGGCGCACGGGCTGCAGCGGCGCGTGGAGGGCCCGGAGATCGCGGGCCGTCGGGTACTGGTCGTCGAGGACACCTCGACCACCGGCGGTTCACCGCTCACCGCCGTGGAGGCCGTGCGCGAGGCGGGCGCCGAGGTCGTCGCCGTCGCGACCATCGTGGACCGGGCCACGGGCGCCGCCGAGAAGATCGAGGCCGGCGCGGGTGTCCCCTACCGCTTCGCCTTCTCGAAGGATGAACTGGGTCTGGACTGACGCGCGGGTTTGACCTGGACTTGCCCGTGGCTTGACCGGAGCGCCGAGCATCGGGTCATGTCTGGAAAGATGGGGACGACGATGACGTCGCATCCCAAGGTCTAGGTCAGGGCCGAAAACGCAGTACCCACCCCGCAACACGAGGAGCGGACAGATGCCCATCGCAACCCCCGAGGTCTACAACGAGATGCTCGACCGGGCGAAGGCAGGCAAGTTCGCCTACCCGGCCATCAACGTCACCTCGAGCCAGACCCTGAACGCTGCCCTGCGCGGCTTCGCGGAGGCGGAGAGCGACGGCATCGTCCAGATCTCGACCGGTGGCGCCGAGTTCCTGGGCGGCCAGTACAGCAAGGACATGGTGACCGGCGCGGTCGCGCTCGCCGAGTACGCGCACATCCTCGCCGAGAAGTACCCGGTCAACATCGCGCTGCACACCGACCACTGCCCGAAGGACAAGCTCGACGGGTACGTACGTCCGCTGCTCGCGCTGTCCGAGGAGCGCGTGAAGGCCGGCAGGCACCCGCTGTTCCAGTCGCACATGTGGGACGGCTCCGCCGAGACCCTCGCCGACAACCTGGAGATCGCCCAGGAGCTGCTGGAGCAGGCCCGCCGCGCCAACATCATCCTCGAGGTGGAGATCACCCCGACCGGTGGCGAGGAGGACGGCGTCTCCCACGAGATCAACGACTCCCTCTACACCACGGTCGACGACGCGATCCGCACCGCCGAGGCCCTGGGTCTGGGCGAGAAGGGCCGCTACCTGCTGGCCGCGTCCTTCGGCAACGTGCACGGCGTGTACAAGCCGGGCAACGTCGTGCTCCGCCCCGAGCTGCTGAAGGAGCTGAACGAGGGCGTCGCCGCCAAGTTCGGCAAGCAGTCCCCGTTCGACTTCGTCTTCCACGGCGGCTCCGGCTCCACCGAGCAGGAGATCCTGACCGCGCTGGAGAACGGCGTCGTGAAGATGAACATCGACACGGACACCCAGTACGCCTTCACCCGTCCGGTCGCCGCCCACATGTTCAAGAACTACGACGGCGTCCTGAAGGTCGACGGCGAGGTCGGCGACAAGAAGACCTACGACCCGCGGACCTGGGGCAAGCTGGCCGAGGCGTCCATGGCCGCGCGTGTCGTCGAGGCCACGCAGAACCTGCGCTCGGCGGGCAACAAGATCAAGTAAGCGGTACCCCGCGGTGGGCCCGGCGGCTGTCCTTGCCGTCGGGCCCGCTGTATACCTGGGGAGGTGCCCGACGTCCGGCTGGCCTCGCCCCAGGGCAAGTGGATCCTGCTGACCACCGTCCTCGGCTCCAGCATGGCCATGCTGGACTCGACCGTCGTCAACGTGGCGCTGCCGCGCATCGGCCGTGACCTGGACGCGAGCCTCGCCGCGCTGCAGTGGACCGTCAACGCGTACATGGTCACGCTGGCCGGGCTGATCCTGCTGGGCGGTTCACTGGGCGACCACTACGGCCGCCGCAAGGTCTTCACCGTCGGCGTCGTGTGGTTCGCGGCGGCCTCGCTGCTGTGCGGGCTGGCGCCGACGTCCGGCGTCCTCGTCGCCGCCCGCGCGCTGCAGGGCATCGGCGGCGCGCTCCTCACCCCGGGCTCCCTGGCGCTCATCCAGGCCTCCTTCCATCCCGACGACCGCAGCCGCGCCGTCGGCCTGTGGTCCGGCTTCGGCGGCATCGGCGCGGCCGTCGGCCCGTTCCTGGGCGGCTGGCTGGTGGACGGCCCCGGCTGGCGCTGGGTGTTCCTGCTCAACGTGCCGCTGGCCGCGCTGTGCGTGCCGGTCGCGCTGCGCCATGTGCCGGAGTCCGCCTCCGGCTCCGCCCACGGCCGCTTCGACGTCCTCGGGGCGGCGCTGGGAGCCCTGGCCCTGGCCCTGCTGACGTACGCGCTCATCGAGGCCCGCGGCGGTTCCCCGGCGGTGGTCCTGAGCGGGGTGGCGGGCCTGGCGGCGGCGGTGGCCTTCGTGTACGTCGAGAGACACCGCGCCGATCCGATGCTGCCGCCGGACATCTTCGCCTCGCGCCAGTTCACGGCCGTCAACCTGGTCACGCTGTGCGTGTACGCGGCGTTCGGCGGCTTCTTCTTCCTCACCGCCCTCCAGCTCCAGGTCGTGGCCGGCTACTCCCCGCTCGCCGCCGGTACGGCGCTGCTGCCCACGACCGTGCTGATGCTGCTGTTCTCCGCCCGCTCGGGCGCGCTGGCCGACCGTACGGGGCCGCGTCTGCCGCTCACCGTGGGGCCGCTGCTGTGCGCGGCGGCGATGCTGCTGATGCTGCGCGTGGGCAGAGGCGCGGACTACCTGACGGACGTCCTGCCCGCGCTGCTGGTGATGGGCGCCGGCATGGTCACCCTGGTCGCGCCGCTGACGGCCACGGTCCTCGCCTCGGTCGACACCGCACGGGCGGGCCTGGCGAGCGGCATCAACAACGCGGCGGCGAGGGCGGCGGGGCTGGTGGCGGTGGCCGCGCTGCCGCTGCTGGCGGGGATGGGCCCCGAGGCGTATCGCCTCCCGGCGGCCTTCGACGCGGCGTTCGACCGGGCGATGCCGATCTGCTCGGCGGTGCTGGTCCTGGGCTCCGCCCTGGCGTTTGCGCTGGTCCGCCGCCCGGAGCCGGGGTGCCGCCGGCCCGAATGCCGGACCCACGGCAATGTGACGACACCCCCGCTGGAGTCCGGGCGCCGTCCCTAGGTCCCTGGATTGCGGTACCGCCCGGCCACTCGGGCCGCACGTGGCTGTGGCCGGCCGCGTGCGCGAGACTGATCCCATGACGATTCACGAGAACCTCCTCGGCGGCCCGCCCCCGACCCACCTGCCCGACGACCCGGAGCCCCGCCGGCTGCTCGCGAACGGCACCGCGCCCGCGGATGTCGCCGCCCAGTACCCGACCTCCTCGCTCGCCTGGGCCCAGCTGGCCGACGAGGCGTTCGAGCGGGGCTCGGTCGTGGAGTCGTACGCCTACGCCCGTACGGGTTACCACCGCGGCCTGGACGCGCTGCGGCGCAGCGGGTGGAAGGGGCACGGCCCCGTCCCCTGGGAGCACGAGCCCAACCGCGGCTTCCTGCGCGCCCTGCACGCCCTCGCCCGCGCCGCACAGGCGATCGGCGAGCAGGAGGAGTACGAGCGCTGCACCCAGTTCCTGAAGGACTCCTCCCCGACGGCGGCCCAGACCCTCGGCTGACCCGTACGGGAGATCCCTGTGGCCCGTCTGGCAGCAGACGGGCCTTGCCGATACCGGAGTGATTGCGGAGGATGCGGGGTGGGGACCGGGGCCCCCGTGCCGGCATCGGCAGGGGCGGACCGCTACCCGGAGTAACAACAGGAGACAGCGATGTCCCACCAGGCTCACCCCCCTTCCGAGGCCGCTGAGCCCGAGACCCCGCATCTCGACCCGAACCTCGACTTCGCCGGTACGACGCCGTACGAGGACTACGTCAAGGCGGACGTGCTCACCCACCTCCAGCACACCCTCTCCGACGATCCCGGGGAGATGGTCTTCCTGGTCACGACCCAGGTCATGGAGCTGTGGTTCACGGTCCTCGTGCACGAGTGGGAGACGGCCGCGCAGGCCCTGCGCCGGGACGACGTCCCGACCGCCGTGGCCGCGCTGAAGCGCTCCGTCCGCGAACTGGAGGCCCTCAACGCCTCCTGGAAGCCGCTCGGCCAGCTCACCCCGGCACAGTTCAACTCCTACCGCGGCGCCCTCGGCGAGGGCTCCGGCTTCCAGTCGGCGATGTACCGCCGCCTGGAGTTCCTGCTCGGCGAGAAGTCCGCGTCCATGCTCGTCCCGCACCGCGGCGCCCCGCGCGCCCACGCCGAACTGGAGAAGGCACTGCACGAGCCGAGCCTGTACGACGAGGTCGTACGGCTCCTCGCGCGCCGCGGCCACGCGATCCCGGACGAGGTGCTGCACCGGGACGTCTCCCGGCGCTACGAGCACTCGGACGCCGTCGAGGCCGCCTGGACGGCGGTGTACTCCGGCGAGGAGCACGCCGAACTGGCGCGGCTGGGCGAGGCGTTGACCGACGTGGCCGAGCTGGTGTGGCGATGGCGCAACGACCACCTGGTCGCCACGCGCCGCGCGATGGGCGCCAAGGCCGGCACGGGCGGCTCCGCCGGTGTGGCCTGGCTGGAGAAGCGTGCCCGCAAGAACGTGTTCCCCGAGCTGTGGACGGCGAGGTCCCATGTCTGAGCTCGCCGTACGCGCGGAAAAGCTGGACGGCGCGGACGAGTTGGCCGCGCTGCGCTCCCGTTTCGTCCTCGACGAGGCCGTGTACCTGGACGGCAACTCCCTCGGCGCCCTGCCCGCGAACGTGCCGGGCCGGGTCGAGGACGTCGTCCGCAGGCAGTGGGGCGAGCTGCGCATCCGCTCCTGGGAGGAGAGCGGCTGGTGGACGGCGCCGGAGCGGATCGGCGACCGGATCGCCCCGCTGGTCGGCGCGGCACCGGGCCAGATCGTGGTCGGGGACTCCACCAGCGTCAACGTCTTCAAGGCACTGGTCGGCGCCGTCCGCATGGCGGGCGAGGACCGGGACGAGATCCTGGTCGACGCGACGACCTTCCCGACGGACGGTTACATCGCCGAGTCGGCGGCCCGGCTGACGGGCCGTACCCTGCGGGCGGTGACCCCGGCCGAGGTCCCGGCGGCGCTGGGCGACCGGACGGCGGCCGTCCTGCTGAACCACGTCGACTACCGCACCGGCCGGCTGCACGACCTGCCCGCCCTCACCGCCGCGATCCATGCCGCCGGCGCCCTCGCGGTCTGGGACCTGTGCCACAGCGCGGGTGCCCTGCCGGTGGGCGTGGACGAGCACGGCGTCGACCTGGCGGTCGGCTGCACCTACAAGTACCTGAACGGGGGCCCGGGTTCACCGGCGTACCTCTACGTCCGCCGCGACCTGCAGGACCGCTTCGACTCGCCGCTGCCCGGCTGGAACTCGCACGCCGAGCCCTTCGGCATGGACCCGTCCTACGCTCCGGCACCGGGCGCCCTGCGCGGCCGGGTCGGCACCCCGGACATCCTGTCCATGCTGGCCCTGGAGGCGGCCCTGGAGGTCTGGGACGGCGTGTCCGTCGCCGCGGTCCGCCGCAAGTCCCTGGCCCTGACGGACTTCTTCCTCGAGTGCGTCACGGCGTACACCGGCCCCGGCCGGGTCGAGTCCGTCACCCCGGCGGCCCACGAGCACCGGGGCAGCCAGGTCGCCCTGCGCTGCGCCGACGCGGGCGCCGTGATGAAGCGGCTGATCGCCCGGGGCGTCGTGGGCGACTTCCGCCATCCCGACGTCCTGCGCTTCGGCTTCACACCGCTGTACGTCGGCTTCGGCGACGTCGAGCGGGCGGCCCGGGTGCTGGGGGAGGTACTGGACTAGCGGTGCACGGTGCGCGGCCGGCACGGGCGGCCCCCGGGGGTGTGCGTCCCGGGGCGCCCGTGGCCGGTCCGGCGGGTCACGGGCGCCGGTCGGCGCACGCGATCCGCTGGTCCACGAGCGCGATCAGCACGTCCCGGCACGAGGCCCGCTCCCGGGCGTCGCACAGCAGCACCGGTACGTCCGCCGGCAGGCTCAGGGCGTCGCGGATCTCCTCGGGCGGGTAGGGGTGCACCCCGTGGAAGCCGTTGACCCCGATGACGAACGGGATGCGCCGCCGCTCGAAGAAGTCGATGGCCGCGAAGCTCGTCTGCGGCCGGCGCACGTCGAGGAGCACCACGGCGCCGAGCGCGCCGAGGGCCAGGTCGTTCCACATGAACCAGAACCGCTGCTGCCCGGGCGTGCCGAACAGATACAGCACCAGGTCGTCGCCGATGGTGATGCGGCCGAAGTCCAGGGCGACGGTGGTGGCCTTCTTCTCCTCGATGCCGTCGAGGTCGTCGACGCCGAGGCCGGCGGCGGTCAGCGGTTCCTCCGTGCGCAGCGGGGCGATCTCGCTGACCGAGCCGACCATGGTGGTCTTGCCCACGCCGAACCCGCCGGCGACGAGGATCTTCACCGTGTCGGGCGCCGGAACCGCGCGGGCGGCGGTGTCAGAGCCGGCCAAGGCCGTCCCTCACTTTCTTCAGCAGGTCCGGGTCGGTTTTGCCGGAGACGGAGCGGGGCCGGCGGACGGTGATGCGGCCGGCCTCCAGCAGGTCGCAGAGCATGATGACGACCACGCTCACCGGGAGGTCGAGGTGCGCGGCGAGTTCCGCCACGACGACGGGCCGCTCGCACAGCCGCAGGATGCGGGCGTGCTCCGGCTGCGGGCGCGGGCCGTGGGCCGGTGGTGCCTCCACCGCCGTCACCGTGGTGATCAGGGTGAAGTCGGTGCGGCTGGGCCGGGTCCGTCCGCCGGTCAGGGTGAACGGCCGCACCAGACGGCCCCCGGTGTCACCTCCGGCGTCACCTCCGCTCACCTCACTCGCCGGGGCCGGCCGGGGCGGCACCGGCCCGCGGGGCCGCGCTGAGGTGCTCGCCGATCTTCTTCACCAGCATGTTCATCTGGTACGCCACCACGCCCACGTCCGCGCCCTGGTTGGTGAGGACGACGAGGTGGGCGCCGGGTCCGGCGGCGGTGAGGATCAGATAGCTGTGCGCCATCTCGATGAGGGCCTGGCGCACCGGTCCGCCGCGGAAGTCCATGCTGACGCCCCTGCTGAGGCTCATCAGGCCGGCCGCGGTCGCCGCCAGCCGCTCGGCGTCGTCGCGCGGGAACCCGGTGGACTTGCTCACCACGAGCCCGTCCTCGGAGAGCACGACGGCGTGGTTCACCTCGGCCACCCGCTCCACGAGTCCGGTGAGGAGCTGGTCGAGCTGGGTGTGCGTGGCGGGGGCGGGGGGTGTCATGTCACTGTCCTTCATGAGCGGTCGGCGGGCGGAGTCACGGTGACGGGCGGCCCCGCGGCGGCGACCGGTGCCTGCGGGTCCTCGGGTTCGGAGTCGTCGCCGCGGTCGGGCCGGTCCGGCTCCTCGGGCGCGGCGTCGTCGGCGCGGGCGCGGGATGTGCCGCGTTGGAAGCCGGACAGGGAGGCCGCGGCCTGTTCCGCGGTGAAGTCCTGCTCCTCGGGCGGGCCGGGCTGCTCGGCCGGGGCCGGTTCGTCCCGCAGTTCGGCGGCGAGACTCGTCTGCGGCACCCGGCGCGGCAGCGGCGCGAGCCCGTGTCCCTGCCCGGCCGCGCCCTCGCCGGTGGCGCCCGTGCCGGAGGTCGCCGTGGCGAGGACGGGCCGGGCGGGGGCCGGCCGGGGGGCCGGCGGGCTCTCGCCGGCGGTCGCCTCCGGTGCGACGGCGGGGGCGGGAGCCTCCCGCACCACGATGTCGTGCGGGATCAGCACGATGGCCGTCGTCCCGCCGTACGGCGAGGGGCGCAGCGTGACCGCGATGCCGTGCCGGGTGGCGAGCCGCCCGACCACGAACATGCCGAGCCGCAGGTCGTCGGCCAGCGCCACCACGTCGAACTGCGGGTGCACCGCCAACTGGGCGTTGAACGAGGCGTAGTCCTCCTCGGACATCCCGAGGCCCCGGTCCTCGATCTCGATCGCCAGCCCCTTGGCCACCATCGCGGCCCGCACCCAGACCGGGCTGGGCGCGGGGGAGTAGGCGGTCGCGTTGTCGATCAGCTCGGCCAGCAGATGGATCACGTCCGCCACCGCGGGCGGGGCGATCCACAGCTCCTCGTCGGTGTGCACCTCCACCCGCTGGTACTCGGCGACCTCACCGACGGCGCTGCGCAGGATGTCGATGAGCGCGACCGGTTCGCTCCAGCTGCGCCGGGGCTGCTCGCCGCTGATGATGACGAGGTTCTCCTCGTAGCGGCGCAACTGGCTCGCGGTGGAGTCCAGTTCGTACAGCCCCTTGAGCACGTCCGGGTCCTGGTGTTCGCGCTCCAGCGCGTCGAGCTTGCTGAGCTGCAGGTTGACCAGGTTCTGGCTCTGCCGGGCGATGCCCAGGATGACCTTCTGGAAGCCGCGCCGGGTGTCGGCGAGTTCCACCGCGGTGTGCACCGCCGTGCGCTGGGCGGTGTTGAACGCCTGGGCCACCTGGCCGAGTTCGTCGCCGCCGTAGTCCAGCGGCGGGGTCGCCAGGTCCACGTCGACCTTCTCGCCCCGGTCCAGCCGGGCCACCACGTCGGGCAGCCGCTCCTCGGCCAGGCTGAGCGTGGCCTCCCGCAGGCCGCGCAGCCGCCGGGACAGGGAGCGGGTGATCCGCCAGGACATGACGACGCACACCAGCAGGGCGAGCAGCCCGCCGGCGCTCAGCGAGGCGGCGGTGAGCAGCAGCCCGCGCGCCTTGCCGGCGCTGCGGGAGAGCAGGTCCGCCGTCTGCTGCCGGATGAGCGCCGAGTACTGGTCGGAGACCCGGTTCAGCGCGCCGGTCCACTGCTGCCGCGCGGCCGGCAGCGTGATCCCGCGGGACGTGCCGTTCCCGGTCGGCCGGGCGGCCAGCACCCGGTCCTCGATGCTCTGCAGGGTGGCCCAGTCGTCGCCCTGGAGGATGCGCTCGGTCTGTGTCTTCGTGTTGCCGCGCAGCGAGGGCACGATCTGGTCCTGGACCAGCCAGCGGCGTGCGTGGACCAGCTCGGCGAACTTCTCCCGCCGCGCGTCGTCGAGACGCCCGGACCGCCAGGCCAGGGTGAGCAGCGCGTTCTCCTGGGAGACCTGCTCGGCGGCGTGTTCCAGCGAGACCAGCGGGCCGGCCTGCGAGGTGAGGTCGCCGTCGTCGACCTGGGAGAGCTGCTGGAAGGCCTGGATCTGGTCGTCGATGATCGAGGTGTACTGGTCGAGCGCCTGCTCGGCGGTGATGTCGGTGGGATCGTCCACCTGGTCCCGGTAGTACTCCAGGCTGCCCACCGAGGCGACGACCGAGTACATCCGGTCCTTGACGCGGGCGGGCGCCCTGCGGATCGCCGCCGACTGGCCGACCAGCTTCGCGACCGCCGCGTCCGTCCGCTCCCGTGCCGTGTCCAGCGCGCCGCGGTCGGCCGGCTTGCGCGAGGCCAGCCAGGCGGCCGAGAGGCTGCGTTCCTGCTGCAGCGCGAGCGTCGCCTCGGTCCCCATGGCGCCGGTCGACCGGCTCAGGGCGGTCTGCGACCTCAGGCGCAGGCCCTCCGAGAACATCTGCGTCGTCGTCACGCCCCACACCGCGGCGAGGGTGACGCTCGGGACCAGCGCCAGCAGGATCAGGGAGAGACGTATGGAGACGAGACGGCGCCGGGCGCCTGTCCGTGGAGACATCGTCGTCCTAGGCGATCATCGGGGGAGGAGGGGAGCGGGGACGGTCGGCGGAGCGAATCGGGAGACGGAGGAGAAGGCGAAGGAGAAGGCGGAGGAGAAGGCGGAGGAGAAGGCGGAGGCGGAGAGGTACGGGCGCGAGGGGTGGCCGCGCATCCGGTGTCGCACGAAGGGTGCGCAGGATGCTATCCGTACCCGGGCCGTCGGGCACCGGCGCGTCCCGGATCCCCGGCCGTGCCCCCGCACGAAGTGCCCGGTCACCGCGTGCCGTTGGCGGCGAGCCGCGCGACCGAGGAGATGTTCGCCTTGGTGACGAACGCGGGTCCGGTCAGCACCGGGGCCGTTCCGCCGCCGCTGACGTTGCGGTTGGTGCGGTACAGCCAGAGCGCGTCCACGGCCAGGTAGCCCTGGAGGTAGGGCTGCTGGTCCACGGCGAACTGCACGTCGCCGCTCCGCACCGCCTTCACCAGGTCCTTGTTCAGGTCGAACGTGACGACCCGGGCCCTGCTGCCGGCCTGCCGCACCGAGGTGACCGCGGCCAGCGCGTACTGGGCACCCAGTGTCACGACCTCGTCGATGCTCGGGTCCTGCCGCAGCCGGGCCGTCACCGCGTCCTGCACGGCGTTCATGTCGGTGCCGTCCACGTAGAGCAGGTCGGTCTCGCCGCCGAACGCCTTCTTCACGCCCGCGCAGCGCGCCTCCAGGGCGACATTGCCGCGCTCGTGGATGACGCACAGGGCGTGCTTGGCCTTCAGATCGTCCAGCTTGTCACCCACGGCGCGGCCGGCGACGCTCTCGTCCTGCCCGAAGTACTCCAGCACGCCCTCCGAACGCCAGGCGTCGATACCGGAGTTGAGACCGACCACGGGGATGTCCGCCGCCCTGGCCCGGGCTATCGGCTCCTTCATCGCACTCGGCTTGGCCAGCGTCACCGCGATGCCGTCGGCCTTGTCCCGGACGGCGTCCCGGACCAGTTCCGCCTGCCCCGCCGGATCGGAGTCGCTGGCGTACGTCAGCTCGACGCCGTCCTTGGCCGCCGCCGCCCGGGCCCCCTTCTGCACCAGTTCCCAGAAGGCGTCGCCGCGCGCGCCGTGCGTCACCAGGGTGACCTTCATCCGGCCGGTGCCGGCGCCGCTCCCGGCGTCGTCGCTCCCGCCGGAGCCGGAGCAGCCGGCGAGCAGCAGGCAGACGACGACGGCGGCGGTCAGGGTCGTGCCGCGCGGGGGTCTCGGGGAACGGTCGGGCGGGGGAGGAGTGTTCATGAGGAGCGGACCTCGCTGTGCGGCCGGGCCGGCGGAACGGGCAGAGCGAGGCGCCGGAGCCCGTGCCGGGCGGTCGGCCCGTCGGCGCTCGCTGGCTGGGAGCAAACCGTGTGTCACCCCCCGTAGTCAAGGGAGTGACCACCCGAGGTGAGATGCCGCTGCCGCATCGTGATGATCGGTACGACCGGCCGCACCCCGCCTCCGGGCAGAGCCGTGGGGCCACCGCGACGGCCGGCCCCGTCTCCCCCCTCGGCGCCGCACCAGCAGGTGAAGACCCTGGTACCGTCCCCGCCAACGGCCGATGAGAGCGAACCCCTGGTCCGCCGAACCCCGTCTCGAACCCGTTCCGTCGCTGAGAGGTTGGAGCATGCCGGACGACGCCGCAGCAGCCCGCGCCGCCGCCGAAGAGGAGTCGGCCTTCTCGCACGCCCCGGTCGATCCGGACGCCACCGCCGCGTACGGCGACCACCCCGACCAGGTGATCGACTTCTACGCCCCCCGCACCACGACGGAGTCATCCCTCGTCCCGCTCGTCGTCGTCCTGCACGGCGGTGCCTGGCGCGCCCGCTACGACCGTCGCCACATCACGCCGTTCGCGGACTTCCTGGCCCGCGGAGGCTTCGCCGTGGCCAACGTCGAGTACCGCAGGGGCGGCGACGCGGGCACCGAGGCGGCCGGCCGCTGGCCCGACACCTTCGACGACGTCGCCGCCGCCCTGGACGCGCTGCCTGCCCTGGCCCGGGCGGCCGTCCCGCAGGCCGACCCGCGCCGCACGGTCCTCACCGGGCACTCGGCGGGCGGCCACCTGGCCCTGTGGGCAGCGGCCCGCCACGTGCTGCCGGCCGACGCCCCCTGGCGCACGGCCGGCCCGGCCGTCCTGCGCGGCGTGGTCGCCCTGGCCCCCCTCGCGGACTTCGAGGTGTCCGAGAAGCTGGACGTCTGCGGCGACGCGGCGCGTCAACTCCTGGGCGGCCACGATCACTTCGCGGAGCGGCGGCCGTACGCCGACCCCGTGCTCCTCCTCCCGACCGGCATCGCGACGACGCTGGTCCAGGGCCGCGCGGATGTGGTGGTACCGCAGGCGGTGGCGGAGTCGTACGCGGACGCGGCGGCGAAGGCGGGTGAGATGGTGGGCCTGACGCTGCTGGAGGACGTGGGCCACTTCCCGCTGATCGACCCGGCGGCGGACGCCTGCGCGGTGGTGGCGGAGGAGATCGCCCAACTGGCCTGGTGAGCCGGCCCGGTCATACCCGTAGTACCTGAGAGCTACCTCCCGGGACAGCTCCCTGGCGGGACGCCGACGACAGGCCCCGATCCCTAACTTCCTTGCCGGACAAGCCCGATGGCCGGGCCCCGGAAAGGAACCGACCCATGGGGCACACCCCACCCACCCCGCCCCCACAGCCACCGACGACACCCGACGCACCCCCCGGACCGCCCCCGCCCCCCACCACGTCCCCGCAGCCGCCGACGGTGCCGGCGTTCCGCGAGGGCCACCCGCAGACGACGGCGAAAGCGGCACGGGTGGTGCCGGTGGGGACCCGAAGCCGGCCGGAGGCCGGTCCCCCGCCCACCCGGCCGCACCCGAAGCACCACCGGAACCGACGCCGGCGCTGGCTCCAAGCCCTCCTCACCATTCTCACCGTCACCACCCTCACCGCCACAGCCCACCCCACGGTCCCGGCCCCACCCCCCGCCACCCTGCCGCCCCTCACCCCCGCCACCCTCCACTCCACCTACGCGGCGAACCGGGACGACGCCGCCCGGGCCGCCCACATGGCCGCCACCCACGGCAACCCCCACCGAGCCGCCGCCGACCGCACCCTCGCCGCCCCCTCCCGCACCCTCCTCACCTTCGACGGCCGAGGCGAGGGCCGGGCCACCGAGGTCCTCGGCGACCTCACCCGTGCCGACCGCATCGCCGTACTGGTCCCCGGCTCGGACACCTCCCTCGACACCTACGCCCGCTTCCACCTAGCCGCGGCGGCCCTGTACGCCGAGCTCCGGCACCGCACCCCACCCGGTACCCGCCCCGCCGTCGTCGCCTGGCTCGGCTACGAAACCCCGGGCACGGTCAGCACCACCGTCACCACCACCACCCGCGCCGACCACGCGGCACCCCGACTCCGCGCGCTCATCGGCGAGTTGCGCGCCCTCACGCCCGCCCACACCCGCATCACCCTCCTCTGCCACTCCTACGGCTCGGTGGTCTGCGGCCGCACCGCCCCCGGCCTGGACGTGGACGACATCGCCCTGATCGGCAGCCCCGGCACCGGTGCCGACTCCGCCGCCGCCCTGCACACCCGGGCCCGCGTCTGGGCGGCGCGCGGCAGCGCGGACTGGGTGGCGCACGTACCGCACGTGCGTGCCGACCTCCTGTTCACCACCGTCGGCTTCGGCACCGACCCGGTCTCCCGCGCCTTCGGCGCCCGGGTCTTCGACGCGGGTGCCGCCGAGCACAGCGGCTACTTCACGCCGGGCTCCCGCTCCCTCACGAACCTCGCCCGGATCACTCTCGGCGAGCCCACGGAGGTCACTCATGGCTGAGCAGCCCAGGTCACTCATCGCCGGCAGGACGAACGCCGTCCGCCGGGCCGCCCACCGCGTCGACGCGGCCACCCCCGCCTCCCGCGACCGCGCGGTCGACGCCCTGCGCGCCTTCGCGATCCTCGGCGTCGTCCTCGGCCACTGGCTCGTCACCGCCCTGGTCGTGCAGGACGGCACCCTGCACACCGCGAGCCCGCTGCAGCACATGCCCCGGCTGGCCCCGGTCTCCTGGCTGTTCCAGACCCTGGCCGTCTTCTTCCTGGTCGGCGGCCACGTGGCCACCCGCAGCCACGCCTCGGCCCGCGCCCGGGGCCTGACGTACCGTCAGTGGCTGCACGGCCGCCTGGCCCGCCTGCTGCGCCCGGTGACGGCGCTGCTGCTGCTGTGGACACCGGCCGCGGGCACCCTGCTGCTGGCCGGGGCGCCGCCGGCCACCGTCCACACGCTGGTCAAGCTCGCCCTGTCCCCACTGTGGTTCCTGCTGGTGTTCGCCGCCCTGACGGCCGCCACCCCGCTCCTGACCCGCCTCAACCCCCTGTGGCCCCTCGCCGTCGTCCTGCACGTGGACGTCCTGCACTACGGCCTGCACGCCGGCCCCTCCTGGCTGGGCTGGGTGAACCTCGCGGCCGGCTGGCTGGTTCCGTACACGCTCGGCGCCGCCTGGACCCGGGGCGAGCTGAACAGCCGCCGCGCGGCCTGGGTCCTGCTCCTGTCGGGTGCGACGGCCACGGCGCTCCTCGTGCTCTTCGCGGGCTACCCGGCGTCGATGGTCGGTGTCCCCGGCGCGGCGGTCTCCAACCTCGACCCGCCGACCCTCGCGGCCGTCACCTTCGGCCTGGCCCAGTGCGGCCTGGCCCTGCTCCTGCGCGACCGCCTGCGGCGGGCGATGAGCCGCCCGCTCGCCTGGTCGGCCGTCGCGCTGATCAACCTCTCCGCGATGACGGTCTTCCTCTGGCACCAGACGGCCCTGATGACCACCACGGCCGCGGGCCTGCTGCTCGGCCGCTGCCCGGGCCTGCACACGCTCCCCGCCGGCCCGGGCTGGGTGGCGGCCCGGCTTCTGTGGCTGCCGGTGTTCGCCGCGGTGCTGGCCCTGTACTGGGCGGTGTTCCGCTCCGTCGAGCAGGGTCCCCGCCGCGGGCCGCGGCCGTCGCGGGTGGTCCGGGTGCACCGGGCCGCCGGCGGGACGGCCGAGGCGACAGGGTCCGGCCGGCGTCTGTCGGGGAGGCCCTAGGGTGGACCGCGTGACGGACACGCGGGGTCGCCGGCTGCTGCTGCCGCTCGCGGGGTGGTCGCGGCGCCGGATGCGGGTGCTGCGCGAGGACCTGTGGACCCTGCGGGCGGATCCGCTGCCCGCGTCCGTGTGGCTGCGCTGGCTGCCGCACGGGCTGCTGTTCATGGTCGCGTTCGGGGTGACGCTCGGCGCCGCGGCACAGCTCGCGGACAACGGGCACCTGGAGTCCGAAACCGCCTTCCTGATCGCGCTCGCGCAGGGCGGTGCGGTCGTCCTGGCGATGTGGCGGCCCGTCGCGGGCTGGTGGCTGTCGATGACCGGGACCGTGGTGGGAGCCGTGGCCGTCCACGGCAGGCTGGCCATGGTGGCCGACGTGACGTTCACCTGGCCCTGGAGCTCGGCCGGCATCGTCGCGCACCTGTTCGTCCTGCTGCTGCTCGCGCTGCGGGTGCGCACCCGGGTGTCGGTCGAGGCGCTGGGCCTGACCGTGCTGGTCACCTACCTCCTGGAAGGCGTGTGGGGCGCCACCCACTACCAGCCCACCGGGGTCGTCACGGTGGTCCTCTGCGCGGTCGTCGTGCTGCTCGGCACCGCCCTGCGCGGCCGCCGGGAGGCACGCGCCGAACTCGTCGAGCAGACCACCCTCACCGCCGAGGAGCGGGCCCGCCGCACCCTGCTGGAGGAGCGCAGCCGCATCGCGCGGGAGCTGCACGACGTGGTCGCGCACCACATGTCGGTCATCTCCATCCAGGCGCAGGTCGCCCCGCACCTCGTCGAGGACCCCTCGCGGGAGCTGGTCGAGAACCTGGCGGGCATCCGGGAGAACGCCGTCCAGGCGCTGACCGAGCTGCGCCGGGTGCTGGGGGTGCTGCGTTCGGAGAACCCCGACGAGCCGTACGCCCTGGGGGACCCCGGCACCGTGGCGGCCCCGGACGCCCCCCAGCCCACCCTGGACCGGCTCGACGCGCTGATCGAGAACACCCGCGCGGCCGGGCTGGACGTCACCTCCGAGGTCCGGGGCAGGGTGCGGCCCTGCGGTCCGGGCGTGGAGCTGTCGGCGTACCGGATCGTGCAGGAGGCGCTGAGCAACGCCCTGCGGCACGCGCCGGGTTCCCGGGTGCGGGTCGAGGTCGCGCATGTGCCGGACGGGCTGCGGCTCACGGTGACCAACTCCCGCCCGCGACGCCCCGCCCCGCCCTCCCCGGGCGCCGGGCACGGGCTGCTCGGCATGCGGGAGCGCGCGACGATGCTCGGGGGCAGTGTCACCGCGGCCGCGACCCCGGACGGCGGGTTCTCGGTCTCGGCCTTCCTCCCCCGGGACGGGGTCCGTCCCACGCCCCTGCCCGATCTGCCCACGACAGGAGAACAGACCGCATGACGAGCGGCGCCGGCACCATCCGCGTACTCATCGCCGACGACCAGGAGATGGTCCGGCAGGGCTTCACCGTGCTGCTCGACATCAAGCCCGACATCGACGTGGTCGGGCAGGCGGTGGACGGTCTGGACGCGATCGCCAAGGTCGGCGAACTGAGCCCGGACGTGGTTTTGATGGACATCCGGATGCCCACCCTGGGCGGCATCGAGGCCACGCAGCGCATCACGGAGGACCACCCGGACATCAGGGTCCTGGTGCTGACCACCTTCGACCTGGACGAGTACGTGTACGACGCGCTGCGCGCCGGCGCCTCCGGGTTCCTGCTCAAGGACGCCTCGGCGGACCAGCTGGCCGAGGCCGTGCGGGTCGTGGCGGCCGGTGACGCGCTGCTCGCCCCGGGCGTCACCCGGCGGCTGATCACCGAGTTCTCCCGGCTGGACGGTTCCCGGCGGGCCCCGCTGGGGCAGCGCGTCGGCGCCCTGACCGAGCGGGAGACGGAGGTGCTGGTGCTGATCGCGCAGGGCCTGTCCAACGCGGAGATCGCCGGGCGGCTGGTCGTCGCCGAGCAGACCGTGAAGACCCATGTGGGCCGCATCCTGGTGAAGCTGAGCCTGCGCGACCGGACCCAGGCGGCGGTGTTCGCCTACGAGTCGGGTCTGGTCCGGCCGGGCGGCCGCTGACTCCCGGGGCGCGCCCGTAGTACCTGAGACGGATGCCCGAGAACCCCTCTCGCAGGGGACGACCCCCACGCCCGCGGCGGCCTACCGTGTGGCCGTGACCGAGACCACGCACACGCAGACGACACCGCCGGGCGCGGCCGCCAGGCCGCGCAGCCCGGAGTTCCGGCTGGCCGCGGACGCCCTGCGCGGGCTGCGGCAGGACCTGCTCCGGGGCGCCTTCGCCTACCGCCCGCTGCCGCCCCTGGGCGTCGACGGCCGGCTCACCCGCCATCTGCCCGGCCGCCTCCGCGGGTACGCGCCCTGGCTTCCGCATGCGCTGGTGACCGCCGTGGGCGTGGTGGCGATGCTGGGCAACCTGGCGAGCAACCGGGACGACGGGATCGCGGGAGTGCTGTGCGGGCTGTTCGCCCTGATCCCGGTGCTGCTCACCCTGGTCCGTCCGGCCGGCGCGTTCTGGCTGTCGCTCGCCGCGACGACGATCACGTCCGTGCTCGCCTCGAGCTGGGACAGCTGGCCGTGGCTGCCGGGCAGCTTCGTCTCCCATCTGGCGGTGCTCACGGTGGTGGCGATACGCACCCGCCCGCGGACGGCGGCGTGGATGTGGCTGCTCACCGCGGCGTACGGCACCTGGTTCGACACCGTCCTCGGTGCGAGCCACTACGAGGTCAACGTGGCGCCCATGCTGATCCTCTCGGCGCTGCTGCTGCTGGCCGTCACCGTCCGGCACGTCCGGCGCGAGGCCCAGCAGGAGGTGACCGCCCAGCAGACCGTGACCGCCGTGGAGCGCTCGCGGCGCGCGCTGCTGGAGGAGCGCACCACCATCGCCCGCGAGCTGCACGACGTGGTCGCCCACCACATGTCGGTGGTCGCCATCCAGGCGGAGGCGGCCCCGTACCGGGTGGAGAACCCGCCGCCGGAGCTGGAGAAGGCGTTCGCCACCATCCGGGAGAACGCGGTCGCCGCCCTGACCGAGCTGCGCCGGGTGCTGGGCGTCGTCCGTGCGGAGGACTACGAGGCGCCGGACGCCCCGCAGCCCACCCTCGCCGACCTGGACGGGCTGCTCGCCAACGTGCGCGAGGCCGGGCTGGACGTGGAGAAGGCGGTGACCGGCGCGGTGCGCGAACTGCCGCAGGGCGTCGAGCTGTCGGCGTACCGGATCGTGCAGGAGGCGCTGAGCAACACCCTGCGGCACGCGCCGGGGGCGAGCGCGCGGGTGGAGATCGGCTATGTCCTCGGCGGCCTGGGCCTGCGCGTCCTCAACGGCCCGCCGCCCGCCCCGGGGTTGGTGAAGCCCTCGCCGGGCGCCGGGCACGGCATCACCGGGATGCGGGAGCGCGTCTCCATGCTGAACGGCGAGATGACGGCGGGCCCGACGGCCGACGCGGGCTACGAGGTGACGGTGTTCCTGCCGGTACCGGCGACCGGCCCCGGGATCGAGGACGGCGCATGACGATCCGCGTCCTCATAGCGGACGACCAGATGATGGTCCGCGAGGGCTTCTCGGTCCTGCTGAACGCGATGCCGGACATCGAGGTCGCCGGCGAGGCAGTCAACGGGCGGGAGGCGGTCGAACGGGTCCGTGAACTCGCCCCGGACGTGGTGCTGATGGACATCCGGATGCCGGAGCTGAACGGCATCGAGGCGACCCGGGAGATCGTCGCTGCGGACGCGGCGGCGAAGGTGCTGGTGCTGACCACCTTCGACCTGGACGAGTACGTGTACCAGGCGCTGCGGGCGGGGGCCTCCGGCTTCCTGCTGAAGGACGCCTCGGCCCGCCGGCTCGCGGACGGGGTACGGGTGGTGGCGGCCGGGGAGGCGCTGCTCGCCCCGTCGGTGACGAGGCGGCTGATCACCGAGTTCTCCCGCCTCGGGGAGGCCCGGCCCCTGATGCCGGGGGCGCTGGCTGCGCACGGGGAGCTGACGGAGCGGGAGACGGAGGTGCTGGTGCTGATCGCGCAGGGCCTGTCCAACGCGGAGATAGCCGGGCGGCTGGTGGTGGCGGAGTCCACGATCAAGACGCATGTGAGCCGGATCCTGGTGAAGCTGGGCCTGCGCGACCGTACCCAGGCGGCGGTGTTCGCGTACGAGGCGAGGCTGGTCACACCGGGGTGAGCCGGGCTAGCGTCCGTCCATGGCAGCTGCTTCCGACCTCGCTTTCGACCCCTGGGACCCGGCGTTCCTCGCCGACCCGTACCCGGCCTACGCGGAGCTGCGGGCGAGCGGCCGGGTGATCCGGTACGAGCCGACCGACCAGTGGCTGGTCCCGCACCACGCGGACGTCTCGGCGCTGCTGCGGGACCGCCGGCTCGGCCGCACCTACCAGCACCGGTTCTCGCACGAGGAGTTCGGCCGGACCGCGCCCCCGGCGGCGCACGAGCCGTTCCACACGCTCAACGACCACGGCATGCTCGACCTGGAGCCGCCGGACCACACCCGGATCCGGCGCCTGGTGTCGAAGGCCTTCACCCCGCGCACGGTGGAGCGGCTGCGGCCGTACGTGCACGAGCTGGCGGACGGCCTGGTGGCCGCCCTGGTCGAGGCGGGCGGCGGCGACCTGCTCGCGGACGTGGCGGAGCCGCTGCCGGTGGCCGTGATCGCCGAGATGCTGGGCATCCCGGAGGCGGACCGGGACCGGCTGCGGCCGTGGTCGGCGGACATCTGCGGGATGTACGAGCTGAACCCCGACGAGGAGACGGCGGCGCGGGCGGTCCGGGCGTCGGTGGAGTTCTCGGAGTACCTGCGGGAGCTGATCGCGGCCCGCCGCAAGGAGCCGGGCGAGGACCTCGTCTCGGGGCTGATCGCGGCACACGACGAGGACGACGACCGGCTGACCCAGCAGGAGATGATCTCCACGGCGGTCCTGCTGCTCAACGCGGGCCACGAGGCGACGGTCAACGCGACGGTGAACGGCTGGTGGGCCCTGTTCCGCCACCCGGACCAGCTCGCCGCCCTGCGCGCCGACCACTCCCTCGTCCCCTCGGCCGTCGAGGAACTGCTGCGCTACGACACCCCGCTGCAGCTCTTCGAGCGCTGGGTCCTGGACGACATCGAGATCGACGGTACGACGATCCCGCGCGGCTCGGAGATCGCCATGCTGTTCGGTTCCGCCAACCACGACCCGGCGGTCTTCACCGAGCCCGGCCGCCTGGACCTGACCCGCGCGGACAACCCGCACATCTCCTTCAGCGCCGGCATCCACTACTGCATCGGCGCCCCGCTGGCCCGCATCGAACTCGCGGCCTCGATGACCGCTCTCCTGCGCCGGGCCCCGACCCTGACCCTGGCGGCGGAGCCGGAGCGGAAGCCGAACTTCGTGATGCGGGGGTTGCGGGGGCTGGAGGTGAGGGTGGCCTGATCCGAGCTCGAGCAGTACCTCGACCGACCTCAGCCCGCCGTGGTCGGCAGCACCAGCCCCCAGGCGCCTTCCGCCACGCGCCAGGTGCGTCTGCGCACCGGGCCCGAGACCGCCGAGTCCGCGCGGTAGCGGAAGTCGGCGCCGACCACCGTCACCGTCCGGCCGGACGTCCGTATGGGCGTCGCCTCCGCGCCCACCGACAGCGGGCGGACCTCCACCTCCGCCACGCCCCCCGTGCCCGGCGTCACCGAGACCGTCTCCACCGGGTGGTCCAGGTCCACCACCGTCGCGCCGTCCACCTCCACCCGCACCCGGGCCGGCCCGGGGGAGGGCACGGCGGCCAGGCGGGGCGGCCGCGGGGCCAGGGTGCGCACCAGGGAGCGGTACCAGGGCCGGCCGGAGGCGGCCGCCACCGGCGCCGGGACGGCCGCACGGCGCGGTGCCGGCGGAATGCCCAGCGCGCCCAGCACCACCCCGTCGCTGTCGTCCACCAGCAGGTCCAGGCGCCGCTCCACCCCGTCCAGCGCGGCCCGCGCCGCTGCCACGGCCCCGCTCGGCACGCCGAGCGACTCCGCCAGGCCCAGCGCGGCGCCCACCGGCACCACCGACAGCGCGCATCCGGCCAGTTCCCGGTGCCGGTGCAGCAGCGTCACGGCCCGCACCAGCGCACGGTCGTCACCGACCACGACCGGGCGCCGGGACCCCCGCCTGCCGAGCGCCCGGGCGAATTCCTCGGGCCCCTCCGGCAGGCAGACCTTGGCGGCGGCACCCGCGCTGAGCACGTCTTTCGCGATCCGTACGGACTCTCCGTCCCTCTGCCGTGCCGCCGGGTCGATGATCACCAGCAGCTGATCGGACGTCGCGAAAGTCGCCACCTCGGTCCTGCCTCGCTTCCTCGGGTAGCATCTTTGTGCAAGAGCCCCTTGCGCTATTGCGCCAGGGGCTTCGTCTATTCCGGGGCATCCGGTCCGACGGTTGTGCGACCAAAGGCGGTCGCGGTGGTACGCGGCGGTGAACCTTACGCCCACGCCCCCGACCTTGGACATGCCCCGCCCGGAAGGGGTGTACGCGCGTGCCCGCACTTGTGCTGCTCGGTGCTCAGTGGGGTGACGAAGGCAAGGGAAAGGCGACGGATCTCCTCGGTGGCTCCGTCGATTATGTGGTGCGTTACCAGGGCGGCAACAACGCCGGCCACACGGTGGTCGTCGGCGACCAGAAGTACGCACTCCACCTCCTCCCTTCCGGAATCCTCTCGCCTTCGTGTGTTCCGGTCATCGGCAACGGTGTCGTCGTCGACCCGTCGGTCCTGCTCTCCGAGCTGAGCGGTCTGAACGAGCGTGGCGTCGACACGTCCAAGCTCCTGATCAGTGGTAACGCGCACGTCATCACGCCGTACAACGTGACCGTCGACAAGGTGACGGAACGCTTCCTCGGCAAGCGCAAGATCGGCACCACCGGCCGCGGCATCGGCCCGACCTACGCCGACAAGATCAACCGCGTGGGCATCCGGGTCCAGGACCTGTACGACGAGTCGATCCTCACCCAGAAGGTGGAGGCGGCCCTCGACGTCAAGAACCAGATCCTCACCAAGCTGTACAACCGGCGCGCGATCGCCGTCGGCCAGGTCGTCGAGGAGCTGCTGGGCTACGCGGCGCAGATCGAGCCGTACGTCGCCGACACGGTCCTGGTCCTGAACCAGGCGCTGGAGGAGAACAAGGTCGTCCTGTTCGAGGGCGGCCAGGGCACTCTGCTGGACATCGACCACGGCACGTACCCCTTCGTCACCTCGTCCAACCCGACGGCGGGCGGCGCCTGCACCGGTGCGGGCGTCGGGCCGACGAAGATCAGCCGCGTGATCGGCATCCTCAAGGCGTACACGACCCGTGTCGGCGCCGGCCCGTTCCCCACCGAGCTCTTCGACGAGGACGGCGACGCGCTGCGCCGCATCGGCGGCGAGCGGGGTGTCACCACCGGCCGTGACCGCCGCTGCGGCTGGTTCGACGCGGTCATCGCCCGCTACGCGACCCGCGTGAACGGCCTGACCGACTTCTTCCTCACCAAGCTCGACGTCCTCACCGGCTGGGAGCAGATCCCGGTCTGCGTGGCCTACGAGATCGACGGCAAGCGGGTCGAGGAGCTGCCGTACTCCCAGTCCGACTTCCACCACGCGAAGCCGGTCTACGAGACCCTGCCCGGCTGGTCCGAGGACATCACCAAGGCCAAGTCCTTCTCGGACCTCCCGAAGAACGCCCAGAACTACGTCAAGGCGCTGGAGGAGATGTCCGGCGCCCCGATCTCCGCGATCGGCGTGGGCCCGGGCCGCGACGAGACGATCGAGATCAACTCCTTCCTCTGAGCCTCGGGCCCACACCCCCGCCAGGACGGCCGGCCCCCGCGCCGGCCGTCCCGGTGGCCATCGGGGCGGTGCACAATCGAGGTATGAGCGTGCACCGGAGCGCGCGATGCCGGGGACCGTACGGTGGCGAGGGCGAGCATGCCGACGGCACGGACTGCTCCGACGCCGCCGTCTTCGAGGTCGCCCGGTACAACAGGCCCCCGCTCTCGGTGTGCCCGGTGCATCTGGGCCCTTCGCTGCTCCTGGCGAGCGGGGTGCTCTGGCCGCCGGAGATCCGGCTCATCGGCCGCCCCTGATGATCTGGTCCTTTCTGGCTGATTCTTGACCTGGACATGGTCTTTTCCTGGTTCCCGGCTCCGGCGGGGCGCGAGCACGATCTACGCGGGTAGCCCCCGCACGGCACGTCATCCGCTCACGTCCACGCCTGCCTCCCAGGAGCCTCGCATGCCCCTCAGTCCCATGAATCGCCGGGAGTTCGTGAAGAAGTCGGCCGTCACCGGGGCGGCCGTCGCCGCCGCAGGCGGCGCCCTGGCGGGGCCCGCGCAGGCCGCCGAGGAGAACAGCGGGCACCGGCCGCGCACCTGGTCCTTCTCCATCCTCGGGACCACCGACCTGCACAGCCATGTCTTCGACTGGGACTACTACAGGGACGCCCCCTACAGCGACAAGGCGGGCAACTCGGTGGGGGTGGCCCGGGTTGCCACGCTCATCAAGCAGCAGCGGGAGGCGAAGGGGGAGGAGCGCGTTCTGCTCGTCGACGCAGGCGACATCATCCAGGGGACGTCGCTGGCCTACTACTTCGCCCGCGTCGATCCCATCACCGACGGCGTCGAGCACCCGATGGCCGTCGCCATGAACCACATGCGCTACGACGCCGCCGCCCTCGGCAACCACGAGTTCAACTACGGCATCGACGTGCTGCGGAAGTTCGAGAGCCAGTGCCGCTTCCCGCTGCTCGGCGCCAACGCGCTCGACGCGAAGACCCTGCGGCCGGCCTTCCCGCCCTACACCGTGAAGCGGATCTGCGTTCCCGGTGCCCCGGACATCAAGGTCGGCATCCTCGGCCTGACCAACCCCGGCATCGCGCTGTGGGACAAGGACAACGTCAGCGGGAAGATGGTGTTCCCGGGGCTGGTGGAGCAGGCGAAGAAGTACGTGCCGCGGCTGCGGGCGCTGGGCTGCGACGTCGTGTTCCTGACCGACCACTCCGGCCTGGACGGGTCCTCCTCGTACGGGGACGAGCTGCCGTACGTCGAGAACGCCTCCAACCTCGTCGCCGAGCAGGTGCCCGGCATCGACGCGATCCTCGTCGGACACACCCACGTGGAAGTGCCGTCGTACACCGTCAAGAACGAGCAGACCGGCGAGGAGGTGCTGCTCTCGGAGCCCTACTGCTGGGGTTACCGGCTGAGCGTCTTCGACTTCGAGCTCGAGCTGCACCACGGCCAGTGGCGGGTCACCGGCAAGACGGCGCAGACCCTCAACCCCAACACGGTGGACGAGGACCCGGAGATCAAGCGGCTGCTGGAGGCCGACCACGAGCTGGTCGTGAAGTACGTCAACACGGCGGTCGGCACGTGTACGGCGGATCTGTCCGCGGCGGAGTCCTGCTGGAAGGACGTGCCGATCATGGACTTCATCCACAAGGTGCAGATGGACTCCGTGCAGGCCGGACTGTCCGCGGCCGACGCGGCGCTGCCGCTGATCTCGGTCGCCGCGCCGTTCAGCCGCACCGCGGACATCCCCCAGGGCAACGTCACCATCAAGGACATCGCCGGGCTCTACATCTACGACAACACCCTCTACGGCAAGAAGCTGACGGGCGCCCAGCTCAAGGACTACCTGGAGTACGCGGCGAAGTACTACCACCAGGTGCCCGCCGGCACGAAGGTGGACACCGCCACCCTGACGAACGCCAACAGCTTCTGGGACTACATGTACGACACCGCCGCCGGCGTCGACTACGAGATCGACATCGCGCAGGCCGAGGGGTCGCGCATCAAGAACCTCACGTACGGCGGCGCACCGGTCGCCGACGACCAGGTCTTCGTCGTGGCCGTCAACAACTACCGGGCCAACGGCGGCTCCGGCTACCCGCACATCGCCTCGGCCGACATCGCCTACAGCTCGACCAACGAGATCCGGCAGCTCATGATCGACTACGTGACCGCGAAGAAGACCCTCGATCCGGCCGACTTCGCCGTCACCAACTGGAAGCTGACGCAGGCCGGGACGCCGGTGTTCTGAGCCCCGCCACCCCTTGCCCCGGACGTTCCGGGCACATCCTGAGGTCGGCGGCCTCCCGCTGCCGACCGATGGAGAAGGTGTCAGCTGAAGACGATCATCGACCCCTGCGCCAGGGAGCGTGTCGCCGCCGCGTGCAGGCCGAGCCAGACGTGCCGTTCGCGGGCGAAGGGGCTGGGGTCGTACGGCGCGGGCGCGGCCGGCTGCTCCAGCTCCGTCGGGGCGGAGGGCGGCGCGGGCGCGGCCGGGGGGTTGGCCGGGTCGATGCCGATCGTCGGCGCCACGTACTCCAGCTCCCGCAGCAGGCTCTGCGAGGAGCCCAACGGGCCGCCGCCGGCGAGGAGTTCGTCGTTGGACAGCGGGTGCGGGAAGTCCACCGGGACGTACGCGCCCGCGTGGTCGTAGTGCCAGACCAGGTGGGACTGCTGGGCGGTCGACTCGAACATCTCCAGCAACTGCTCGTAGTCGCCGCCGAGTTCGTCCACCGGAGTCACCGGCAGGCCGCACACCTGCAGCAGATAGGCCCGGCGCAGGAAATGCAGCGCGTCGTAGTCGAAACCGGCCACCGGGGCGACCTCGCCGGACAGGCCCGGCATGTACTGGTAGACCGGCACCGGAGGGAGTCCGGCGGCGGCCAGCGCGTTGTTGTAGTGCGCGAGTTCCTCCGCGAACGGGTTGTCCGGGGTGTGGCACAACACGTCCACGAGCGGTACCAGCCACAGGTCACAGGCCAAAGAGGGCTCCTCGCATCGGCAGGCGCGCGGTGCACGCACGGCAGCAGGTGGTCAGGGAAGGGTAGTCGGTGCGGGTGCGGCTCAGCTCCCCCTGTACGAACCGTGCAGGTCCCATACCCACACCCCGCCGGTCCACGTCCCGTCGCGCCCGGTCAGCTTCCGCAGGGTCGTGCGCAGGGCGCCCGCGTGCGGCTGCGGGGGCAGCACCAGGACGCCCGCCCTCCAGTGGGCGAAGTCCTGCCGGGCCCGCGCCCGCGCCTGCGGGCCGATCAGCGGGACCAGGCCGGTGGAACCGACCTCGCGGAGCATGCCGGCGGTGTAGCGCGGGGCGGCGCCGTAGATGCCGCGGCGGTCGTCCGTGCCCCGGGGGCCGTTGAAGTAGCCGCCGGGCAGCTTGAACGCGAAGTGGGCGGTGGTCTGCCAGTGCAGCGCCTCCGCGTCGCCGGAGTCGGGCAGCGGTACCGGGACCAGGGTCTCGCCGTCATGGACGTACGACCGCCACGTGCCGTCCGCGACGAACGCCGGCACGGCCACCCGGTCCGCGGACCGCAGTGGCGCCGGGACCAGCGGGAGCAGCGCGACGGCGACGCCGAGCAGGGCGAGGTGGCGGCTGCCCCGGTGCGGTGAGGCGGCCGCGCGGTCGAGGGCGAGGGCGAGCAGCATGCCGAGCGCGGGGGCGCAGATCATCGCCAGCCGGCCCTCGATGACCGAGTCGAACAGCGGCAGGCGGGCGAGCAGGGCCCAGGGGCCGGGGCAGACGGTGTCGGTCAGCGGGATGCGGATCCTCGGCCCGAGCGAGAGGACGGCCGCCGCCACCGCGGTGAACGCCAGCGCCTTCACCAGAGCGCGCCCCCACAGCCGTACGGCGATCGTGAACGCCACGGCGGTCAGCGGCCAGCCGTAGAAGGCGTTCTGCTCGGTCGGATTCAGGGACAGCGCGCCGGCGGTCCCCGCGTCGCCCGCGATCAGCGAGCGGTCGGAGAAGGCGAGCAGGGACAGGGGGCTGTTGCCCGCGTTGTCGTGCGCGATGCCCCCGTAGCTCTGCGCACCGGCGAACTGCCAGTACAGCGGGTACGCCACCAGCGGCAGACAGACCGCCGCGCCGATCAGCAGCCCCCGCAGCAGCGGGCGCCGGGCCGCCCGGGCCACGTCCCGGCGTACGGCGCCATAGGCGGCGGCGAACAGCAGCATGCCGAGGGAGGCGAGCAGCAGCGGCTCCTCGCCGAGGAAGACCTGGTAGGCCGCCATCAGGCCGAGCACGATCCCGTCCCGGACCACGCGGGTGCCCGTGGCCAGGCGCAGGACGCGGTCGATCAGCAGCGGGACCATGAAGAGGACGACGAAGTTGGGGTGCGCGTTGGCGTGGCTGACCATCGGGGGTGCGAACGCCGCGAGGGACGCGCCGACGAAGGCCGCCGGGCGCCGTCGTACGACCCGTTTCACCAGCAGCCGGTACCAGGCGGCGGCGGTGGCGGCGAGGCCCAGCGTCATGCACAGGCTGAGGGACACGGCGGGGCCCCAGAGCAGCGTGACGGGGGTGAGGGGCACCGACAGGCCCAGCATCACCGTGTTGGCCATCAGGTTGACGCCGTCGGGGAAGCCCTGGAGGTCGGTGAACAGGGGGTTGTGGAGCTGGGCGACGTTGTGCGCGGTGACCGCGAAGAACCACTCCCACTGGTTCTGGTCCTGCAGGGAGTCGGTGAGATACCGGTGGGAGGGGTCGAAGAAGCGGCCCGCGTAGAGGGCCACCGACATCAGCAGGAACAGGGCGGTGGCGAGCAGGTCGGCGGGGCGCAGGGCACGGGCGCGGATGCGGGCGAGGTCGGTGAGGGCGCGGGCGTAGTCGAGGGGGCCGACCTTCGAGCCGGGGCGGTGGCTCCAGCGGACCGGGACCTCGGCGACCGGCCAGCCGGCGCGCTGGAAGTGGCGCAGCACCTCCACGTCGATGCCCCAGCCGTCCACGCGGGCGGCGGCGAAGGCCTCCCGGGCGCGGTCCCCGTCGAACAGTTTGAAGCCGCACTGGGTGTCCCGGATGCCGGGGACGGTGGTGCGGCGTATCAGGAGGTTGCCGGCCCGGCCGAGCAGTTCGCGGACGCGGTGCTGGCGGTCGGTGATGTCGGCGCCGGGGACCGAGCGGGACGCGATCGCCGCCGCGTTGCCCTCGGCGAGCGCCTTGTCGAGGTGGGCCAGTTCCTCGATGGGGGCGGAGAGGTCGGCGTCGGTGATCAGGACGCGGTGGCCGCGGGAGGCGGCGACGCCGAGGCGGAGGGCGTGGCCCTTGCCTCGGTGGGTGGGGCTGGTGAGCAGGCGTATGCGGGGGTCGTCGAGGGCGGGGAGGGCGGGGGTGGCGTCGGTGGAACCGTCGTCTATGACGATCAGTTCCCAGGGGCGGGGTTCGTGGGTCGTGAGGTGGGCGGTGATGGCGTCGAGGGTGGGGGCCAGGCGGTGTTCCTCGTTGTAGGCCGGGACGAGGACCGACAGGTGGACGGCGGGGCCGGTTCCGGACGCCGCCCCGGCTTCGCCTCCGGCGGTTCTTTCGCTCCCACCCGAACCACCCGAACCACCCGTGCTGCTTCCGTGGACGGGGGCGGGAGCGGCTTCCTCGGCGGGCGCGGTGGGGCCCTCGGGGGCCGGATCGCCGGTGGCGGCCCTCGGGTGGGGGGCTGGGCCTGTCATCGGGGGGCCAGGCGTTCCAGGAGGGACAGGGAGTGGGTGTTCGCGGCGGCGACGATCGCCTGGGCCGAGGCGGGCTCGCGGCGGGCCAGGGCGTCGACCAGCTCGGTGTGGCCGGCCCACAGGCGGCCCCGGACGTCGGGCAGCCGGCGCAGGTGCTGGACCGCGCACACCCAGGACTGCACCCGCAGCCGGTGCAGGAAGTCGGCCAGGTAGGGATTGCCGAACAGGCCGCTCAGCTCGCGCCAGAAGCGCAGGTCGTAGCCGATCAGCACGGTGAGGTCACCGGACGCCGCCGCCCGCTGGGCCTCCTCGCCGCGCCGGCGCACCGCGGCCAGGGCCGCCGCCGTACGCGGGTTGTCCATGTCGAGGAGGGCGGGGTGACCGGCGGTGAGCGCCTGGAACATGCCGTCGGTGACCAGGCTCCGCGCCTCGATCATGCCCCGGTAGTCGGCGAGGGAGTACTCCGGGACACGGAACCCGCGGTGCTGGTCGGCCTCCAGGATGCCCTGCGCCGACAGGTCCACCAGCGCCTCACGGACCGGGGTCGCGGAGACGCCGTACTGCTCGGCGATCTCCTTGACCGTGAACGCCCGGCCCGGTTGCAGCCGCCCCGCCAGCACCTCGTCGCGCAGTGCGTCCGCGATCTGCTGGCGCAGGGTGCTGCGCGTCACGGCGCCTTTGCCGGGCATCGTCGGGCTTCTCCTCACGCGTTCGGGTGACGTACTCGCACGTACTCGCCATCTCTTACGAGCACGCCACCTTACGCGTTCGGATCTTCCCGGCGGCAGCTGCCGTTCGGCTACACGGTGTACGTGTCCGCCACGCCCAGCGCGGCGTCCAGCGCGGCCAGGCCCTCCTTCAGCTCGGCCTCCGTCACGTTGCACGGCGGCACCACATGGGTGCGGTTCATGTTCACGAAGGGCCACAGGCCGTGCTGCTTGGCGGCGGCCGCGAACGCGGTCATCGGGGCGTTCGCCTCGCCGGCCGCGTTGTACGGCACCAGCGGCTCCCGGGTCTCCCGGTTGCGGACCAGGTCCAGCGCCCAGAACATGCCGACGCCGCGCACCTCGCCCACGCTCGGGTGCCGCTCCGCCAGCTCGGCGAGGGCCGGGCCGAGGACCGTCTCGCCGAGCCGCCCGGCGTTCTCGACCACACCCTCCTCCGCCATCGCGTGGATCGTGGCGACGGCGGCGGCGCAGGCCAGCGGGTGCCCGGAGTAGGTGAGCCCGCCGGGGTAGGGCCGCTTGCCGAAGGTCTCCGCGATCTTCTGCGAGATGGCGACACCGCCGAGCGGGACGTAACCCGAGTTCACACCCTTGGCGAAGGTCATCAGGTCCGGGACGACGCCGAAGAGATCGGCGGCGAACCACTCGCCGGTGCGGCCGAACCCGGCCATGACCTCGTCCAGGACGAAGACGATGCCGTACTTGTCGCACAGCTCGCGGACCCCGGCCAGATAGCCGGGCGGCGGGACCATGATCCCGGCCGTGCCGGGGATGGTCTCCAGGACGATCGCCGCGATGGTGCCCGGACCCTCGAAGGCGATCGTCGTCTCCAGGTGCTCCAGCGCCCGCTGGGCCTCCTGCTCCTCGGTCTCGGCGTAGAAGCGCGAGCGGTACAGGAAGGGCGCCCAGAAGTGGACGACCCCGGCACTGGCGCTGTCGGAGGCCCAGCGGCGCGGGTCACCGGTGATGTTCACGGCCTGCTGGGTGCCGCCGTGGTACGAGCGGTACGCCGAGAGCACCTTCGCGCGGCCCGTGTGCAGCCGGGCCATGCGCACCGCGTGCTCGACGGCGTCCGCGCCGCCGTTGGTGAAGAAGATCTTGTCCAGGTCGCCGGGCGTCCGCTCGGCGATCAGCCGGGCCGCCTCCGAACGCGCCTCCACGGCGAACGCGGGCGCGAACGTCGTCATCCTCGCGGCCTGCTCCTGGATCGCGGCGACGACCTTGGGGTGCTGGTAGCCGATGTTGGTGTAGACGAGCCCGCTGGTGAAGTCCAGGTAGCGCTTGCCGTCGTAGTCCCAGAAGTACGACCCCTCGGCGCCGGCGACGGCGAGCGGGTCGATGAGGTCCTGGGCGGACCAGGAGTGGAAGACGTGCGCACGGTCCGCGGCCTTCACCGCGGCGCCGGCGTCGGGATGGGGCTGAGGGGTCATGCGGGCGAGCGTAGGCGGGCGCTGCGCGGGCGCGACATCGGCGTCCTGTTCCGTGGGCGGGGGGAAAGCGCGACAGATTGTCGAACGGAGCGGGTTCCGTGAGCCGGCCGGGCGGGCAGCCCCGGCTGTTACGGAACCGTAGACACGGCCCCGCGCGGGGGTGCGGGAGATCGCACTATTCTCGGTCCGTTGCAGACCTTATGGGGGGGAAGGCGGCGCGGGGATGGACAAGCTGGGACCGGGGGATCCGCACCGGATCGGGGCCTACCGGCTGCTGGCGCGGCTCGGCGCGGGCGGTATGGGGCACGTGTACCTGGCCCGGTCGGACCGGGGCCGTACCGTCGCCGTGAAGCTGGTCCGCGAGGAGCTGGCCGAGCAGGAGGAGTTCCGGGCGCGCTTCCGGCAGGAGGTGCAGGCCGCGCGCCGGGTCGGCGGGTACTGGACCGCACCCGTGCTGGACGCGGACACCGAGGCGGCGGTGCCCTGGGTCGCCACCGGGTACGTGGCAGGGCCCAGCCTGCAGCAGGTCGTCGGGCACGATCACGGGGCGCTGCCCGAGCGGTCGGTACGGATCCTCGCGGCCGGGCTCGCGCACGCGCTGAAGGACATCCACGCGGCGGGGATCGTGCACCGGGATCTGAAGCCGTCGAACGTGCTGGTGACCATCGACGGGCCGCGCGTGATCGACTTCGGGATCGCGCGGGCGATGGAGACGCTGGCGGGGGACGGGCTGACCCGTACCGGGTCGCTGGTGGGGTCGCCCGGGTTCATGGCGCCGGAGCAGGTGCGGGGGGACCGGATCACGCCGGCGTGCGACGTGTTCTGCCTGGGGTCCGTGCTGGCGTACGCGGCGACCGGGGTGCTGCCGTTCGGGGGCGCCAACAGCGGGGTGCACGCGCTGATGTTCCGGATCGCCCAGGAGGAGCCGGACCTGGAGGGGGTGCCGGAGGGGATCGCGGATCTCGTGCGGGACTGTCTGAAGAAGGATCCTGCTGCGCGGCCTTCGCTGGAGGGGATCCTGGAGCGGACGGGGGCGGAGGACACCGTGGCCGGGGGGCGGACCCGGGATCCCTGGCTGCCGGGGGCGTTGGTGGCGCAGTTGGGGCGGCATGCGGTGCAGTTGCTCGAGGCCGAGGATCCGTCGGAGGGCGGTGCGGCTTCGGGGGCGGGGGTGGACGCCCGGCCTTCGGCCGGGTCCGGGTTCCCACCCGCACCACCGGTGCGGGAAGCGTCGTCGGGTGCGGGTGGCCCCGGTGGGGCGGATTCGCCGTCGGCGGGTGCGGGGCCGTTCGCCGCGGGTGCGGGTGCGGGTGCGGGTGCGGGTGTGGGTGCTGGTGCGCCGTCTGCCGGTGCTGCCGGGGCCGGTGCCGGGGACGCGCCCGCCGGGGCGCCTGCTGTGCCTGCTTGGGTTCAGCATCGGCGTGGGGCGTCGCCGGAGCATGCGGCTGTTGCCGATGGCGGTGTGGCGCCTCCGCCTCCTCCGGGGGAGCCCGGTGGGCCGGGTGTCAATCACGCGCCGACCGTCGTGTCCGGGCAGACGCCGCCGCCCGGGTTCGGGGCGCCGCCGGCGTACGGGTATCCGCAGCAGGCTCAGCCGCATCCGCAGGCCCCTTCTCTTCCGCACCCCCAGCCTCATTCCGCGCCGCCCTACGGTTACCCGCAGCCGGGGTACAACCCCTACGGCGGTGGGCTCGGTGCCACCCCGCCCTACGGGCCGCCCCCCGTCGGCGTGCCGCAGGAGCCGGAGCGTGGCAACCGGCGGTCCACCGCGCTGCTCGTCGTGATCGCGCTGGTGGTGGCGCTGGGGGCGGGCGGGTCCGTGTACGCGCTGATGAAGAGCGGCGGCGGTACGGACGACAAGGGAGGCGGCACGGTCAGCCCGGCGCCCACGACGGCCACCGCGCCGCCGTCCGGGGCGGACACGCCCACGCCCTCCGCGCCGTCCACCTCCGCGTCCGCCTCCTCCGACGGCGCGATCCCGGACGCCTACCTGGGCACCTGGGAGACGACCATCGACAACGCCAACGGCTCCAACACCCGCGAACTGACCATCCGCCAGGGCAAGGTGGGCGACACGGTGCTCACGCTCGTCGCGGACGGCCCGACGGACGGCGGTGGCACGTACCACTGCGTCTTCGAGGCCGAACTCGCCGAACAGCCCAGTGGAAGCGGGCCGTTGGAGATCGGGCCGTCGAGCGTGACGAGCGGTGACCCCATGTCCTCGTGCTCGCCCGGTGAGGCCACCGAGGTCACGCTCCTGTCGGACGGGCGGCTGCGGCGGGCGAAGGCCTCGGGCGGGGAGAGCCTTGTCTACAGCAAGCAGTGAGCCCCGGCACAGTCCCGGACAGGGCCTAGCGTGGCTCCGGGGGGCGTTGCCTCGGCATGTTCGGACGCGTGCCGTTGGCCGGGGGCAGGGGGAACCTGCCGACGGGGGCGGCCGGGTCGGTGCGCGAGCCGGAGGCCACCGCCGCCTGGATGCCCAGGGGGGCAGGGCCGGTCCGGAACTCCACCATCCAGTCGGCGGTCTCCGTACGGACCAGCTCCAGTACGTCCTCCGAGAACCGGCGCAGCACCCCCAGGCACCGCTCGGCGGCCTCGGCGGCCGTGCCCTCGGCCGGGCCCAGGACCTCACGCACGCACTCCGAGGCCCAGTCGAACTGCAGGATCTGGAGCCGCCGCTGCACGGCCTGGGCGGTGGCCACGTCCCTTATCCAGCCGGAGGTGACCCCGAAGAACCGGTCCACCCCGACGCACGCCACCGCGAGCATCAGCGCCAGGTAGCCCCAGGGCGCCACCCCGCCGACCACTCCGGTCAGGTCCAGCAGCGGCAGGGCCGCCCCGCACACCGCTCCCGCCGCCGCTCCGGCGCGCAGCGCCCGTGCGCCCCGGCGTTTCCACACCCGGTCCTCGAGATACCAGGCCGCCGTCTGCAGGGCCCCCCGCTCCACCCACCGGTACAGCTCGTCGAGCCGCTCGGCGGGCTCGCCCCAGTCGCCGAGCGGGAACGTCCGTGCGGTCAGGTCGCCCGGCCGCAGTCGGGCCGCGCCCTCGCCCCGTCCGTCCTGAGGCCGACCCTCGGGCTGCATCTCCGGCTGACCCACCCGGCACTCCCTACTGAACGACAGCGGACACGGCACCGACCCCGCAAGGACAGGTCACCGCACGCAAACGGTCACAGTGCGTGACGCCGCGCGTCGACACGCGGGTCCTTTCCTACCGCCCAATGGGTGGCCCGGTCGTGGCTTTCCCGCCTTTTCCGCCCGGACGGGGGCCTTGGTCGGGTATAGGACACCCGCATCTCTCACTCGAAAGAGTGGCGGGGCGGTGGCCGCGTGGACCACGTAGGCTCGTGCCAAGGAGTAGGACGTAGAGGAGCTGATCGTGATCCCCGGTGGTGGCCAGCCCAACATGCAGCAGTTGCTCCAGCAGGCCCAGAAGATGCAGCAGGATCTGCAGCGGGCCCAGGAGGAACTGGCGAACACGGAGGTCGACGGGCAGGCGGGCGGCGGCCTCGTGCGGGCCACCGTGACCGGCGCCGGCGAACTGCGGGCTCTGAAGATCGACCCGAAGGCGGTGGACCCGGAGGACACCGAGACCCTCGCCGACCTGATCGTGGCGGCCGTGCAGGCGGCCAACGAGAACGCGCAGACTCTCCAGCAGCAGAAGCTGGGCCCGCTGGCCCAGGGGCTGGGCGGCGGCAGTGGGATCCCCGGTCTGCCGTTCTGACGCCGGGCCAACTACCGTACGTACCGAAAGGTCTCCAGGAAGGGCAGTCCGTTGTACGAAGGCGTGGTCCAGGACCTCATCGACGAGCTGGGGCGGCTGCCCGGCGTCGGTCCGAAGAGCGCGCAGCGGATCGCCTTCCACATCCTGCAGGCCGAGCCGACGGACGTGAAGCGGCTCGCGCAGGCACTTCTGGAAGTGAAGGCGAAGGTCCGCTTCTGCGCGACCTGCGGGAACGTGGCGCAGGAGGAGCTGTGCGCCATCTGCCGCGACCCGCGCCGGGACCCCGCCGTCATCTGTGTGGTGGAGGAGCCGAAGGACGTCGTGGCGATCGAGCGGACCCGCGAGTTCCGCGGCCGTTACCACGTCCTGGGCGGCGCGATCAGCCCCATCGAGGGCGTCGGTCCCGACGACCTGCGTATACGAGAACTTCTCGCGCGGTTGGCCGACGGGACGGTCACGGAGCTGATCCTGGCCACGGACCCCAACCTGGAGGGCGAGGCGACGGCCACGTACCTCGCCCGCATGATCAAGCCCATGGGCCTGAAGGTCACCCGCCTGGCCAGCGGCCTCCCGGTGGGTGGCGACCTGGAATACGCGGACGAGGTCACCCTCGGCCGCGCCTTCGAGGGGAGACGACTCCTAGATGTCTGACGCCACGCTGCACGCCACAGCGCAGAACCCGGACGACTTCGCGGTGCAGATCGCGGACCAGGTCGAGAGCTTCCTGGTGGCCGTCACCGAGGTGGCGAAGGGCGACGAGCCGGCCTCGGCCGTCCCCTTCCTCCTCCTGGAGGTCTCCCAGCTCCTGCTGGCCGGCGGCCGTCTCGGCGCACACGAGGACATCGTCCCCGACGAGCGCTACGAGCCGGACACCGGCCCGGACGCCGACGTGGACCAGCTCCGCGAGAACCTGGTGCGCCTGCTGGACCCGGTCGACGTCTACTCCGAGGTGTTCGACCCCTACGAGCCCCGCACGGCCCCGGTGCCGGCCCGTATCTCGGACGACCTCGCCGACGTGATCACCGACCTCCGCCACGGCATGGCCCACTACCGCGCGGGCCGCACCACCGAGGCGCTGTGGTGGTGGCAGTTCTCCTACTTCTCCAACTGGGGGCCGACGGCGTCCGCCGTCCTGCGCGCCCTGCAGTCGGTCCTCATCCACGTCCGCCTCGACCAGCCCCTCGAGGAACTCGACGGCCTCGACACCGACCAGCCGGCCATGGGCGACGAGACCCTGGAGTTCGAGGCGGGCCGCGTCATGGCGGAGGAGATCGGCGGCCCCCTGGGGATCCGCCAGGGGCAGTGACCACGAGCAGCGCCGCGGCGTCGACGAACGGCGCGGTCGGCGTCGGCTCGCTGTACCAGCGCAGCGGCCAGGTGTCCCCGTCCAGCGCCGGTACGCCGACGTAGGTCACGCTGCGGTCGGTCCGCAGCCCGAAGTACTGCACGCCGAGCGGCCAGTCGTAGCGGTGCACGACGCCGGGCGGGAGCAGGAAGTACACCCACCGCCTCCCGCCGCCGCCCTCGCACACAATGGGCCCCGCGTCCCCGTCCCCGCGCTCCATCAGCCATTCGGCGACGGCCTCCCCCCGTCTCCCCTCGATCCGCACGGCGTCGAAGTGCACCCCGGCCACGCGCAGCCGGTGCCCGCGCAAGGGCACCCAGGGGGGCCGGTGAATTCCGTTGGTCATGGTCACAGAGTTGCGTGGTTGTGGCTACCCTCGGTAGTGACCCAGGTGCTACACGCCGAGGTGTACCGGCCGGAGGTGCGAGCTGTGACCCAGTCGCCGCCCATGTGGCGCTTCAGCGGCAACCAGATGAAACGCTGGCGCACGAAGGCGAATGTCAGCCGAGAGCAACTGGCCGCCGCCGCCAACTACTCCCCGGACACCATCAAGGCGATGGAGCAGGGGGTACGCATGCCGACGCCCCGGGTCCTCGACGCGGCGGACGAACTGTGCCGGGCGGAGGGCCTGCTGAGCGCCGCGAAGGACTACTTGAGCAGGGAGAAGTTCCCGCCGCGGGCTCAGGAGTTCATGGAGCGGGAGAGGGAGGCGATCGGTCGCTGGTCCTACGACGCCACGTACATCCCGGGGCTGTTGCAGACAAGGGGATACACGCGGACCCTCATCGAGAACCGTTACCCGCCCTTGGACGAGGAGACGGTGGAGGAGCGGATCACCGGCCGAATGGAGCGGCAGGCGATCCTCACCGAGCGAAAGCCGCCCGTGGCCCTGAGCTTCGTCGTCTACGAGGCTGCGCTGCGCAGTCCTTTGGTGGACGCCGAACAACTGCGCCGTCTGCTCGAGGTCTCCCTCCTGCGCAATGTCGCGTTGCAGGTCCTCCCTTTCCCACGGGCCGTTCCGGCGGCATTGCTGGGTCCCATGGTGTTGCTGGAGACCCGTGACCACGAGCGGTTCGCTTACGCTGAGGGCCAGTTGGGGAGCCAACTGTCGGCCGAACCAGATGTTGTGAGCCGTACGATCGAGCGGCTCAGCATGATCCGTGCAGAGGCCCTCAGCCCAGCAGATTCGGCCCGTTTCATCCAGCGGATGGTGGATCAGCCATGAGTGACCAGCTGAACTGGTTCAAGTCGAGCTACAGCGACGACGAGGGCGGTGACTGCGTCGAGGTCGCGTTCGCCACCCGCATCCGCGTCCGCGACTCCAAGAACCCCACCGGTCCGCAACTCCACCTCCCCGCCCCCGTCTGGTCGGCGTTCGTCTCCGCGCTTCGGCCCGCGGGGCGGTGAACGCCGAGGAGGTCAACGCGGAGGCCTGGCGCGCCTACGGGGAACACCACGTCCGGCGGGGGACCCACCTGCCGGAGGTGGACCGGATCGCCTGGGGCCCCGGGGAGGGCGGGCCGGGGGACGAGGTGCTCGGGGACCTGGCCGGCCGGCGTGTGCTGGACCTGGGCTGCGGCCCGGCCCGGCACGCGGCCCATCTCGTCCGTGCCCACGGGGCGCTGGTGGACGCGGTCGACGCCTCGGCCGGCCAGTTGCAGCGCGCCCGCTCCCGGTACCCCGACCTGCCCGGGCTCCGGCTCGTCCACGCGGACGCCGTCGAGCACCTGCGCACGGCGGCGCCGTACGACGTGATCGTCTCCCTGAGCACCTTGCACTTCCTGGACCCTCACCGGCTGCTGCCCGTCCTGGCCGCGGCCCTCCGGCCAGGAGGCCGGCTGTACTGCACGGTGCTGCACACCAACTCCTGGGGTGACGGTCCCACCTCGGCCGTCGCCCCCCGCCCGGAGATTCTGCGGTTGGCCGGTGGCGGCGCCCTGACCGTGCAGATGTGGGTGCTCACCCCGGACGTCTGGGCTGAGCTGCTCGAACACCATGGACTGCGCGTGGAGGGCGTCACCGTACTCGACGCCCCGGAGACCGGGAACCACGCTTCCTACCGGCTCTTCGAGGTCCGTCGCCCGGCCCGTGTCACCGCTCGCCCGCGCACCGCCATGCCGCCGGTGGCCCACGCGGCGGCAGGTGTCGGCGCCGTGTTGCTCGGGCCCCGCGGCCTGCTGCTGGGCCGCCATCGCCGGGGCACGGTCGAACTGCCCGGCGGGACGGTGGAACCGGGCGAGTCACTGCAGGAGACGGTCGTCCGCGAACTCGCCGAGGAGACCGGTCTGCGTGCCGAGCCGTCCGACGTCCGCCTGCTGGGGACATTGGTGGACCAGGTCGGCGGGGTCGTCCGGATCACCTTCGGCGCGATCGTCACCGACTGGCGCGGTGAACCGTCCGACCAGCCCGATGAGCGCGTCGGCGACTGGCGGTGGTGGCCGCTGGACGCGCTGCCGCCCGGTCTCTTCGAGTGCAGCGCCCAGATCCTCACCGCATGGCGCCCCGATCTGCCGATCGACCATCCCCCGGCCCACTTCACCCCGTTCGCCGGCTCACTGTGACCCGGGGCACTTTTCGCGTGGCGGGCGGCGGGCTGGGCAGGTACTCGGGGCGAGTGGACGATGTCTCACCATGCGGGAGCAGGGGGGCGGATATCGGACGCTCGTTAGACTGAGCCGACACAAACGAACCGAGCGAGGAGCGCACGTGAGCCTTGTCGTGCAGAAGTACGGAGGCTCCTCCGTAGCCGATGCCGAGGGCATCAAGCGCGTCGCCAAGCGGATCGTGGAAGCGAAGAAGAACGGCAACCAGGTTGTCGTCGTCGTTTCCGCGATGGGCGACACGACGGACGAGCTGATCGATCTCGCCGAGCAGGTATCGCCGATGCCTGCCGGGCGTGAGTTCGACATGCTGCTGACCGCCGGAGAGCGTATCTCCATGGCCCTGCTGGCCATGGCGATCAAAAACCTGGGTCACGAGGCCCAGTCGTTCACCGGCAGCCAGGCAGGCGTCATCACCGACTCGGTCCACAACAAAGCCCGGATCATCGACGTCACGCCGGGCCGGATCCGCGAGTCCCTGGACAAGGGCAACATCGCCATCGTCGCCGGCTTCCAGGGCGTCAGCCAGGACAAGAAGGACATCACCACGCTGGGGCGTGGCGGGTCCGACACCACCGCCGTGGCGCTCGCGGCCGCGCTCGACGCCGAGGTCTGCGAGATCTACACCGACGTCGACGGCGTGTTCACCGCCGACCCGCGCGTGGTGAAGAAGGCGAAGAAGATCGACTGGATCTCCTTCGAGGACATGCTGGAGCTCGCCGCCTCCGGCTCCAAGGTGCTGCTCCACCGCTGTGTGGAGTACGCCCGCCGTTACAACATCCCGATCCATGTCCGGTCCAGCTTCAGCGGACTGCAGGGCACCTGGGTCAGCAGTGAGCCGATTGGGGACCAGAAGGTGGAGCAGGCCATCATCTCCGGTGTCGCGCACGACACCTCCGAGGCCAAGATCACGGTCGTCGGCGTGCCGGACAAGCCGGGTGAGGCCGCCGCGATCTTCCGGACCATCGCCGATGCCGAGATCAACATCGACATGGTCGTGCAGAACGTGTCCGCCGCCTCCACGGGCCTGACGGACATCTCCTTCACGCTGCCGAAGACCGAGGGCCGCAAGGCCATCGACGCGCTGGAGAAGAACCGGCCGGGCATCGGCTTCGACTCGCTGCGCTACGACGACCAGATCGGCAAGATCTCCCTGGTCGGCGCCGGTATGAAGACCAACCCGGGTGTCACCGCCTCCTTCTTCGAGGCGCTGAGCGACGCGGGCGTCAACATCGAGCTGATCTCGACCTCGGAGATCCGCATCTCGGTCGTCACCCGCAAGGACGACGTGCCGGAGGCCGTGCGCGCCGTGCACACCGCGTTCGGGCTCGACTCCGACACGGACGAGGCCGTCGTCTACGGAGGCACCGGCCGATGACCACGAAGCCGACGCTCGCGGTCGTGGGAGCGACCGGAGCCGTCGGCGCGGTCATGCTCCAGATCCTGTCCCAGCGCGCGGACGTCTGGGGCGAGATCCGCCTGATCGCCTCCCCGCGCTCGGCCGGCCGCAAGCTGGCCGTGCGCGGGGTGGAGGCCGAGGTGATGGCCCTGACCGAGGACGCCTTCGCCGGGGTCGACGTCGCGATGTTCGACGTGCCCGACGAGGTGGCCGCCCAGTGGGCGCCGGTCGCCGCCGGGCGCGGTGCGGTCGTCGTCGACAACTCCGGCGCCTTCCGGATGGACCCGGACGTGCCGCTGGTCGTGCCCGAGGTCAACGCGCACGCGGTGCGCAACCGGCCGCGCGGCATCGTGGCCAACCCCAACTGCACGACCCTGTCGATGATCGTCGCCCTGGGCGCGCTGCACGCCGAGTTCGGGCTGCGCGAGCTGGTGGTGTCGTCGTACCAGGCGGTGAGCGGGGCCGGGCGGGCCGGGGTGGACGCCCTGCGGGCCCAGCTCTCCCTGGTCGCCGGGACCGAGCTGGGCACCAAGCCCGGCGACGTACGGCGGGCCGTCGGGGACGACACCGGGCCGTTCCCGGAGCCGGTGGTGCTCAACGTCGTCCCCTGGGCCGGGTCGCTGCGGGAGGACGGCTGGTCCTCGGAGGAGATGAAGGTCCGGGACGAGTCACGCAAGATCCTCGGACTGCCCAAGCTGCCGGTCGCCGTCACCTGCGTCCGGGTGCCGGTGATCACCGGGCACGCGCTCACCGTCCACGCCCGCTTCCAGGGCGAGGTCGGCGTCGACGGCGCCCGCGAGATCCTCGCCACCGCCCCCGGCGTCGTGCTCTGCGACGACCCGGCCGCCGGCGAGTTCCCCACCCCCGCCGACGTGGTCGGCACCGACCCCACCTGGGTCGGGCGGGTGCGGCGGGCCCTGGACGACCCGACCGCGCTGGAGCTCTTCGTGTGCGGCGACAACCTGCGCAAGGGCGCCGCGCTGAACACCGCTCAGATCGCCGAGCTGGTGGCGGCGGAGATCACGGGGGAGGCCGCTCCCCGCGGGTAGTACATGTTTGTAGGATCCAGGTAAGAATGTGGCCGGGAGCATGGTCCACACCACTTGATCCGGACTGCCCGGCGACAGAGGATTTTTCTCCCCGCCCCCCGCAACCACGCGGAGGGCGGGGAGCGTCTTTGCGGTCACCCTTGCGGGGCTGCGGACATGAGGTCCTGGCGTGGGGACGCCGTGATCCGGGCGTGGGGACGCCCGTCAAACAGGACATAGGGGAAGAGCGGACGCATGACGGCACTAGAGGCACCGTCGGTCGTCGCACATGTGACGCCCGGCACGTACAACCCTGACGGGGGGAGACGTGTCCAACTGGCGTGGCAGAGGTACTCGAACTCACTGCGGCCCGCGGCACCGCGGCGCTCCGGCCGCCCCGCGCGGCGGCGCTCCGGCCGCGCATTCCCGGCGGCATGCCGGTGATCGCGCCCATGCCCGCAGCGCGGCCCGCCCGCATACCCAGTCAGCGTGACGGCTCCGACGACACCGCGACCGCCACCGCGGACGCCGCGGCCGTCGGGACGACCGTCGACCACCTCACCGAGACCTACCGGGCGCACTACCGCTCGCTGCTCGGCCTCGCGGCCCTCCTCCTCGACGACACCGCCTCCTGCGAGGACGTCGTCCAGGAGGCCTTCATCCGCGTCCACTCCGCCCGCAAGCGGGTCCGCGACCCCGAGAAGACCCTCGCCTACCTCCGGCAGACGGTCGTCAACCTCTCCCGCTCCGCCCTGCGCCGGCGCATCCTCGGCCTGAAGCTGCTCTCCAAGCCGATGCCCGACATGGCGAGCGCGGAGGAGGGCGCCTACGACCAGCTCGAGCGGCGCGACCTGATCAAGGCGATGAAGGGGCTGCAGCGCCGCCAGCGCGAGGTGCTGGTGCTGCGCTACTTCGCGGACATGACCGAGGCGCAGGTCGCCGAGACGCTCGGCATCTCGCTGGGCTCGGTGAAGGCGTACGGTTCGCGGGGCATCGCCGCCCTGCGGGTGGCCATGGAGGCGCCGGCATGAGCGAGCGACCCGAAGGGGGCGACACCGGTGGCCGCTCCTCCCATGACCGCCACGAGCCCTTCGCCTGGCACGAGCCGACGCGGGGCGACGAGCAAGAGCACACGCAATCGCACGCTGGGAACGGAACTGTGAACCACGGCCCCGACGCACAGGGCCCCGAGGGGTTCGACCCGGGTCTCGACGGCCTGGACACCGACGAGCTGGCCCTGCGCCGCATGCTGCACGCCGCGGTCGAGGACGTCGAACCGCGCACCGGCACCCTGGACCACCTGCGCCGGGCGGTCCCCGCCCGGCGGGCCCGCAAGCGCCAGGCCGCCGTCGGCATGGCCGCCGCGGCCCTGTTCATCGGCACCGCGATCCCCGCCCTCATCCACGTCTCGGGCGCGGGCGGCTCCGACCCGAACACCGCCATGGCCGGACAGACCTCCCAGAGCCAGGGCGGCGCCGACCAGGGAAAGGAACAGGACGGTGGCTCCAGCGGCCCCGTCGGTCACCACGGCAAGACCTCCGGGCCCGGCAAGGACAGCGGCAAGCACGGTGAGAAGGGCGGGACCGGCGGCACCGGCTCGTCCAGCGGGACCAACCCGTCCGCCACCGTGGCCGTCGGCGCCCCGCTGTGCACGGCGGCCCAGCTCGGCTCCGCCACCCAGAGCGTCAACGCGCCCGACTCCGCGGGTGTCGTCTACGGCACCTTCCGCGTCACCAACGTCTCCTCGGCCAGTTGCACCGTCGGCGGCGCGGGCACCGTCGCGGTCGCCGCACAGGGCGCCGCCGACCCGGCCAAGGTGACCGGCGCCCGGCATGTCGCCGGGGATGCGGCGGCCGGGCTGCCCGACCCCTCCCAGGAGGCCACCGCGCTGGTCCTGCAGCCGGGCGCGGCCTACGAGGAGAGGTTCGCGTTCGTGCCCTCCGAGACCTGCCCCACCACCGGCGGCACCACGACCGGCCCGACGACCGACCCCTCGCCGGACCCGACGCCCAGCCAGGACGCCGGTGCCTCGGGGACCACCGACAGCGGCACCTCCTCGGGCACCACGACCCAGCTCGTCACCGAGGACGGCGGCACGGCCGACGGCAGCGTCCTCGTCACCCACACCGCCCAGCCGGGCTCCCCGAGCGTGTCGGCGACGGTCCCGGGCGCGTGCGCCGGGGTGGTGTACTACACCGGGGTGCTGGCGGCGTCGTAGTCGTCGCACGGCGGCCCACCGCTCGTCAGACGGTGGTCCGCTGCTCCTCCTGGCCGGTCTGCTCGGGCACCAGGCCCAGCGCCGCGTCCCGGTGGAACTCCACCTCGCGGCGCAGCAGCCGGAACCACATGAAGACGACGAAGCCGGCGAAGACGAACCACTCGCCGGTGTAGCCGAGGTTCTGGAACGCCTTGAGGTCCAGCCCGGTGCCGTCCGGTGCGGTCGCGGGCACGGCCTTCATCCCGGCGTCGGCCCGGTCCAGGGTGACCCAGGCGTCGTACAGCCTGTACGGCACCAGGTTGACCAGGGAGGCCGAGCTGATCGCCGCCGTCTGCCCGGCGGGCAGCCCGCCCTGGGCGCTGACCCCGTTGTCGCCGGGGGTCTCCGAGGCCTGCAGCGCGCCGGTGACGGTGACCTCGCCGGCGGGCGGGGCCGGTGCCTTGGCCGCGTCGGCGGTGCCGGGCAGCCAGCCGCGGACCACGGGCAGGGCCCGGCCGGAGTCGGTGCGCAGCAGCGTCAGCACGTAGAAACCGCTCTTGCCGTCGAGCTCGCGGCCGGGCACCAGGAGCTGCTTGCCGTACTGGCCGCTCGCGCTGACCCGCCGTCCCGAGGTGGCCTTGTCCACCGGGAGCATCGAGGCCAGCGGCCGCGCCTTCTCGTGCCGGTCGGTGGCGGCCTGTTCGGTTGCGGCGCGATGGTCCTGGACCCGCCCCTCGAACCGGCTCAGCTGCCAGGACCCCATGAAGATGCAGAACGGGACGGCGAGCAGCACGAAGACGTTGATGCCCCACCAGCGGGGTGTCAGCAGAAACCGGTACACGCATCAACGGTACGGCGCCCGTTGCGCGGGGCCGTCCCGGGGGCCCGGAGTGGACAGGTGTGCGGACTCTGTGGGCGTGATCGGGACGTTGTCCACAGGCTGGGGAGGCAGGCCAGCGCGTTGTCGGTCGGGCCAGGCACTATGGGCGCATGACTGGGGCGAAGAGTGACAGCAGGGCGCCTGGGACACCGGGCGCCGACACCATGCCGGACTGGGAGAAGCGCTTTCGGGCGCCGCGGGTCTCGCTGCCCGACTGGGCGCAGGACGCGCCGGACCGATCCCTGTTCGTGTCGAACGCGACGGGTACGTACGAGCTGTACGCCTGGGACCGTGTCACGGGCGAGCAGCGCCAGGCGACGAACCGGCCGAACGGCACGACGGACGGTGTGCTGTCCCCGGACGGCGCCTGGATCTGGTGGTTCGACGACAAGGACGGCGACGAGTTCGGCATCTGGCGCCGCCAGCCCTTCGCGGGCGGCCCGGACGAGCCGGCCGTGCCCGGCCTCGCCCCCTCCTACCCGGCCGGCCTGGCCCTGGCCCGCGACGGCCGCACGGCGGTCGTCGGCCGCTCCACGGACGAGGACGGTACGACCATCCACCTGGCCCGCGCCGGCGAGAGCCCGGTGGAGATCTACCGGCACCGCGAGTCGGCGGGCGTCGGCGACCTCTCGCACGACGGCACCCTGATCGCCGTCGAGCACACCGAGCACGGCGACGCCATGCACGCGGCGCTGCGCGTGCTGCGCCCGGACGGCACGGCGGTCGCCGAGCTGGACGACACCAAGGGCGGCACCGAGGAGCTGGGCCTGGAGGTGCTGGGCTTCGCGCCCGTCGACGGCGACACGCGTCTGCTCATCGGCCACCAGCGCCGGGGCCGCTGGGAGCCGCTGGTGTGGGACGTGGCGACGGGCGAGGAGACCGACCTCGTCCTCGACCTGCCCGGCGACGTCGGCGCCGAGTGGTACCCGGACGGCAGCGCCCTGCTCATCGCCCACAGCCACAAGGCCCGCAGCGAGCTGCTGCGCTACGACCTGGCCACCCGCGAGCTGACCCGCATCCCCACCCCGCCGGGCACGGTCTCCGGGGCGACGGCCCGCCCCGACGGCAGCGTCGAGTACCTGTGGTCGTCGGCCGCCGAGCCGCCCGCGGTCCGCTCGACCAGCGGCGCGGTCGTCCTCGACCCGCCCGGCATGAAGTGCCCGCCGTCGGTGCCGGTGGAGGACGCGTGGGTGGAGGGCCCCGGGGGCCTCGTCCACGCCCTGATCCAGAAGCCGGCCGGTGCCACCGGGCCCCTGCCCACCGTCTTCGACCTGCACGGCGGTCCCACCTGGCACGACAGCGACTCCTTCGCGGCGGCCCCGGCGGCCTGGGTGGACCACGGGTACGCGGTGATCCGCGTCAACTACCGGGGCTCCACCGGGTACGGCCGCGCCTGGACGGACGCGCTCAAGCACCGGGTCGGGCTGATCGAGCTGGAGGACGTCGCCGCGGTCCGTGACTGGGCCGTCTCCTCCGGCCTCGCCGACCCCGCCCGCCTGGTCCTCACCGGCGGCTCCTGGGGCGGCTACCTCACCCTCCTCGGCCTCGGCACCCAGCCCGAGGCGTGGGCGGTGGGCATCGCGGTGGTGCCGGTCGCGGACTACGTCACGGCCTACCACGACGAGATGGAGGCCCTGAAGGCCATGGACCGCACCCTCCTGGGCGGCACCCCGGAGGAGGTCCCGGAACGCTTCGAGGCGTCCTCCCCGCTCACCTACGTCGACCAGGTCAAGGCCCCGGTCTACATCTCGGCCGGCGTCAACGACCCCCGCTGCCCGATCCGCCAGATCGACAACTACGTCAAGCGCCTGGAGGCCCGCGGCGCCACCCACGAGGTGTACCGCTACGACGCGGGGCACGGCTCCCTGGTGGTCGACGAGCGGATCAAGCAGGTCCGGCTGGAACTGGACTTCGCGAGGAGACACCTGCCGGCGGAGTGACTCCGGCCCCGGAAACACCCGTGCACGGCACCGCCCGGGGCGACGTTCCGGGCGGTCAGTCCAGGTCGGCCAGGCCTCGGCGGGTCGCGGCGACGACGACGCGGTCGCCGGGCCGCAGCACGTAGGACGAGGGGACCGTCGCCCGGCCCTCCACCGCCAGCACCCGCCAGGCCCCGGCCCGGAACGCCTCTCCCACGCTCCGCCCCTCCAGCTCCCGGTGCCCGGCCACGTCCACCGAAGCGAACAGCAGCACCCGCCGCTCCACCGGCAGCGCCCCCAGCACCTGACGCCCGAGCATCGCCCCCGCGAACGCCGGCGCCGACAGGTGCGACACACTCCGGCTCCGCGTCGACGCCTGCGGATGCGCGGCCCGCAGCGTCCGGTACACCGCCGCCGCGAAGTCGTCGTCGTACAGCCGCAGCACCACCCGGAGATCCGGCCGCACGGACCGCGCGTACAGCACGGCCTCCAGATTCGTCGTGTCGGCGCTGGTCACCGCGAGCAGCGCGTGCGCCCGGTGGATCTTCGCCGCCTCCAGCACCCCCTCCTGTGTGACGTCCCCCAGCACCACCGGGACCCGCAGCCGGCGTGCGGTCGCCAGCCCCCGCGCCTCCGGGTCGGACTCCACGCACACCACGGAGATGTGCAGCTCCCGCAGCCGGGTCAGCACCCTGGTGCCGATCTTGCCCAACCCGAGCAGCACCACATGCCCGCCGAGCCCGCGCGGGGGCTTGCGCAGCCCGGAGGTGGTCCGGAAGGTGCCGAGCGCCTCGAGCACCGCCGCCAGCAGCACCGGCAGCAGCAGCAACCCGACCAGACCGGACAGCAGTTGCAGCACCTGCCGCCCGATCGGCTGCCCGAGCGCCGGGTCGTCGATCGCGAACAGGTCCAGCAGCGTCAGATAGAAGGCCCCCAGCGGATGCACATCGGCGACCACCCACAGCGCCACGGCGAGCGCCACCACACACCCCACCAGTCCGGCCAGCGACCACCGCAGCCGCCGCGAGAACAGGGAGGCGAGCGGCGGTACGACCCCCACCCCGCGCCCGTCCGCGTCCGACGCCGGACCGCCGGACGCGGACGACACCTCCTCCAGCACGACGGCGGCCCGCCCGTCGGCCCGCCGTACCTCCTCGTCGTCCGGGAGCAGCCGGGGCCCCTGCTCGTCGGCGTCTGCGGCCCCGTCCGCCCCGGCGGCACCCGTGCCGTTCGCCGAGAGCAGGGCCAGTGTGCACAGTCCCCGGTCGGTGATCTGCCCGTCCCGGGACGGCATCCGCTCCACGGCCCGCAGCAGCAGACTGTCGGTCTGGACGACCTTGGTGGTGCCGGCCACCGCGGCGGCGGCCAGCGCGGGCGCGGCGGTGTCGGCGTCGGACAGCACGGTCGTGGACGCCTCCACGGCAGCCGCCGCCCCCTCACCGGGACCGGAGCCGGAGGCCAACGCGGCCGCCTGGTCGAGGAGTTCCTCGATGTGCTGGCCCAGCCGCCGGTTGTAGAGCCGCAGCACGAGCCGCAGGCGCGGGTTGAGCCGGCGGGCGGTCAGCGCGGCCCGGATGTTGGTCTCGTCGTCGTCGTACACGAGCGCCAGCGCGGCGGCCCGCTCCACCCCGGCCTCGGCGAGCACCGCCTCCGTCGGATCGACGGCCTCCAACAGGCTGTCGTCCTCGGCCCGTTGACTCCCGGTGCCCCCGTTCCCACCGACGGGCGGGTGTCCGTTGCCGCCGCCCCGGCCGACGGCGGCGCTGACCACGCGGTCGAGCAGTGCCGCCGAGGCGGCCCGGGCCCGCCCGACCACCGGGGGCCGCGCCGTCCGCTCGCTGGGCGGCACCACGAGGGTGACCTGTTCGCCGTGCATCCCGCGCAGCTCGGCGGTCAGCCGGTGCGCGAGCCCGTCGTCACCGCACACCACCATGTGCGCCACCGGGGCGCCGGGCCCACCCTGATACGGAACGCTCGCCACGAGGGAAAAGACTGCCCCAAGGAAACGGGTGGTTCCAGCAACGAGGTGAACATCTGTGGGCCCGGCCGCGTACGCAGGGGGAGGGAGCACAGAGCCGGAGGTACCCGCCCGTGGCCATCACCGAAGACGCCTCGCCCGGCACCACCGAGCGGGCCGCCCCGGCGCACCCCGCCGGTCCCGGCACCGGCGACCGGGAGAGCGGCACGTCCGGTCCCGGCAGTGGCGACCGGGAGGGCCGCAGGCTCAGCTCCCCGCTGCTCCTCACCCTGGTCCTGCTGCTGGCCGTGCTCGCCCAGTCCCCGTTGCGCGGAGCCCTCGGCACCCCGCTGATGCAGAGCTGGATGACGGTGTTCGTCGCCGTGACCGTCCAGGCGCTGCCCTTCCTGGTCCTGGGCGTCCTCCTCTCGGCGGCCATCGCGGTCTTCGTACCCCCCTCCTTCTTCGCCCGCGCCCTGCCGAGCCGCCCCGCCCTGGCCGTACCGGTGGCCGCGCTGGGCGGCGCGGTGCTGCCGGGCTGCGAGTGCGCCTCGGTCCCGGTGGCGGGCGCGCTGGTGCGCCGGGGCGTGACCCCGGCCGCCGCCCTGGCCTTCCTGCTGTCCGCCCCGGCGATCAACCCGATCGTGCTGACCGCCACGGCCGTCGCCTTCCCGCGCGACCCGGAGATGGTGCTGGCCCGCTTCCTCGGCAGCCTCCTGGTGGCCTGCGCGATGGGCTGGCTGTGGCAGCGCCTGGGCCGCACGGACTGGCTGCGCCCACCGGCGCACGGGGCACACGAGGGCGCCACCAGGGGCGAGGCGTTCTGGAACTCGGTCCGGCACGACACCATGCACGCGGGCGGCTTCCTGGTGCTGGGCGCGATGGCCGCGGCCACGCTGAAGGCGGCGACCCCGGCGACCTGGCTGCGCACGGCGGCGGACCAGCCCCTGTTCTCCGTGCTCGCGCTGGCCGTGCTGGCCGTGCTGCTGTCCATCTGCTCGGAGGCGGACGCGTTCGTCGCGGCCTCCCTCACCCAGTTCTCCCTGACGGCCAAGCTGGTGTTCCTGGTGGTGGGTCCGATGATCGACCTCAAGCTCTTCGCGATGCAGGCCGGTACCTTCGGCCGCGGCTTCGCCCTCCGCTTCGCCCCCGCCACGTTCGCCCTGGCGATCGGCGGCGCGGTGCTGACCGGGGCGGTACTCCTGTGAACCGCCAGGCCCAGGCGGCCGTCATGTTCCTGCTCGGCGCCGCCCTGCTGCACGCGGGCGCCACCGACCTCTACCTGCGGTACGTCAAGGCCGGTCTGCAACCCCTGCTGCTGGCGTCGGGCGCGGTGCTGATCGCGGCGGCGCTGGCGACGGCATGGTACGAACGCAGAGCCGCGAAGGCGGCCAAGGCGGTCGCCGCGGAGGAGGGTGCCCACTCCCACCCCGAACCCCGCATCTCCTGGCTGCTGCTCCTGCCCCTGCTGTCCCTCATCCTGGTGGCTCCGCCGGCCCTCGGCTCGTACAGCGCCCTGCGCTCCGGTACGGCCCTGCAGAAGCCGTACGGCTACGGGAAGTTGCCCACCGCCGACCCGGCCCCGCTCAGCGTGGTCGACTACGCCTCGCGTGCCGCCTACGACCACGGCCGCTCGCTGCACGGCCGCCCCGTCCGTGTCACCGGCTTCCTCGCGCTGGACCACTCGGGCGCCCCGTACCTGGTCCGCATGGCCCTCAACTGCTGTGCGGCGGACGCCCAGCCGGTCAAGATCGCCCTGACCGGCACGCTGCCCCCGGTGCTCCGCCCGGACGCCTGGCTGGAGGTCACCGGCACCTACACGCCGAAGCTGACCCACGATCCGGTCAACAACGGACCGATCCCCTACCTGAAGGTCACGTCGGCGAAGCCGGTACCGACCCCGCACGATCCGTACGACGAGACCTGGAACAACTGAGGCAACCGGCCCCGAACCGACCGGCCTCAGCCCAGGCACACCACGAGGAGGCAGAGGTGGGACGGGGAGGTGGGGTCCGAGGACGGGGTCGTGGAGGACGAGGACGACGTGCTCGTGTCGGTGGAGGGCGCGGGGGAGGGGCTGGACGGCTGCTGCGCCGACGTACCGGAGCCGGTGGAGCCGGTGTCCGTGGTGTCCGCGCCGCTCGTGTCTCCCGCGCTCGTGCCGCCCGAGGCCGGGACGGCGGCCTGGTGCTGTGCGGCCGGGGCCCCGGCGGGCAGGGGCGTGCTGGCTGCGGCGTCCGGGTGGGCGTTCGCCGGGGTGGTGCGCGGTGCGGCGGCGCGGTGGGGACCGCCGGTGGTGCCGGTCGCGGGCTGCCGGGCGTGGCCGGGAGCCGTCTGGTGTGAGGAGCGGTGGGTGCCGGGGGCCGGGGACGCCGGGCCGTTGTCGGGGGAGGCCTCGCCGTCCCGGGCGCCCATGGGCCGGTCGTCCGGTGCGGCGGCCGCCTGGGCCCGGTCGCCGGACGAGCGGTCCATGGAGGCCAGGGTGAGCCCGCCGCCGACGAGCGCGACGGCGGTCGCGACCGCGGCCCGGCGCTTGTTCTTCTTCCAGCGGGCCAGCTGACGCCGCCGCGCGGCCCGTCCCCGCGGCGCGGGCGGAGCGCCCTCCACGTCACCGGAGGGGTGGAAGCGCGGGGTCTCGTCGGACCCGGCGGCGGCCGCCGGCTCGGCGGGAAGCTCGTCGTACCAGGCGTCGTGGGGGGTGTTGTACGAGGCGTCGTGCGAAACGCCGTGCGGGGCGGCTTCGTGCGAGGCACTCCGCGTGCTCATGGCCCTCGGAGGAGCGATGTCCGGGGCGTAGGCGCCGCACCCGGGGCACACCAGGGCGCCGTTCAGGTGGCGGCGGCACGAGGAGCAGTAGTCCATGTGAGGGCTTCCTGGGTCGGCGGCTCCAGCGGCCTCGGCCGGGGCCTGGCCACGTTCGCACGTGGGATCGAGCGGCCAGCAACGCTAACGAGGCTTTCGGAAGACTGTGTGCACCCCATGTGGCTCTCCTGCACACATTCTCTGCGGATTCATGGGCCGTCCCGGATTCAGCCCGGGTCCGGCCCGGATGCATCGGTCAGGTGGCCAGGAGTCGTAAGAACCCCGTCAAAGCCGTACGGGCCGCCGTAAGAGAGCCGTCAACGGGCGGCCGGAACCTGCACAGGAACCGGCCGCCGCCCCGCATGCTCGGTCACGGCGACACCCGACCCGGCCGGGTTGATCACCGGGCCGCCGTACAGGTCCTAAGTGCCCTCGCTCCCCGTCTCCCGACCCGCTGCCGGAGCCCCGGCCCGGTCCGGCACACGGCCCACCGTGCTCTCTCGCACCGCCAGCCGGTGCGGTGCGCGGATCTCCTCGCCCGGGACCGGGGTGGGGCTGGCGATGCGGGTGAGGAGGCGGTCGACCGCGGTCTCGGCGATCATCCGCTTGTCCGGCGAGATCGTGGTGACGGACGGGTTGGAGTAGCGCCCGTCCTCAATGTCGTCGTAGCCGACGACCGCGATGTCCTCGGGGACGCGCAGCCCCCGTGAGGCCAGCGTGCGCATCGCGCCCAGGGCGACCAGGTCGCTGTAGCAGAAGACGGCGTCGGGCGGTTCGGGCAGGCTCAGCAGGTGCTCCATGGCGGCGGCGCCGTCGGAGCGGTTGAAGCGCGGGGTGGAGATCACCAGCTCCTCGCGCACGGGTGTCCCGGCGCGCTCGTGGGCCAGCCGGAAGCCGCGGGTGCGCAGCTGAGCCGCCTCGCCGGTGCGGTACGGCTGGTCGCCGATCGCCGCGATACGGCGCCGGCCGAGCCCGATGAGGTGCTCGGTGGCCTCCCGGGAGGCGGCGACGTCGTCGATGCCGACATGGTCGAACCCGCCGTCGCTGACCCGCTCGCCGAGGACGACCAGCGGCAGGCTCGGGTCCCGCGCGGACAGGTCGGCCTGCGCCAGGCCCAGCGGGCTGAAGATCACGCCGTCGAAGAGCAGGTGGGTCGACCCCCGGGTGAGGAACAGCTTCTCGTGCTCGGCGTCGCCGTCCGTCTGGTCGATCAGGACGTTGTACCCCTGGACCCGGGCCGCGCGGATGATGCCCTGGAGCAGCTCGGAGAAGTACGGGGTGTCCAGGTAGGGCACCACGACCGCGATCTGGCCGGAGCGGCCGGCGGCGAGGTTGCGGGCGAGCACGTTGGGCCGGTAACCGAGTTCCTCCACGGCCCGCTGCACCCGTGCCCGGGTGGCCTCGGCGACCGGTGCGTAGCCGTTGACCACGTTGGACACCGTGCGGCTGGAGACACCCGCACGTGCGGCCACATCGCGAAGTGTGACGCCTTTGCCCATGAGTGCACCTTTTGCCTGTGGAGACCGATGTGACCGTTGTGCTGTTACCGGGAGGCGCTGAAGTTTCTTCTGCGCATCCTCTTGCAGCGTGGCAATCCTCGGGTTAACACTTTTGCAGCGCTGCAGAGCGTATCAGAGACGATTTCGACGACGCGATCAGTTGCCACTGCCTCTCCGCGCTGGGGCGAACCCCCGAATGCGGTCCAACTCGCCATGTCGTTCCCGCCTCGTGGCCGACTGTGGTTCAGATCTCGGACAACGTCCGGGATTTCGAACGATCGACCCAGCACCTCACCCAGGAGTACGCCGATGTCTTCCAGCAGACTGCACCCGACAGCCGCCCGGCGCCGCGCACCTCGTACCGCCCGCCGGATCGCCCGAGCGACCGTGGCCGCCGCCGGGGCCACCGCGCTGCTGGCGGCCTGCGGTTCCGGCGGCACAAGCGGCAGCGGCTCCTCCGGCAACGGCCCGGTGCACATCAAGGTGTGGGCGTGGTACCCGGAGTTCAAGCAGGTCGTCGCCGAGTTCAACAAGACCCACAAGGACGTCCAGGTGGACTGGGTCCAGGCGGGCGTCGGTCAGGACGAGTACACCAAGCTCAAGACCGCCCTCAAGGCCGGCCAGGGCGCTCCCGACGTCGTCATGCTGGAGTTCCAGGAGCTGCCGACGATCCAGCTCACCAAGGGCCTGCTGGACATGGGCAAGTACGGCGCGAACGACGACAGGGGCAAGTACGTCGGCTGGGCCTGGAAGCAGGTCTCCGACGGTGACAGCGTCTACGCCGTCCCGGTCGACGCCGGCCCCATGGCGATGCTCTACCGCGCCGACATCTTCAAGAAGTACGGCCTGAAGGTGCCCAAGACATGGGCGGAGTTCAAGCAGGAGGCCGCCAAGCTGCACAAGGCCGACCCGAAGGCGTACATGACCGACTTCGGCAGCGACGAGACCGCGGCGGGCTGGCTCCAGGGTTTGATGTGGCAGGCGGGCTCGAAGCCGTACGACTACTCGGCGAGCAAGCTGCCGAACATCGGCGTCAAGCTGAACGACGCGGGCGCCAAGCAGGTGTACGACTACTGGGGCGACCTGGTCAAGAACAAGCTGGTCGACACCGCCTCGTACGCCACCACCGACTTCTACAACGGGCTCAGCAGCGGCAAGTACGCGACCTACATCGCCGCCGGCTGGGGCCCGGGCTACCTCTCCAGCGTCGCCAAGAAGACCGCCGGCAAGTGGCGCGCCGCCCCGCTGCCGCAGTGGACGGCCGGCGGCAACGCCCAGGGCGACTGGGGCGGCTCGTCCTTCGCGGTCACCGCGAAGACCGCGCACCCCAAGGAGGCCACCGAGGTCGCGCGTGAGCTGTTCGGCGAGTCGCAGGCCGCCTGGAAGATCGGCATCGACCAGGCCTACCTCTTCCCGACCGTCAACTCGGTGCTGAACGGCGCGTACTTCAAGGACAAGAAGTACGACTTCTTCGGCGGCCAGCAGGTCAACAAGGTGTTCGTGCCCGCTGCCAACGGCATCGGCACCTTCGACTGGAGCCCGTTCCAGGACTACGCCTACAACACCCAGACCACCGAGGTGGGCAAGGCCATCCAGGGCCAGGTGCCGTGGTCGTCGGTCGCGGACACCCTGCAGAACCAGGTGACCTCCTACGCGTCCAAGCAGGGATTCAAGGTCAGCAAGTAGCCCCACTCCTCTGAACCGCCCCCGCCGGCGCCGAGACGTCGCACCCGTCGCCGGCGGGGGCCATCCAGAACGCGCAAGGAGATCTGATGAGCCTGCTCGGGCAGGGATCCGCGGCGGCCGCACCGGCCGCGCCCCCGGACACACCGGCCGGCCGCAGCCGTCAGGGCGTGACGGCCGGCGGCCGCGGCCGGCCACGCACCGGACGGCTGTCGGGCCGCGCCCGCCACCGGGTGACGGGCCTGCTGCTGGCCGCCCCGTTCACCGTGCTGTTCCTGGCCTTCCTCATAGCCCCGCTCGGCTACGCCCTCTGGCTGAGCCTGAGGACCTCCACCCTGGTGGGCGGCGACCACTTCAGCGGACTCGCCAACTACCAGCAGGCCCTCACCGACCACCAGTTCCTCTCCGGCCTGGTCCGGGTCGCGGTCTTCGGCATCGTCCAGATCCCGATCATGCTGGGCCTCGCGCTGCTCGGGGCGCTGCTCATCGACGAGGTCACCGGCCGCCTCGCCAAGGTCTTCCGGATGACCCTGTTCATGCCGTACGCGGTGCCCGCGGTGATCGGCGCGCTGATGTGGGGCTTCCTGTACAGCCCGACCTTCGGCCCGGTCCAGTCGGTCACCCACGCCCTCGGCCTCGGCTCGGTCGACCTGCTCGGCCACGGCCTGATGCTGACCTCGCTCGGCAACATCGTGACCTGGCAGTGGACCGGCTACAACATGATCGTCCTGTACGCCGCCCTGCAGGGCCTGCCCCGCGAGGTCTACGAGGCGGCCAAGCTCGACGGCGCCGGGCAGATCCAGACGGCCCTGCGCATCAAGGTCCCGATGATCTCCTCGGCGATCGTCCTCACCCTGATGTTCACCATCATCGGCACGCTGCAGTTCTTCACCGAGCCCCGGGTCCTGAGGCCCATCGCCTCCTCGGTGATCACCCCGGACTACACGCCGAACCTCTACGCCTACAACCTGGCCTTCCAGTACTCGGAGTTCAACTACTCCGCCGCGATCTCCTTCGCCCTCGGCGCGGTGGTCTTCGTCGGCTCCTACGTGTTCCTGTTCGCCGCACGCCGAAGGAGCGGACTGAAGTGACGACCACCGTAGCCGCCCCCGCCGTCCGCCCCCGGCGCGCCGAGGCGCCCGCCGCCAAGGGACGTATCGCCGTCAACGCGGTGATGGTGGCGATGATCCTGTACTTCCTGCTGCCGTTCTGGTGGCTGCTGGTGGCCTCCACCAAGAACAACGACGCCCTCTTCTCCACGGCCGCCCTGTGGTTCCACTCGCCGGGCTCGTTCTTCGACAACCTCCAGCAGCTCTTCACGTACAACGACGGCGAGTACCTGCGCTGGATGGGCAACACCGCGATCTACGCGGGCGTCAGCGGCGTCGGCGCCACCGCGGTGGCCACCCTCGCCGGGTACGCCTTCGCCAAGTACCGCTTCCCGGGCCGCAACCTGCTCTTCTCCAGCCTGCTCGGCGCCATCATGGTCCCGGCGACCGCGCTCGCCATCCCCACCTATCTGCTGCTGAGCAAGGTGGAGCTGACCGACACCATGTGGGCGGTCATCCTGCCCTCGCTGCTCAACCCGTTCGGCGTCTACCTGGTCCGGGTGTACGTCCAGGAGTCGCTGCCGGACGAGCTGATGGAGGCCGCCCGCGTCGACGGCGCGGGGGAGCTGCGGGTGCTGTGGTCCGTCGCGCTGCCGACGCTGAAGCCCGCGCTGGTCACCGTGCTGCTGTTCTCCATGGTCGGCACCTGGAACAACTTCTTCCTGCCGCTGGTCATGCTCAACAACGACAAGCTGTTCCCGCTCACCGTCGGCCTGCAGTCCTGGTACGCCGGCGCGATGGTGCAGAGCGGCGCCAACGCGCTGTTCACGCTGGTCGTCGTGGGCTCGCTGGTGGCGATCCTGCCGCTGATCGCCGCGTTCCTGCTGCTCCAGCGGTACTGGCGGGGCGGTCTGACGGTGGGCAGCCTCAAGTGACCCGACCGCGCCGTCCCTGACGCCCGCGCCTCCCGCACGCGCCCGTCGTCCCCGTACCTGCCGCGCCTGCCGCCCCCCGGCCGGCCCGGGTGCCCCGTCCCCGCACGTCCGCGCCCGCCGCGCCCCGGCCCAGCCCGCGCGCCTTCTCCCGGAGCGATCCTTCATGCTGCACGCCTCCCTGACCGTCGACCCCGCTTTCCGCGTCGCCGACGTCCGACCCCGCACCTTCGGCTCCTTCGTCGAGCACATGGGCCGCTGCGTCTACACCGGCATCTTCGAGCCCGGTCACCCGCTGGCCGACGAGGACGGCCTGCGCCGCGACGTGCTGGACCTGGTCCGCGAACTCGGCGTGACCACCGTGCGCTACCCCGGCGGCAACTTCGTCTCCGGCTTCCGCTGGGAGGACAGCGTCGGCCCGGTGGCCGAGCGCCCCACCCGTCTGGACCTCGCCTGGCACAGCACCGAGACCAACGCCTTCGGCCTGCACGAGTTCCAGCGCTGGGCCGGCAAGGCCGGCGTCGAGCCGATGATGGCGCTCAACCTGGGCACCCGCGGCGTCCAGGAGGCGCTGGACCTGCTGGAGTACTGCAACCACCCCGGCGGCACCGCCTGGTCCGACCAGCGGGTCAAGAACGGCGCCCCGGACCCCTTCGGCATCCGCATGTGGTGCCTGGGCAACGAGATGGACGGCCCCTGGCAGACCGGCCACAAGACGGCCGCCGAGTACGGCCGGCTGGCCGCCGAGACCGCCCGCGCCATGCGCATGATCGACCCCCGGCTGGAGCTGGTGGCCTGCGGCAGCTCCAGCTCCTCCATGCCGACCTTCGGCGCCTGGGAGGCGACCGTCCTGGAGGAGGCGTACGAGCAGGTCGACTACATCTCCTGCCACGCCTACTACGAGGAGCTCGACGGGGACCTCGGCAGCTTCCTCGCCTCCGGCGTCGACATGGACCACTTCGTGGAGTCCGTGGTCGCCACGGCCGACCACGTCCGGGCCAAGCTGCGGCAGAAGAAGCGGATCAACCTCTCCTTCGACGAGTGGAACGTCTGGTACCTCTCCCGTTTCGAGGCCCAGGAGAAGCCCGCCGGCTGGCCGGTCGCGCCCCGGGTCATCGAGGACGAGTACAACGTGGCCGACGCCGTCGTCCTCGGCGGGCTGCTGATCAGCCTGCTGCGCAACAGCGACCGCGTCACCGCCGCCTGCCTCGCCCAGCTCGTCAACGTCATCGCCCCGATCCGCAGCGAGCCCGGCGGTCCCGCCTGGCGGCAGACCACCTTCCACCCCTTCGCCCAGGCCGCCCGGCACGCCCGCGGCACCGTCCTGCGGGTGGAGCCGGTCGCGCCGGTGTACGACACGAAGCGCTTCGGCGAGGTCGCGGCCGTGGACGCCGTCGCCACGCACCTGGCCGGCGCGGACGGCGCCGACGAACTGGCCGTCTTCGCGATCAACCGCCACCAGGGCGAGGACGTCGAACTCACCCTGGACCTGCGGGCGTTCCCGGGCTACGTCCCGGTCGAGCACGCGGTGCTCAGCGACCCCGACATCCGCGCCACCAACACCCAGGAGAACCCGGAGCGGGTCCGCCCGCACCATCCCGGCACCGGCTCCGTCACCGACGGCCGCCTCGCCGTCCGGCTGCCCGCCGTCTCCTGGAACGTCGTCCGGCTGCGTCCCGCCGCCTGACACCCCTCGGACACCCGCCGCTCCCACCCCTGATTTCTTTCCCCCGGGGGCGGCGGGCCCCGCACCACTCCCCTTTCCCCGGACAGTCCTTGGGAGCCGCCCATGTCCACCACCAGGGAAGGCGCCAGAGCGCGCGCCGTACCCCGTCCCCAGGCGATCGCCCTGCTGCTCGCCCTGCTCGCAGCCGCCGCCGCCCTCGTCCTGCCCGCCGCCGGCCAGGCGCACGCGATCTCCCGCGCCTCCCAGACGATGTACACCCCGCCGTCGAACGCCCCGTCGCCCGGCTCGCTGTACCCGCGCGCCCTGCGGCTGCAGAACAGCGGCTCGTCCAACGGCACCCTGCTGGCCACCTTCGAGCAGTACAGCTCGGGCACCCCGGTCTTCCCGATCTACCGCAGCACCGACAACGGCAACAGCTGGTCGCAGATCTCCGGCATCACCGACACGCACAACGGCTTCGGCATGCGCTACCAGCCGTTCCTGTACGAACTGCCCACCCAGATCGGCAACTTCCCGGCCGGCACGATCCTCGCCGCCGGCAACTCGATCCCGAACGACCTGTCCTCCACGGAGCTGGACCTGTACGCCAGCACGGACCACGGCAGCAGCTGGTCCTACGTCAGCACCATCGCCACCGGCGGTGAGGCCGATCCCACCAACGGCAAGACGCCGGTGTGGGAGCCGTTCCTGATGGTGTCGGGCTCGAAGCTGATCGTCTACTACTCCGACCAGCGCGACCCGAACCACGGCCAGAAGATCGTCCACCAGGTCTCCACGGACGGCGTGACCTGGGGCTCGGTGGTGGACGACGTGGCCACCTCGACCTACGGCGACCGCCCGGGCATGCCGGTCGTCGCCAAACTGCCGAACGGGACGTACGTGATGACGTACGAGTTCTGGGGCGCTCCCGAGGGCGGCTTCGCCGTCTACTACAAGATGTCCACGAACCCGGAGGCCTTCGGCTCCGCCACCGGTGTCGCGCTGAAGACGACCGACGGGTACGTGCCCACCAGCTCGCCGTACATCACCTGGCTGCCCACCGGCGGACCCAACGGCACGCTCGTGGTGAGCGCCAACAGCAGCGACGACCTGTTCCTCAACACCCAGAACGGCGCCGCGAACACCTGGACGCGCATCGCCTCGACCGTCCCCGGCGGCTACAGCCGAGGCCTGCTCCCGCTCGCCGACGGCCACAGCCTGCTGGTCCTCAGCGGCGGCCATCTGACCAGCACCGGCCGCAACCCCGTCACCTACGGCACCATCGATCTGGGCGGCGGCATCTCCGACGGCGCGACGTACACGATGTCCAATGCCAACAGCAACCTGCTGCTGACCATCGCGGGCGGCTCCACCACCAACGGCGTGGGGGCCACCCAGCAGAACGCCGACAGCGCGAGCGACCAGAAGTGGAAGTTCGTCCAGCAGACGTCCGGCTACTTCAAGATCTTCAACGTGGCCAGTGGCAAGGTCCTGGGCGTGGAGAACCAGTCCACCGCCAACGGCGCCAAGGTCCTGCAGTGGGACGACAACGGCACCCTGGACCACGAGTGGGCCGTCGCCCCGAACCCGGCGGGCGGCTTCACCGCCACCAACCGGATCAGCGGCAAGTACCTGGAGATCCCGAGCGCCTCCAAGACCGTCGGCACCGCCGCCGGGCAGTGGTCCGACACCGGGTGCGCCTGCCAGCGCTGGAACCTCGCCCAGACCGCGCTGCCCAGCCTGTCCACCGGCCAGTACCGCCTGGTCAACAAGAACAGCGGTAGGTTCCTGGAGATCCCGGGCGCCTCCACCACGGTGGGCAAGCAGGCCGGCCAGTGGGTGAACACCGCCAACAACTGCCAGCTGTGGACGTTCCAGTCGCAGGGCGGCGGGACGTGGACCGTGAAGAACGTCAACAGCGGTCTGTTCCTCGACAGCAACGGCTCGTCCTCGGCCGGCGCGGCCGTCGTCCAGAACGCGTCGTCCACCGCCGGCTCCCAGAAGTGGACGCTCACGGACGCGGGCAACGGCTACTACAAGCTCGTCAACGCCGACAGCGGTCTGGTCGCGGACGTCGCCTCCGCCTCCACCGCCAACGGCGCCCTGATCGTGCAGTCGGCGGACACCGGCGCCGACGACGAACTGTGGCAGGTCGTGCGGGTCAACTGACCCGCCGGGGGCCCGGATGCGTTCGGGCCCCCGCACACCCATATCCAAACCATCTCCAGTCCGTTATTCTCTGTCCGCCGTTTCGAACGCTGATCGAGATTTCGAACAATCGAGAGCAAGCACTTTTCTGCACCAGAAGATCCAGAAGGAGGGGCCGCTGTGGCTGAAGAACCCTGCGTCGTGGGGGTCGACTACGGGACCCTGTCGGGCCGTGCCGTAGTCGTCCGGGTGAGTGACGGCGCCGAACTGGGCTCGGCCGAGTACGCCTATCCGCACGCCGTTCTCGACCGCGAGCTGCCCGACGGCACCCGGCTGTCCCCCGACTGGGCCCTGCAGGTGCCGTCCGACTACATCGACGTACTGCGCAACGCGGTGCCCGAGGCCGTCGCCGCCGCGGGGGTGGCCCCGGAGCAGGTCATAGGCATCGGTACCGACTTCACCGCCTGCACGATGGTGCCCACGCTCGCCGACGGCACCCCGCTGTGCGAACTCCCGGAGTACACCGCCCGCCCGCACGCCTACGTGAAGCTGTGGAAGCACCACGCCGCCCAGGGCCAGGCCGACCGGATCAACGCGCTCGCCGCCGCGCGCAAGGAGCCCTGGCACGAGCGGTACGGCGGCAAGATCTCCTCCGAGTGGGAGTTCGCCAAGGCGCTGCAGCTCCTCGAGGAGGACCCGGAGATCTACGGGCGCATGGAGCGCTGGGTGGAGGCGGCCGACTGGATCGTGTGGCGGCTCAGCGGCCAGTACGTCCGCAACGCCTGCACCGCCGGCTACAAGGGCCAGTACCAGGACGGCGCCTACCCCTCCCCGGAGTACCTGGCCGCCCTGCACCCCGACTTCGCCGGCTTCGTCACCGACAAGCTGGAGCAGCCCATCGGCGGGCTCGGTGAGGCCGCGGGCCGGCTGACGGCCGAGGCGGCCGCCTGGACCGGCCTGCCGGAGGGCATCACCGTGTGCGTCGGCAACGTCGACGCCCATGTGACCGCCCCGGCGGCCGTCGCCGTGGAGCCCGGCCAGATGGTCGCCATCATGGGCACCTCCACCTGCCACGTGATGAGCTCCGACCAGCTCGGCACGGTCCCCGGCATGTGCGGCATCGTCGACGGCGGCATCCTGCCCGGGATGTGGGGCTACGAGGCCGGACAGAGCGGCGTCGGCGACATCTTCGCCTGGTTCGTCCGCACCGGGTTCCCCGCGTCGTACGCCGAGCGGGCCGCCGCGGCCGGCCAGAGCCCGCACGAGTACCTGACCGAGCTGGCGGCCCGGCAGCGCGTCGGCGAGCACGGCCTCGTCGCCCTGGACTGGCACAGCGGCAACCGGTCCGTCCTCGTCGACCACGACCTCAGCGGCGTCGTCGTCGGCCAGACCCTGGCCACCCGGCCCGAGGACGTCTACCGCGCCCTGCTGGAGGCCACCGCCTTCGGCACCCGCACCATCATCGACGCCTTCGAGGCCGCCAAGGTACCGGTGAAGGAACTGATCATCGCCGGCGGACTGACGAAGAACGCCCTGCTCATGCAGATCTACGCCGATGTCACGCGCCGCCCGCTCGGTGTCATCGGCTCCGCCCAGGGCCCGGCGCTCGGCGCCGCGATGCACGCCGCGGTCGCCGCCGGCGCGTACCCCGACATCCGCGCCGCCGCCCACGCCATGGGCAAGGTCGAGCGCGGGGTCTACCAGCCCGACCCCGAGCGCGCGGCGGCCTACGAGCGCCTGTACGCCGAATACCGCCTGCTGCACGACTACTTCGGCCGCGGCGCCAACGAGGTCATGCACCGCCTGCGCCGCATCCGCGCCGAGGCCTCCGCCTGAGCCTCTCGGAACACCTGAACCTCCGGAAAGGAACGTCATGAGCACATCCACGCAGCCGTACGCCGACCAGGAGGTCTGGTTCCTCACCGGCAGCCAGGGCCTGTACGGCGAGGAGACCCTGAACCAGGTCGCCCACCAGTCCCGGCAGATAGCCGAGCGGCTCGACGCGTCGGACGGCATCCCGGTGAGGATCGTCTGGAAGCCGGTCCTCACCGACGCCGAGTCGATCCGCCGGCTGTGCCTGGAGGCCAACGCCTCCGACGCGTGCGTCGGGGTGATCGTGTGGATGCACACCTTCTCCCCGGCCAAGATGTGGATCGCCGGTCTGAGCGCGCTCGACCGTCCCGTGCTGCATCTGCACACCCAGTACAACCTGTCGCTGCCCTGGTCGAGCATCGACATGGACTTCATGAACCTCAATCAGGCCGCCCACGGCGACCGCGAGTTCGCGCACATCGAGTCCCGCCTCGGCGTCACCCGCAAGATTGTCGCCGGCCATGCGACGGATCCCAGAGTCGTCGGACGGGTCGCGGCCTGGTCCCGGGCCGCCGCCGGCCGCCAGGCCGCCCGCACCCTGCGCCTGGCCCGCTTCGGCGACAACATGCGCGACGTGGCCGTCACCGAGGGCGACAAGGTCGAGGCCCAGATGCGCTTCGGCTTCTCCGTGAACACCTACGGGGTCAACGATCTCGTGGCCGTCGTGGACGCGGTCGAGGACAAGGCGGCCGCCGAACTGGCCAAGGAGTACGTGGAGTCGTACGACGTCGTCGCCGCCCTGCGCCCCGGCGGCGTCCGGCACGACTCCCTGCTCTACGCCGCCCGCCTCGAGATCGGCCTGCGCACCTTCCTCACCGAGGGCGGCTTCACCGCGTTCACCACCAACTTCGAGGACCTCGGCGGCCTCCGCCAGCTTCCGGGCCTGGCCGTCCAGCGCCTGATGGCCGACGGGTACGGCTTCGGCGGCGAGGGCGACTGGAAGACCTCCGCGCTGCTGCGCACGATGAAGGTCATGGGCGCCGGACTCCCCGGCGGCACCACCTTCATGGAGGACTACACCTACCACCTCGGCCCCGGCACCCCCCGGATCCTCGGCGCCCACATGCTGGAGGTCTGCCCCTCGGTGGCCGCCGCCCGCCCGAGCTGCGAGATCCACCCCCTGTCCATCGGCGGCCGCGAGGACCCGGTCCGCCTGGTCTTCGACGCGGAGCCCGGCCCGGCCCTCGTCGTCGGCCTGGCCGACCTCGGCGACCGCTTCCGGCTCACCGCCAACGCCGTCGACGTCGTCGCCCCGAGCGAGCCGCTGCCCAACCTGCCCGTCGCCCGTGCCGTGTGGCACCCGCGCCCGTCGCTGGCGGAGTCGGCGGAGAGCTGGCTGCTGGCCGGCGCCCCGCACCACACGGTGCTCAGCGCGTCGGTCGGCACCGAGACGCTGACGGACTTCGCGTCCATGACCGGCATCGAGCTGCTGACGATCGACGAGAACACGACGCCGGAGCAGCTCGCCAAGGAGATCCGCTGGAACGCCGCGTACCACCGTCTGGCGCAGGCCCTGTGACCACCCCTGGCGAAGACCGAGGAGACGACCGATGACCGCACGAGTCCGTGACGGCCTGCGGCAGGAGGTACTGGAGGCCAACCTGGCCATCCCGCAGGTCGGCCTGGCGACCCTGACCTGGGGCAACGTCAGCGGCGTGGACCGTGAGGCGGGGGTGTTCGTCATCAAGCCGTCGGGGGTGCCCTACGAGCGGCTCGCGCTGGACGACCTGGTGACGGTGCGCCTCTCCGACGGCGCCGTCGTCGGCGGCCACCTGCGCCCCTCCACCGACACCGAGACCCACCGCTGCCTCTACCGGGCGTTCCCGTCCATCGGCGGGGTCACCCACACCCACTCCACCCACGCGGTCGCCTTCGCCCAGGCCCGCCGTGACATCCCGGTGCTCGGCACCACTCACGCCGACACCTTCAACGGGCCCGTGCCGGTCACCCCCGACCTCACGCCGGAGCAGTGCAGAAAGGACTACGAGTACAACACCGGCCAGGTCATCGTGGACCTCCTGGAGGCGGACGACCAGCGCGCCCTGGAGGTCCCCGCCGCCCTCGTCGCCAACCACGGCCCCTTCACCTGGGGCGCCACCGCCCGCAAGTCCCTGGAACACGCGATCATCTGCGAGGCGGTGGCCGACATGGCCCTGCACACCCTCTCCCTCAACCCGACGGCGCCCCCGCCCCCTCACCTCCTGCGCCGCCACTACACCCGCAAACACGGCCCGGACGCCTACTACGGCAACCCGGACCCCACGGTCACCCACCCCTGATCCGCCACCGAGCGCCCGGGACGGCCTGGGCGCTCGTGCGTGCGACCTTGCCGGGGCGCCCGGCAAGGCCCGTGGGGCGGTGCCCCGGCGCCCCACGGGCGGCACTGGCCCGAGCGCTGCTTCCCGAGGCGGTTACCGGGGCGGGTGCGAGGACGACGCACCACGGCAGCTCAGCTGGCCGTCGATGTCCCGGGCCGTCATGGGCCCGCCGTACGTCCAGAACCGGCCCTCGGGCACCTCGTCGCCCATGACGCGGGAGAGCACGAACACATCACCGGCCCCGTCGCCCGACCCGGCGTACTCGACGGACACATCGAGCTGCTTGGGCAGCCGACCGGGCGGCTGTGCCGGCCGCGCCCTCCGGAACTGCCCCTCCCCCCACAGGGTGAACGCCCCCCGCTCGGCCTCCGCGGTCCTCGGGCCGTCGGCCCGCCACAGCGGTTTGTCCGACGCGCCGTCGAACACCTCGACCTTCGCCACGGCCTCCGAGGGACAGACGGGCACCTTCACCGAGATCCGCGACCCGTCGACCCGGATGCCGACCCGGAGTGAAGTCCCGGAGTCGGACATCCGGTGGACGACGTACTCACCGAGGCCGAACGCCCCGAGGACGACGAGGGCGAGAACGGGCCCGAGAACCGCCCACGGGGAAACCCCGGACCTAGACTGCCGCACGACGCCCCCCTCACCGGCCATCAGTTCGACAGGAGCCTACTGCGGGAGTGCGGGAGTGCGGGAGTGCGGGAGTGCGGGAGGCTCCCTGGTCAGCCGACGGTGGTGTCGGCCCGTGGGCGGGCGGGCGGTGCGGAGCCCTGGTCGTCCAGGAACTCGCGGATCGCGAAGCCCACCAGGGTGATCACCGCCGTCCACACCACGACCGCCGTGGTCGGGTAGCTCCACGTGAACAGGACGATCGCCGCGATCACCAGGATGGCCACTCCGATCCAGTGCTTGAAGCGATGGACGAACCGCCCGACCGCACCGAGACGCAGCCCCGCGGAGGTCGCCACGTCGCGCAGGCTGCCGATGCTCCTGCGGCACCCCGTGCGCGTGAGGACGGCGATCCGCGCCGGCCCCGCGAGGAAGGCGCCGGCGGCGGTGAAGAGGGCGACCGCGGCGAGCGCCCGTACACCGGCCCGCAGGAACTTGATCAGCGCGTCGTACACCGTTCCCGCCGCGGCCTGGGAGGCCCCGGGCGGCAGATGGTTGAGGTAGATGTCACGGGCGACGGTGAGGCCGATGCCGAGAACCACCATGGCGACGAACACGGCCAGCGCCACCCCGATCAACGCGTGCCGGCGGTTGAACGCCGTGTACACCCCGGCGGCGGCGACCAGCAGCGTGATGAACGGCAGCCAGCCGCCGAGGATCTCCAGCACTCTCACCAGGGTCCTGACCTTGCCGATGTCCTTCGACGCGAACACCACGAAGTTCGTGTGGACGGCCGGGATCCTCGCGGCGGGCGCGAAGCCGGCGTCGACCAGCCGGTTCTTCACCTCGGCGACGATCGGACCCAGGTCGATGACGACCTGGTTGTTCTCCAGCTTGACGGTGCTGTCGGCCTGGCCGGTCAGGGCCTTGTCCAGCGCCGCGTGACCCCTGCGGTTGGCCTCCACCCAGACCGTTTTGAAGGCGTTGCTGGTGACCACCCGCTCCACCGTGGTGTTGACCACACGCTTGAGACCGTTCGCGATCGGGCCCTGCAGCGCGCCCAGCAGCCTGGCCGTCTCCGGCGGGACCCCCTGCGCGGAAGCCGCGTCCGTGAGCTGCTTGACCAGCGCGTCCACGTTGATCTGCGCCAGCACCGCGTCGGTGATCCGGTTGGTGGCCGCCTGCTGCACATCGGGATCGCTCGCCAGCGGTCCGACGGTGGCGACGTAGCGGTCCGTGTCCTGCACGATGCTGTTCGCCCACACCGCGACGACGGACAGCAGCGACAGCACCGCGGCGCACAGGATCAGCACCACCGAACCGAACGAACGAAACGGATGGTGCCGCCCCGCCCGGGCGGGACCGGCGCTCTCCAGTGCCTTCACCCGCTGCCGCAACTCGTCCAGCTCACGCCGATCCCGGTCCGAGTGCTGTTCGTCCCCGCTGTCGTTCATGACCACCAGCAGAACCATGTGACGCACCCCGCGCGACCCGGGCGAGCCCGGGCGGGTGAACGGCGCACCGAGGTGCGACGCCCGTGGTCCGATGCTGCAATGGGTGGAGGCAACGGGTGGAGGGGGACGAGGGGGCACCGGGAGACAGCCACGAGCACCAGAGGTGAGCCGTGAGCGAGGAATTCGAAGAAATGGGCCCGATCGACTACCTGGTCGTGGAGTTCCCGGGCAACCGGATGACGGGGGAGGGCTTCCCCCTCCTTGTCGATCTCGTGGACCGCGGCCTCATCCGGATCCTGGACCTGATGTTCGTCAGGAAGGACGAGGACGGATCCGTGACCGGCATGGAGATCGCCGACCTCACCGGCGACGGCCGGCTCGACCTGGCCGTGTTCGAGGGCGCGGGGTCGGGACTCCTGGGCGAGGACGACCTCCAGGAGGCGGCCACCGCGCTGGAGCCGGGCTGTTCCGCCGGCATCCTGATCTACGAGAACCTGTGGGCGGCACCCTTCGCCGCCGCCCTGCGCCGCGGCGGTGCCCAGATGGTCGCCTCCGGGCGGATCCCGCTGCCCGCCCTCGCCGCCGCGCTCGACGCGACCGAGGCCGCTCACTAGGCCAGAAGGGACACAGCCATGCCAGGTCTCCTCCGCGGGGTTGCGCGCACCGCCGTCGTCGCCGGAACGGCCACCGCCGTGTCGAACCGGGTGACACGCCGGCAGCAGGGACGATGGGCGCAGCAGCAGGGATACGAGGAACCCGCACCGCAGCCGGCGTACCAGCCCGAGCCGGCGCCGGCGTCGGCCCCCGACATGACCAGCAAGATCGAGCAGCTCAAGCAGCTCGGCGACCTCAAGAGCCAGGGCGTGCTCACGGAGGCCGAGTTCGAGGAGCAGAAGCGCAGGATCCTCGCCTCATGACGGGCCCCGCGCCCGGGTGAGCCCACGTGCCCATGGCTCAGCCGGCCGCGGCCAGTTGGTCCGGGGACCGGCAGTCCCGGCAACGGCCGGGCTCCGCCGCGCGGAACCCCCGGTCGCAGCCGTCGCAGTTCCACATGGGCACGACCGCCGGACGCACCGGGGCTTCAGCGCTTTTGGCCGGTGCGGCCAGGGGAGTCTCCTTGAGCCGGTGGGCGAGGATGCCGACCGGGCGCGCCAGGAGGTGGTCCGGGAGCCTGGCGGTGAGGTGGTCGGCGATCTGCGTGGGCAGCAGGCCTGCCGTGAGCCACCGGGTCACGGCCGGGGCGAGACGGGCGGCTTCCCGCGCGGACAGGACCAGACGGGGATCGATGCGGCGCAGGGCGGCGAGTACGGCGACGGCTCGGGGATCGGCGTCGTCGAGCGAGACCGGTGCCTGCGTTTCTGCCGGTACGGTCGCCGCCTGCACCGTTTCCCGCGCGGCGGCGGACGCGGCCGGGACAGCCGCAGCCGCAGACCGCCTCCGCCTCCGGGGCGGCTCGGGCGGCCTGCGAGGCCCGTCCCTGCCGTCCGTACCCGGACCGGGACCGCCGCCGGGCACGTCGTAGAAGTACGTCCGGGTACGGACCTGACCCGTGGGCGTCCGTTCGCGCCGGCGTTCCAGGTATCCGGCCGCTTCGAGCTCCCTCAGCGCTCGCGAGATGAGGATCTCGCCCTCGCTGAAGTGCGCGCACAGGGCGGCGATGGTCACGGGGGAGCCGTCGGGCAGGGATGCGATGTACGCCGCGACGCCGACCGTGACCGCGCTGCCCCGCCGCTGGGCGAGGGCGTTGGAGAGGACGGTGAAGTCGGCGGCCAGCCGGGTGCGTACGTGGATCACGCCGGAGGTCGGAGTTCCGGCGGCGGCGCGCAGGGGCGCGTTAGACTGAGACTCATCCATCGGGAAGGCGTTCACTTCCTGATCGGTCAGGCCCTCGATCGGGATGCCAGTCCCGGCCGGGGGCCGTATCTGTTTGCGGTTGTCGCGGCGAACGTAACGGTCCGCGTCCCGCGCCTGCAAGCTGGTCACTCGGACGGGTGACGCGGGCCGTGCGGCCGGGGAGGGTGGGCGGGCGGGTAGTTCTGTCTCCTGGTTCTTTGAGGAGGTCAGCGGCCCGCCGGACCCTCGCGGACAAGGGCCCGGTGAGCCCGGAAGGCGGATGGTGTCAGGCCTTCAACTCGCCTATGAAGGCGCCCCAGGAGCCGGCACCGACGCACAGCACCGGACCGTGCGGGACCTTGCTGTCACGAACGGGGACGACGGCCCGGAACCCGACGGCCACCTCCACGCAGTTGCCGCCCTCCTGATTGCTGTAGCTGCTCTTGCGCCACACGGCGCCGTTCAGATCGGGACGGGACCTTCGCTCCACGGTGGTTGTCCTCCATCACGGATCGGATCATGTCGAGCGACATGAGCGGCGGCAGAGCTGCCGCCCGCAGCCGATCGTAGGTCAGCGCGAAGCTCCTGACCTCGTCCGGATCCTCGATGAGTTGGCCGTAGTGCGCGCCTTCCGTGTAGGCGATCTCCGAGCCGTCCGGCATGGTGAGCACCGTGAGCGAGCCGCCCATGACATCGTGCTCGCCCTGGTCGAACGGCAGGACCTGCACGGTGATGTGAGGTTCCGCCGGGGTCCCGAGCAGCCGCGCCAACTGCTCACGCATCACCGTCGCACCGCCGACGGGACGCCTGAGCACCGCCTCGTCGAGGACCACCCACAGCTCGGGCCGATCGGGCGTCCGGAGCCGCTCCTGACGTCCGACACGAAGGGCGACCCGCTCCTCCAACTGCTCCTTGCTGCCGAGTGTTCGACCGACACTGAGCACCGCCCGCGCATAGTCCTCCGTCTGCAGCAGGCCAGGCACCACATGAGCCGCGTACTCACGGACGGCCGCTGCCCGCTCCGCGTACTCCATGAACCTCCGGGACCAGTCGGGAAACGCCTCCCGGTATACGTACGGCCAGAGTTCGACCAGCAGGTCGTCCGCGTCGAGGGCCACGTCCAGCGCACGCGCCAGCTCCAGCGTCGGTCGGGCCCCGGACGCCCGCTCGATCTGCGTGATCCGCGTGCTCACGACGTGCGTCCTGTCGCCCAGCTCGGCCTGGGTCAGCCCGGCCGCCGTACGGAGTCTGCGCACCCGCGCACCGAACAGCGCCGCCATCGACGCGCTGGGATCAATTCCGTTGGCCAAAGCGTCACTTCCGTTCCTTACGGGCTGAAAAGTAAGGCTGCGTCACCTGTTGAGCGTAGGGCGATCGGACGACTCTTGAGCACGGAACGTGACGACTCGTGTGCGTCACGGGATGACACAGGCTCCACAGACAAGGACGGACAGGCCGTGCTGACAGGAACGACCGCCCAGGGAGACGGACCACGACGGAGCACCGGGCCTCGTGCGGCGGAAACCGCCGCGCTCCCCGACGAGAAGCCCGAACTCCCCTCGTGGTCGGAGCAGTTCCCCGCCTCACCACGAGCCGCGCGGCGCGCCCGACGTCTCGCTGTCCGGCGGATGGCGGAGTGGGGGCACCCGCCGGCGTCGGACGCGTCCTCCGCGATCGCCCTCGTGGTCGGCGAACTCACCGCGAACGCCATACAGCACGGCCGAGTCCCCGGCCGCGACTTCGGCCTCCGGCTCACCCTCGACACGGCTGCCGGCCTGGTACGTGTCGAGGTCTCGGACGCCGCCGCCGCGAAACGGCCGCCCACGGCCCCGCCCACGTCGTACCCCGACGGCGAGTCCGGCCGAGGACTGCTCCTGGTGAGCGCCCTGTCCCTGCGTTGGGGGTCGTCCCCCCGCCACCCCGTGGGCAAGACGGTATGGGCCGAGGTGCCCCTGGAGTCCGCGGTTATCGGCCCGCCGCTCCCGCATGCGGGTGGTGTGCTTGAGGGATAGCCTTTTCGAGAGCAGTGTCAGTTCTCCACGCGGCGTTGCGGACGCCGATCGCAATACTCGTGACGATCATTCTTTCTGCGGAGACCCGAGGAGAGCGCGGTGCCCCCTGCACCCCGCAGGGGCGGGCAACGGCCGAACCCTTTCTCTCGAGCCCGTCTCGCGCTCCGCGACCGGGTGTCACCGGCCTCAGGGTCCGCGGCTTGCAGTCCCTGTGGAGGTCGGGATGAGAGTTGTCGTTGATCTTTCCCGATGCGAAGGCTACGCGCAGTGCGCCTTTCTGGCGCCGGACGCCTTCCGCATGCACGGCGAGGAAGCGCTGATGTACCACCCGAGCCCGGACGACGCCCGGCGCGACCAGGTGCTGCGCGCCGCGGCCGCCTGCCCGGTCCAGGCGATCCTGGTCGACCAGTTGGAGGGACAGGACGCACCGGCGGGGACGTCGACGTCATGACCAGCGCCGACAACCTGCAGGCGTTCAAGCGCGACGGCCGCATCGTGGTCGTCGGGGCGTCCTTGGCGGGCCTGCGGGCCGCGGAGGCTCTGCGCGACGAGGGTTTCACCGGATCGTTGACCATGATCGGCGACGAGCTGGGCGAGCCGTACGACCGGCCCCCCTTGTCCAAGCAGGTACTCACCGGGTGGGTGCCGGCCGGGGGAACCACACTGCCCCGACGTCGCGACATCAATGCCGAGTGGCTGCTGGGCGTGCCCGCGAGCGGGCTGGACCTCGCGACCAACCAGGTACGACTCGCCGACGGACGCGACATACCGTTCGACCGGGTGCTGATCGCCACCGGGGTACGGGCCCGGCCGTGGTTCGTCGAGTCCGAGGCGAGCCTGGACGGCGTGTTCGTCGTGCGTACGCGCGAACACGCCGAGGGTCTGCAGCGAGCCCTCGCCGCCGGGCCGTCCCGCGTCCTGGTCATCGGTGCGGGATTCACCGGTTCCGAGATCGCCTCCATCTGCCGGGAGCGGGACATCCCGGTGACCGTCGCCGAACTCGCGCCGGCCCCGCTGGTCGGGGCGCTCGGCGCCATGATCGGTGACATCGCCGCGGACCTGCAGCGCGCTCACGGCGTCGATCTGCGCTGCGGTGTCAAGGTCACGCGACTGGAGGGCGACGCGCAGGGCCACTTCCGCCGTGCTCACTTCGACGACGGCAGCACGATCGACGCCGACGTGGCCGTGGTGGCGCTCGGCGGCATCCGCAACACCGAGTGGCTGCGAGACTCGGGACTGGCGGCAGGCCCCTGGGGCGTCGCCTGCGACACGGGCTGCCGCGCCCTCGACCTCAACGGCCTGATCACCGACGACATCTTCGTCGCCGGAGACGTGGCACGCTGCCCGAACCCGATCTACGAATACCGGCTCATCTCGCTGGAACACTGGGCCAACGCCGTGGAACAGGCCGAGGTCGCGGCGCACAACATGGTCAGCGCCCAGGCGGACCGCTGGCCCCACCTGTCCATCCCGCTGTTCTGGTCGATCCAGTTCGGCGTCAACATCAAGTCCGTCGGCGTACCGACCTTCGCCGACGAGGTCGTCGTCACCCAGGGTTCCGTCCCCGATCACCGCTTCGTCGCCGCCTACGGCTACCGGGGCCGCGTCACCGCCGCGGTGAGCTTCAACAACGCCAAGTGGCTGGACCACTACCGGCAGCTGATCGAGACGGCCGCACCCTTCCCGCCGCCCTGCCCCACACCCGACCAGCCCGTCGACACGAAACCGGTGCCCGTCGACTTCCCCGGACCCGTCCTGCTGGCCCAGGGCGCCACCGTGGTCGTCACCGGACACGACCCGGGTGAGCGGCGGGTCACGGCCGCGCAGCAGCACCATCGGTAGGAGGGACCGCGAGATGACCACGATCGAGAAGCCCGACACGCTGCACCGGATCCTCGACTACTCCTCCCGGGCCGACCCGTACCCGCTGTATGCCGAACTGCGCAGGACGCCGGTGGCCCGGCAGGAGGACGGCAGCTACGTCGTCAGCACCTACCGCGAGATCGCCGACCTCCTGCACAACCCGCACCTCAGCTCCGACGTCCGCAATCTGTCGCATCCGATGCCCGCGCAGGAGGGGGAGAGCACGCCGGCGTTCATCAACCTCGACCCGCCCGAGCACGACCGCCTGCGGCGCATGGCGATGCGCCACTTCGGCCCCCCGCACACGCCTGGGCTGGTGGCCGGTGTGGAAGGCGACCTGGCCGCCGTCGTCGGCAGGCTGATCGACGGCCTCGCGGACAAGGAGCGGATCGACGTCGTCGACGACTTCGCCTACCCGTTCCCCGTCACCGTGATCTGCCACCTGCTCGGCGTGCCCCGCGAGGACGAACCGCGCTTCCACCTGTGGGTGGACGCCCTCGTCAACTCGATCGACTACAACCCCAGGACCGACCCGAAGGAAAAACTGGAGAACGGACTGCGGGCCCGCAAGGACCTGCGCCAGTACCTCGGCGGACTGCTGGAGCAACGCCACGGCCGACCGGGCGACGACCTGCTGACACGGATGGCCAACGACGACGGCCCGGACGGGCGGATGACCGACGAGGAGATCGTCGCCACCGCCAACCTGCTGCTGATCGCCGGCCACGAGACCACCGTCAACCTCATCACCAACGGCATGCTGACACTGCTGCGCCACCCGCACATACTGCAGCGGCTGCGCGAGGAACCGGGCCTGGTCGTCCCACTGGTCGAGGAGCTGCTGCGCTACGAGCCCCCGGTGCACATCATTCCCTGGCGTGCCGCGTACAGCGACATCACCGTCGACGACACCGTCATCCCCAAGGGCTCCCAGATCATGCTCATGCTGGCCTCGGGCAGCCGCGATCCGCAGCGCTTCCGCGACCCCGACCGCTTCGACCCCGACCGGCGCGACAACCAGCACCTCGGCTTCGGCAGCGGCATCCACCTGTGCTTCGGCGGGCCACTCGCCCGGCTGGAAACCCAGATCGCACTGACCGCGCTGGTACGCCGCCTCGACCGCCCCCAACTGACCACCGACCCGCCACCGTACCGCCGAAGCCCCATCCTGCGCGGCCCGCTCCACCTGCACATCGACCAGCACACCGGTTAGGCCCGGCCGTTCTCAGAAGGGCAAGCGCAAGCAGCAAGAGCGGCCGGAAGAGCGGACCAGGAGTACCGGACCGCCTCGTCAGCGCACTGTGGCGACCGAGGGAGCCGTCTCGACAGGGTCGTCCGGTCCGGCCACGGTCCACACCTCGTCGGACAGGGTGATGCTGGGAGCATCGCCGTGGTGGGGGCGCCGGAGGGTGACTCTCCGGCTGACCCATTCGCCGTTGCGCGGCACCGGCAGACCGAGGGTACGGGCGATCTCAGCCTGCCGGCCGAAGCCTCCGAGCAGCAGGATTCCTTCTCTGCGCAGCTTCTCCCGAGCGGTCCGGACCAGCTTCGGGCTGTCTGCGGTCAGGGACACCGTGGAGACGGTGGTTCGGTTGATTATCCGGCCCTGCACCAGCCTGAAGAGGTTGTTCGCCCGTGCTTGGCCGCCGCGTTCGCCGGCATCGGGGGCGAAGATCTGCGCACGGAGCGACGCCGGAAGGTGGAGCAGGGTGTTCTCCGGCAGGGGCGCGTCGTGAAACAGCCAGACGACGGCTTGCCGACCTGCGGCAGACAGCGTGCGCTTGAAGTCGCGGTTGGCTGCTCTGCTGAGGTGGCCCGGTTCGACGCGGATGAGTCCAAGGCTCCAGGAGGAGCGCTGGTCGTTGGCTGACACGAGCAGGCACACCTTCCCGACCTCGCCGGGTGTGATCGGCCAGGTCGAGCCCGTGGTGAATTTCAACGCCACTTCCTGGCGTCCGATCAGGAGATCGGTGTCCCGGCCGAGCTGCATTCCCCAGGCTGCCATGAGCTCGTGGCTGACCTTGGCGCCGAGGTAGGTCTTCTCGGCCTTGCCGAGTGTGGCCAGGTCGAACCGCCCCGTCCGCCGTCCGTCGAGCACGCTGTCGAGTGCGTGGCGCAGAGCGGCCGCGGTCGTGGCCTCGAAGTCCGGCATGTCGCGCAGGGAATCGCTGACGACCGTCACGTCGGAGGACTGATACCTGTCACCAGTTCCGGCGCCAGCGGCAGAAGAAGGAGCGTCGGTCGCGGCTGTGATGTCGGCGCGCACTGGGGGGACCGATGCGGCGCTCGCGCCCGGAGAGAGTCGGGTTGCGGTGGTCGGCTCGTCCAGTGCGGAGCCGACGCGCGGGGTGGGGCGCTCGGCGGCGCGCAGCCGCTCACGCAGGGCTTGCAGCTCCTTCTCCTTCCGCGCCAGACGGCGCTCCACCCGTTCCACCTTGTTGCGTAGTGCGCGGTTCTCCCGCAGCACGTCCACGAGTTCAGGATCCGGCCTTCCCGACGCCGGCTTCTGCGACGCTTGGGGACTGCCGGCTGCCGGCACGGCGCGTGCGTCCAACAGGTGCTGCCTGACCTCGTCGGCCATGGCTTCCTTACGCTCCTGGGGAGCGAGCACCGCAATGATCGAGTAGATCAATGAGGCGTTGTTCTGGAGCCCTCTGCCCCGGAGCCGATCCGAGAGCACCTGGTACGAGGGAGGGCGTGGGCCTTCGCGGTGCTCGGCAAGAAGGAGTTGCTGGAGTCCCTTCAGACGGATCCCGCTGCCATCGACCAGATCCCGCAGCAGTCCGACTATCTCCCGCATGGGCGCGCTGAGATCAGGGTCCGGCTCCGACCACTGGCCGCCCCTCTTCCGGCCTGCCATCGCCCCGCCCCCGGCCCCTTGGATCTTCTTGAAGAGGCTTCCAATCTACTTGATCGGAAGATCGAACTTCCGCGCCCCCATGGCGGTCCGCCACCGTGGTCACTCCGACCAGGAATCACCACATGAGAAGGAATCTCGATGCGCCAGCGCACGGCCGATCTCTGCGCCCTCGCCCTCATGGTTGCCGCGCCCGTAGGTCTGATCGCCTTGAACCTTCCCTCCGATCAGGTCATCGCGAGTACCTCCGCAACGGCCGTCCTCTACTCTGCCTGGCGCCAGGGCGGAGGCACGCCGCCGTCCCCGGATCCTCGGGCAGGGCACGAGGCCGGCTCTGACCCCGCCTCCGGCTCGGAAGCGGCGCAGAGGTCGGGAGCCGGTCCGGGCCACGGAGGCTCTCCGGATGGGGAGTAAGCCACCGCACCGAGCTCTCGCTGCGCATGGCGGAGTCGGATGACTGCGCTCGGAACGAGGCCACCGGGCTTCGTCCACGAACCGCCGCCGTCTGGTGGCACAACCTCACAAACACGGGGCCGCCGCAGCGAAGTTGGCTCCAAACGGCTCCCAAGATGCGCCCAGAAACCACTCAGGGGCCTGATCCACTCGGTGATCAGGCCCCTTTCGCCAAGTGGAGCACCGCATGGGTGTCATGCCGTATCTGACTGCCTATGCATCTCCACTGCCATCTTGTCGACAGCGGCTTCAGGGATGCGGATAGCTCGATTGCGCGCGCTCGTGTGGACCGTAGGAAGCTTTCCACGGCGGATCATCCGGTACACGGCCCCACTGGATACGCCAAGCCTGCTGGCGACCTCTCCCACTGACAGGAGTCGGATTGTTGATTCTTTGGGTCTACGTGGTTGTGGGAGGGGAGGACCTGACAGACCAACCTGCACCTGCGGATGGGTGCCCTGCTCACTCGGGGGGTGGTCAACGCCCGCTGATCCAGTGATCTGTTCGGTGTCGTCCTGAGATGGTGTTCCGCCGCGATCATTGGCGGGCGGCGCTGATTCGGGAAGGACCGTTACTGGAACGCGGGCAAGCGCAGCGACGACTTGGGCGGCTGAGTCGTGCGGACGTACCCCGCGTGTGTTGGGACGAAAGGCGTCGGTCTCGCGGGCCAGCGCGGTGAGCACTTGACGAACGAAGGTCTTAGGCGACACCGGCCTCTCCTCCGATCGGGGGCGTGGGCTGAGCCGGGGAGGTAGCGGGTGAGGCTGGGTCCACTGACGTTTGGGGTGTCGGCGTGACCTGGCTTGGTGCAGGTTCGACGGCCGGATGAGAAAGCCCCTGCCGCAAGAGTTGCTCAACGATCTTCGGGGCAGCCACGCCTACCGCGACAGCTCCCAACGGTCCGGCAATCTGACCTGAGCTTCCGAAGGCTGCGGCTAGGCCGGCGCCGAGAGCGTTCCGTATGAGTACTGCGACGACGTAGGGGGCCAACGGAACCTCGTCAGGCATCCTCCATGGGAAGCCCTTCACACGCTGTATCGCGCGATACAGCTCCAGAGCCTCGACCGCGGCGGACCCCGCGAGCCCCCATAAGCAGGCTGTCCACCACTCCACGCTGGCCTCCCGTTGACGCGTGCGGCGGCACGATTCGTCCAGCATGGCGGTAGATAGCTGTTCTGCGCCATAGACCTGGTTATCGGTCGGAGGGGGCAGCGCCGCACTTTGCGCCTTGGCTGCTTGCTCCCGAAGCAACTGGGACGGGGGATGATGTCTTGGGGTGCTGGGCGTCTCACCTGCGTGGCTGGTCCGCAGACATTCGCGCTCGTCCGCCGACGTTCGTCGGCGGTGTCACGCAGTTGGACACTCACCCCCGCGGCTCAACTCACTTCTTGCGGTGCTTGCTCGCCCTCCTCTTCAGCTCGGCTTGGCCGCGCTTCGTCCAGTCACCTTGGTGGAGGCGGCAGCGCGACGTGCCCTTCACTGTCTTGTTCTGGCAACGACCGCCGGCCGCCGTTGGCCAACCGCACTTCCCTTGCTTCCACTCGCCCACCGTCCACCCCCGGTAGTCCGGCTCACCTGTCGACGCCCAGCGTGCGTGACCGTGCAGACGTAGGGGAGGGTGCATGCCAGGTGCGTCCGGGCCCCACGCGTACGCGGGCAGTACATCCAGCGCATCTCTTCGATGTGCACGCTTTCCATATCTGTTGACCACGCTGAGTGCCTCGGAGCTGCAGCCAGGGGACACTGTCCTGGTGACCGATGGTTCCTTCGTCCAGTTGACGGTTCCGGTCCGCGCCATTGACCAGGAGCGCAATCGAGTGCAGCTGGTTGTGCAGGTATTCGGAGACGACACGCGCATCGACGTGCCCCTCGACGCGGTCGCGAAGGTGTCCGACACCGGAGCGCCCGTTCCAGCTTGGGAAGTTGTGGTCTCTTGCGGCTGGTGCATGTCCTGACCTGCTCGATCGGGATCCCCCTGTCAGCTCCAGGGACCGTTGTGAGAGGACACACGGGACCCTGAGCTGGCTCTCCTACCCCTGGGGCCTGAGGATGCTCGTATGAAGGTGCCGATCGGTCGCCCGAGTCTGCGGCCCTACCTGCCTTACCGGCAGCGCACTGCAACGCACCATGAGGGGCTGATCGCTCACTTCCTGGGCACCAGCTCTGTGCTGCTGTCGGACGGACAGACCTCGGTGCTCAGTGACGGGTTCGTCACCCGCCCGGGGATGCTGCGAGTGGGATTGGGCAGGATCGCCCCGGACCGAGCGCTGGTCCGCGCCGCCATCGAGCGGCTGCGGATGGGCACCCTCGCCGCAGTGGTGTGCGCACATTCCCACTACGACCACGCCCTCGACGCACCGGTGTGGGCGCTGGAGACCGGCGCCGAACTGGTCGGGTCGGAGTCCACCGCCAACATCGGGCGCGGCCTGGGGGTTCCCGAGTCGTCCTTGCGGGTGGTGGGCGACGGCGACACCGTCGCGTACGGCCGCTTCACGCTGACCTTCCTGGACTCCGTGCACAGCGCGGGCGACCGCTACCCGGGCACCGTCGAACGGCCGTTGGTGCCGCCGGCCCGCGCCGGTTCGTGGAAGACCGGCACCGCCTACTCCGTGCTCGTCACTCACCCCCACGGCCGCGTGCTACTGCACGCCAGTGCCAACTTCCGGCCCGGCGCGCTTCGCGGTCACCGCGCCGACGTCATCTACCTGGGCGTCGGCATGCTGGGTAAACAGCCCACCGAGTTCCTTCACACCTACTGGGACGAGGTCGTGGTGACGACCGGCGCCAGGCGAGTCATCCTGGTGCACTGGGACGATTTCTTCCTCGGCCTGGACCGGCCACTGCGCCCCATGCCCTACCTGCTCGACGACCTCGGCACCACCATGAGCCGACTGCTGCACCTGGCCCGCCGTGACGGCGTCGACGTCGTCCTGCCCGTCGCCTGGCAACCCAGCGCGCCCCTCGCCGGACTCACGTGAACTCGGCCGGGGAGGCCGGACGCGGACGAGTGGACGCCGGCTCGTCGGCCACTTCGGAACGACCGTGACGGAGGAGGTCTACCCCAAGCAGATCCGGCCCGTCGTTCATCGGTGCCGTGATCATGCATCTTTGAGCCCGGTAGTACATCCAGGCTCAGGCGCCTGCGGCCGTGACGATGGCATCGGTGGCGAAGCCGAGCAGGAGGCCGAGGAGGATGCACCAGGTGGTGAGGGTCTTGAGGCCGGTCTTGCGGGCGACGGCCAGCAGCTCGATGACGACGTAGAGGATCGAGCCGGCGGCGAGGCCGAGGAAGGCGATCGACAGGGTGTCGTTGACCACGTGCTGGCCGACGAGAGTACCGAGAAAGGTGGGGCCTCCACCGATCAGGCCGAGCCAGAGCAGGGTGAGCCAGGACGGGCGTTCGCCCTCGGCGGCCAGCGGGGCGACGATGCCGAAGCCCTCCGTGGCGTTGTGCAGGCCGAAGCCGATGATCAGCAGGAGGGCCAGGGAAAGTTCGCCCTGGGCGGCGGAATTGCCGATGGCCAGGCCCTCGGCGAAGTTGTGCAGGCCGATGCCGGTGGCGATCATCAGTGCGAGCGAGCCCGCCTGGCTGCGGGGCTTCTGCGCCAGTTCGGCGGTGGCGGCGGCGCCGGGGCCCGTGGTCCGAGCGGCGGCTTCGCGACGGCGGGCGATCCAGCCGTCGTAGTGGACCAGTCCGGCGAGCCCGACGGTCAGGCCGGCGGCCAGGGTGAAGCCCCCGGACGCCACTGTTCCCCAGGTGTGCTTGGCGAGCGCCTCGTCGATGGGCTCCCAGGCGTGGGTCAGTACGTCCCAGACGAGGAAGATCAGGATGCCGATGGCAACGGCGTTCAGGCCGGCCCTGAGCCGGGGCGTGGGTGTGCGGAGGCGGCCTAGGGGGAGGCCGAGGTAGATGGTGAAGCCTGCGATGGCTCCGAGCAGGGCGATGCTGCTGCTGGACATGGGGACTCCGGTCTGACGTGCACGGGAAGCGCCCAGAACGTAAGGCAGGCAAGGCTAGCCTAACAAGCGGCGAAGTTCGGCTTGAGCGAAGCTTGGGAAACTTCTTACGTCTTCCTGCCCGTGGCGCGGGTGCAATGCCCGACGCCATGCGCCGCGGCATGTTCGATCTCATCCGGCCGAGCAACGGCCGGTAACGGAGAACGCGGCCGGGGTACGAACGCAGCACTCGTGGCGGCAGTGGCGAGTGGCTCCCCGGCTGCCTCACATCAGCTGCCGCAGGTCTCGCAACCGGCACGCAACGATCACGCTTGCGCCGCAGTGCGTCCTTCTTGCGTCCTGGACTTGACCCTCGAACAACCTTAGGTAAGCCTTACCTAAATCTTGCTGTGAGCGTTCCGGGAGTCATCTGTGTCCACCTTGCCCTCCGAGTTGCCTGTGTCCGCCCAGTCGGTGCCCGCCCGGCGGCTGGGGCTGTACGACACATGGTGGACAGTGGCCGCTGCCTCGCTCGCCTCATGCCTGGCTCTCTCGGCGTGTGCCTGGATATCCCTGCACTTGCGGGTGGACGCCACCCTCCATACAGCGGCTCTGTTCCTTCACCTGGCCTCTCTCGTGCTCGGCTTCGGAGCCGTCATGGGCGCCGACTACAACGCACTCCTTTACCTCACCGGGCGATGCACCCTGCAGGATGCCCTCAGTAGCACGGCACGCCTCCATATCCCCATCTGGACGGGGCTTGTCGGTCTCGTGGTCAGCGGTGTCATGCTCCATCCGAACCTCGGATCGGCTCCCACTCGCATCAAGCTGGGACTGGTTCTCGTCCTCACCGTGAATGGCCTGTACGCCGGTCTCTTGAGTAGACGCCTGACGCAGCAGGACGCCACCCCGCCCGCGAGACGCCTGATGATCTGGGGAGCCTCGACAGCTCTGGTTTCTCAGATCTGTTGGTGGGGGGCCATGCTCATCGGCTTCCGCAACAACCAGCGCTGAACGGGAAGCCGCGGTTCTGTCCTCAGCCGTCGAAAGTCAGCCACGATGGCGGGCGTCTCGAACGAGCACCCCGCCACGTGTGCTTCAGCAACCCTGTACCGGCCCTGGCCACGCTTCCGAGGGGCAAGCCGCAAGCACGAAGAGCCGTAGGACATGGACGGTCAGCAAGATTCACAGCGGTTGCTGTACTCCGCTGCTGTACATACGTCAGAGGCCCATTCACGATCACGTGAATGGGCCTCTGACCAGCGTCGGGGTGGCGGGATTTGAACCCACGACCTCTTCGTCCCGAACGCGATCACGGCCGGCATGGCCTTGATCCTGAGCACTGCCCTGCGCGTGCGCAGTCCTGGACCGTCCGTCTCAATCCGGAACGGGTCGCGGTTCGACCGCTCCATTTGGCCCCCCGGTTTGGCCCCCCTATTTGCCCCCAGCGGACCGGGGCCCATGGCCCGTTAGAGGCGGGCCCAGGCATGTGGCGAGCCGAGCCGGCTACCTACGGATGTGCACCGTGATCTGCCATCCAGCGGCAGCGGCGACGATCGCCGTCCCGAGCGGTACGTTCGCAGTGAGGCCGATCGCCGCGCCAGCCGTAATACAGAGGGTCGAGAATCCGATCTGGGCCCAGGCCAGCGCGCTTCCGCCGGCCTCAGCGGCCCCGGTCGGTGCCTCCGGGCGGTCGTGCTGGTCGCCCGGTCCTGGGGTACGTTCAACAGTGCTCAATGTAGAAGTTCCTCGCTTCTCTGAGAACCGCAGGCACCAGGGCGCTGTGCTGCCAGGCCGGTTGCCCTGGCGCCTGCGTAACCTTCCACGGTTCGGAGCCCGTTGACCTCTGACCCCTTGCCGCTCACCTCAAGGTTCGCCTCAGATTTCCGCCCGGTCGGATAGACTGTCAGACGGATTGATCCTCATGGGCGCTGAGTTGACATTGAATAGATAAACATGACGTGGCACACATGCGGATCAATCCGTAGCGCTCAAAGGGGAGGGGAAAGTTGCCGCCGAAGGACGGGAAGGTCGAGGTTCGGCTGGAGGCGCTACGTGAACTACGGCGTCAAGAGCTGCCGGCCGTCAAGGCTGAGGCGCTGCGTCTCTGGCAACACGGGCGTCAGCCGGCCGGCATTCGCGTGCGACGCGGGTACCTCCGGCGCGACAAACTCAAGGCCGTAGAGGACGAGCGGAAGCCCTTGCCGATGGAGGAGCGCCCGCTTGCGGCGCGCATGATCACCCCCAAGGGGGTCGCACTGAAGCTGCACCTCATGCTGTTGTTCGCCGCGCAGTGCTCTGCAAAGCCCGGTAGGGCATGGAAGAACCCGTACCCCGTGGAGCCGACGCCACAGAGTGATCACTCATGGATGGGTTTGATCGCGACCATCGCCAGGTATCACGGTCCAGGGATCCAGGGCGCCTCGGTTGCTACCAATAAGCGGCGGCAGGTCACGGAGGCGCTGAAGAAGCTGGAGGGGCTCAACCTGATACGCCCCACCAAGGGCCCTGGCCGGGGGCGGCAGGGCTTCGACTTGTTGCACGAGAACGGGAAGAGCACGCCAGCGGCCGGAGTGCCGTATACGGTGCCGACTGACACCGAGCTATTCGTGGACGTTCCTCGTGAGTTCTTCACCGAGGGTTGGGTGCATGTCCTGACGAACAGCGAGATCGCCGCACTCCTGATGTGGCTTGATGCTCTGAGGTACGACCGAATGGGCACCTCTGACCCCTCGCTGTTCGTCACGAGGGTCACGAGTGCGGTGAGGCAAGGGGCTTACGGGCTGGGGCGAGAGGCCTACGAGACGCATCAACAGCTCGATGCATTTCAACTCCTCGACGTGCTCCGGCCTGAGAAGCGGCACCACGACGGTAGGTGGCAAGAGTTCGCCCAGGACAGCAGCGATCTGGCTTGCCACCGCGTCGCGTTGAACCCGGGCGGGTTCAGTCGAGATGCTGGCGAAGTGGTTCAAGATGTGCTGCAACGCAGGGACGCTCTTGGGACCTGGTCGCGTCCCCTGAATGCACCGCGTCGCTACTTGACGATCACGCTGCACAAACCCGAGCGTGGCCCGAACGATCGCCGTGAGGGACGACGGAGCGATTTCGACCTCGAACGGAAGTATGGGATGGTCGTCGACAGTCATGAGTGACGGGCTGCCTCGTTTGGCCTCCTATGCGCGCCTGTCACCCGCTAGTTGTGGCAGCTCACGGAGGGCGTGTGCGGCCAGCGCGTGGTCAGTCGGCGGAGCCGCGGGCGGGCAAGGCTCGCGCGGACGGCTACCCCAAGCCTCCTCCGCCTCCACCCAGGCGGATCACGCGGAGCCGATTCGGCCAGCTCTTGAACCGGGACCACAGGACGAAGCACTGTGAGGTTCGTGGCCAGGTCGTGCTGGTCTCCGATGAAATCCGACATGCCTCGCAAGGGTGGCTTTCGGGACTCGAACTCGAGACCTACGCCTTACGAGTTGTCCGGTCTTGCTCCTGGGGCGTCCGGGGTCGTCCGCGGATCGACGTACGACGGACGACGGCGGACCCCCTTGGAACAGGAGGCAATTGGGACCATGAATGAGACCGTGGCACCAGCAGTGCAGGCCCGGTGCTGCCATAATCGGGCACTAGGCGCCAGGGGGCATGGCTGATCAGCCGGGGAAGGGATTCAGCTTGGGTCTGTTCAGACGCCGTGGCAGCGGCGGGCCTGGCTGGATCACGGATCTGCCGGGTGCGGGCCAAGCAACGCAGCGCTTCTACCAAGGATTGATCCAGGAGTACATCGTCCGTATGCGCAGCTTCGAAGCTGCGGGCCGGGCCCCGGGACCGGCAGGGACGTGGGACCTGGTGGGCGATATAGCCTCTCTCCACAACAGCGCCGTGCGCGTTGCCGAGCACCGGACGGGCCGAGTGGACGTGACGCACCCAGAGGTCCAGGAAACGCTCCGGATCGCACTTGACCAGTACGCCGCCCATTACAACGTCCGGGGTGGGCTCGTAAGGGCCTGGGGAGTAGCTAAGGCGTTCAATGAACGCTTCTCTTCCGGCTGGCAGCGCTCGGAGCAATACCGCATCGGATGGTGGGAGGAGCGGCCGATTGCTTTTGCCTGCATCCTGCACCCAACCAAGGAAGGCGCACCCGTGGTCGACGGCATCCTGCTTTTTGATCACGACGTGTACGAGTTCACACCCGATGCGAGTACTCAATCGCAAGTCTACTGGAACAGAAGCCAGGTCCGTGAGGCGGAGAAACCAGAGAGAGGCGCGACGGCGCTACACCTGGATCCGACCACCGGATACTCACGTGCCGAGGTTGCTGGTTCGGCGCGCGTGCTTCTGGAGACCCCGGCAGGTCCACTCTTCACAGACCCCAGCAAGCCTCGCCACGTCTGGGGCAATGGGTAACGGGGCTCGATGGGCTGAGGACCATCCGCCGGGTTTCAAGACCGGCGCTCACCCGCTCGGGGAGCCCTTCCTGACCTGGCCCATACGGCTCTACCTGCGCCGCAGGAGACGCCATCCTGGCCACAGTTGGTCATGGAGGTCGATTCAGAACTCTCGTCGGCGGACCCAGCTCCACGTCTTGAGGGCGCAACGCCCTTGCGGAGATGGCAGATCGCCAGGCATCCTGCCAGGTTCGCCTCCTGAGCCCGTCCTTGCTCGGGTCTCATGCACCTGGTTGGAGGGTGTCCATGTCACCAGTCCGTTTCCCCGAGCTGTACGACGCGTGCTACGCCCTGGCGGCCAGGCTCATGAAGGAGTTGGCCAAGGACGGGACCACGCCCCAGATCCATGAGGGTGTCAACATGTGGCGCTGGCACCGGGCGTCTCAGGAGATGTTCACTCCAAAAAGCATCAGAGAGTGGGACCCACCCAGACTCTGGTGGAAGGGCTTCGAAGAATTGGAGGAAATGCGCCAGCTCCGCTCCGTCGTCCAGGGCCATCTTGCGCTGGCTTCCCGTGTTGACACTCTGGTGGGGACGGCCTTTAGCGCCCATCAGCGCGAACTCGCAGGATTGATCCGATCTTTGGTGTACAACCTGGTGCTGGCAAATGGATCTTGGACTTTCGAGCAGGAGACCTTCGACGTCGCATACGAGCTGCTCGAGGCCGACCTAGTCGTCGCCACCGTAACCTTCACCGACTTCACCCCCCTTCTCGGGTTCGATGGGAGCCAGGACATCGAGGGCGAGGAGATCACAAAGGGCGTCGTACTGCGCAGGATGACGGACAAGGAGATATCGGTCGCAGTACAGCGCATGGCCACCCCTATCGAGCAGTACTTCACCACCCAGACGATCCAGGTCTCCCGCTTCAACCAATGGGCTTTGACCGCTGAACACACCCACCCATTCCTGACGGGCGACGACAGCTTCACCCCACCACCTGCAGCGCCTGTGCTACCGATCTACACGGACGTCCTTCCATCGATCGTCGCTGCTATTCGGCTGGTCTGCGGCGGCTCGGCCACCACCGGCTACGCCATGCGTACCGATTCGCTCGGACAGGGTTACTCCGTGGCTCTGACACCCATCGGACCAACCGATCCGCTCCGCCCGACCTTCCTGGCCGGCAAGGCGATGCTGGATCAAATCCGCTCCGCCTACGAGCACCTCACCAACCCGGTCGTCACGGCTGACCGTCCGCTGTCCACAGCCACGCGTCAGATCGTGCTTGCCGGGTCCCGAGGCCTCGTCGAGGACAGAGTGCTCAACCTGATCACAGCAGCTGAGGCGCTGTTCATTACGCGTCTCAACCTGAGGGACCCCGCCGGTAGGAAGTCGATCCTTATCCAATCCGGTGCCGCTGACATGTTGACCGGGGATCAGACGCTCGGCGGGCCTGCTGCGGAGAACATCAAGAAACTGATCGAAGCCATCTACCGGTGGCGCAATGCGGAAGTCCACGGCGGCAAACATCCCACCGTCCCCCTCCGACGGCTCGATGGGACCACCACCGACGACCTCTCCGCCGTGGCCACGGACCTCGACGCCATGATGCGTCGCGCCCTACTCCGGACGCTGAACGACGCCATCCAGGGGCCAGGACGCCCCCAGCGCCGACCCCGGCGGCAATCTGCTCGTTCCCAGGCGGGCCGCAGCACCACGTCAAGAGTCGGCAGTCGCCACCATCGACGTCGCAATTGATCACCTTAGCGAGTCACGGGTCTGCGCGAACGGTCCCCGGTGTTCTGGTATAGGTCCAGGTCGCCGAGGACCGAGGCGATGAATAACCCGGGAAGATTGCGACTGCGTCCGATCGCCCCGCGGTGCAGCTCATGAACCGCTGAGCCCTCAGGCAAGATCGATGCCTAGTTCTGTGTCCGGCCGACAGAACGGGCACGGCGCGATATTCGGATCGGTGAGCGCAGCTCGCGCCTCGTTGGCCCGGATGGGGTGGGGAGTGCCCTCGATCATGGCGCAGTCGGCCATGTGGATGAATGCGGGCTCGGGCCCGGCCGGTGTCCGCTTCTGCTGGACGACGAAAGCAGTCTGCACGGCTGGCGGCCTGAAGTGGGGCAACTGTCCACCACCCTTGACCTTGCGCCTTGGCCGCTGTTGTCGTGGGCTCTCAGCTCGAAGGAGGGCCGCGAGGACGGCATCCCGCTGCAGCCGCAGGTAGATGGCAACGGTCTCATTCTCGGCAAGCCGCTCCTCCAGATAGGCAAGGATCGCCCGCAGTCGGCGCGGGTCAGGCGGCAGCAGGGACATGGCGCGCACCATCCCCGCTCAGATTGAGGCCGCTCACTGTCCGCTCCTTCCGGCCCGACGAGGGGCGAGCAGCGCCGCGGTCGGCCGGCGGGTCGGGGACCACGGTCAGCGTGGTCACGGTCGCCGGGGCGGCACTGGCCAAGGCCAACACCGCCCGCCGCATCTGCTGGTGCGCGCCGACCGACCACAGGGCGAGCAGGGCGAGGAACGGGCCCATGGGGATCAGCGGTCCCCACACCACCTGCACGATGGTGATCAGCAGGTTGATGAACTTCACGACCGCCATCAGCGGCGTGCATCGGCAAGAACCGCTCGATGGCGCACAAGCACCTGATCCCGTTTATCGGCAAAGCCAAGCTGAAGACCTCAGCGCAGACGACGTTGACGATTGGCTGGACGGCCGGGCCGAATTCCTGGCGACGCGCAGTCTCCGGGACCTGCTCGCCATCCTGCGCCGCTCCATCGAGCACGCTCAGCGCAGGGAGAAAGCCGCGCGGAACGTCGCCCTGCTCGTCACCGCTCCAGAAGGAGGGCCCGGGCGTCCCAGCAAGGTATTGAACCTGAAGCAGGCGGAAGCTGTGCTCGCCGCGGCTCGCCCCTCGCGGCTGTACGCCTATCTCGTGCTCTCACTGCTCAGCGGTGTCCGCACCGAGGAGGCGCGGCCGCTCACCTGGGATCACGTCTTCCTGGAGACAGATGACGACACCCCGCCTCACGTCGCCGTGTGGCGATCGGTGCGCAAGCACGGCGAGACCAAGACCGGGAAGAGCCAGCGGACCATCGCTCTACCGAAGCAGGTGGTCGACGTGCTGGAGGAACACAAGCGGTGGCAGAAGCAGGAGAGGGCATCTCGGGGGATGGAGTGGAGTCCGGCCGGTCGCGTCTTCACGACGCGGTCCGGTGAACCGCTGGACGCGGCCAACGTCCGGCGGGACTTCAAGGCCATCGTGAAAAGGGCGGGGCTGGCCCCTGAGTGGACGCCGCGCGAGCTGCGGCACAGCTTCGTCTCGCTGCTCTCGGACCACGGCATCCCGCTGGAGCGGATCGCCCAGCTTGTCGGCCACACCAGTCAGGCGACCACGGAGGCTGTCTACCGGAAGCAGCTTCGGCCGGTCATCACCGAGGGTGCGGAAGCCATGGACGTGATCTTTGCTCAGCGTCGCGGCGAGGCGACCGCCTGCGAGGCTTGATCAAAACCCTTTGGCCCCCTGTTTGGCTCCCAAACACGACAGAGGGCCTGGTGCAACTTGCACACCAGGCCCTCTGACCAGCGTCGGGGTGGCGGGATTTGAACCCACGACCTCTTCGTCCCGAACGAAGCGCGCTGCCAAGCTGCGCTACACCCCGGTGTCACTGCTTGTCGCGGCGACGTCGTTTACTTTAGCCCACTGGTGGCCGGAGACGAAATCCGGTTTAGAGGCGGCGGCGGACCGGGGTCGGGCGGGCGTGGTCCAGGGCGACCAGGAGGGTTGCCAGGCCGTAGGCGGCGAGGCCGACCAGGAGGGCGTTGGCCAGGGTGCTGCGGTAGCCGTCGGTGCCGGCGTCCAGGAAAGGGTAGAGGTAGGCGGCCGGGCCGGGCGGGGGGAGGAAGGCCGCTCGGGTGAGGTAGAAGACCAGGTAGGCCAGGGGGTAGAGGAGCCAGGTCGCCGCGTGGCGCAGGCGCAGGCGGCCCGCGGGGGTGAGGAGGAGCAAGTCCAGCAGGGCCGCTGCGGGCACCACCGTGTGGAGGAGCTGGAGCGTCGTCCACTGGGCGTGCCAGCGGGCCGGAGGTGCGGTCGCGTCCGTCATGGAGAACGGAGGCGTCGTGTGCGCCAGCAGCAGGTGGTAGACCAGCGCCGCGACCAGGGCGTAGAGGAGCGTGGCGCCTGTCACGGATGCCGGCAGGGGGCGGCGGGCCCGCCATGCCCTGGACGCCGACAGGAGCATGACTGCGGCCAGGAGGATGTTCGTCTGGACGCTGAAGTAGGCGAGGGCGCGGGCGGGGGTGCCCAGGAGCAGTTCCAGGCTCACGCCGGCCGCTGCTGTCAGGGCGATCACGAGGCGGCACACCGCTGCCAGCGGACGGCGGACCGGGGCCAACACCGCCGTGGCCGGTACCGGGCCGGGCTTCAGGTAGGGCGGGCCCGGTATCGCGGGGAGATCCGGGATGTCCCTGGGTATCGGGGCGGTCATGCCCTCACGCTAGGGAGAAGGGGGAGGTGGGGCGATATGGGGCACTCCGTGTGGGTGACAACCCGGCCCGGCGCACGCTCCCGGCCGGCGCAGGCCCGCGCACGCTCCCGGTCGGCACAGACCCCCGCACGCTCCCAGCCGGCGCAGGCCCGCGCACGCTCCCGTCCGGCACAGACCCCCGCACGCTCCCAGCCGGCGCAGGCCCGCGCACGCTCCCGTCCGGCACAGATCCCGCACGCTCCCGTCCGGCGCAGAGCCTGACCGGTCGCTGGCTTCGGTCGGCGCACGCCCGCCCCGGACGGTCGCGAGCCCCGCTCCGTAGGCGGCCCCACCCTCGGTCGTCCGAGGCTCATCGCCCAGGCCCAGGCCGGTGACGCTCAGACCCCAGCCCCCAGCCCCCAGCCCTCAGGCTCCAGCCCCAGCCCCAGCCCCAGCCCCGGGGCCCAGCCCCCGACTCCCGTCCCCAGCCCCGAGACCCTCTACTCCCGCCCCACCAACGTCAGCAGTGTCGCCTCCGGAGGGCAGGCGAAGCGGATGGGGGTGTAGCGGTTGGTGCCGCAGCCTGCTGAGACGTGGAGGTAGGCGGTGTGGCCCTCCGCGGTGTGGGTGGAGAGGCCCTTCACGCGGTCGGTGTCCAGGTCGCAGTTGGTGACCAGGGCGCCGTAGAAGGGGATGCAGAGCTGGCCGCCGTGGGTGTGGCCGGCCAGGATCAGGGGGTACGCGTCCGCCGTGAACGCGTCCAGGACGCGCAGGTAGGGAGCGTGGACGACGCCCATCGAGAAGTCGTACGTACCGGACGGGCCCCCCGCCACGCGGGCGTAGCGGTCCCGCTTGATGTGGGGATCGTCCAGGCCGGTGAGCTCGATGGAGACCCCCTCGACCTTCAGGACACCGCGCGTGTTCGTCAGGTTCAGCCAGCCCGCAGCGTCGAAGCCGTCCCGGAGGTCCTCCCAGGGGTTGTGGATCACGTCCACGGCCGGCGCGTTGCCGTTCAGGCCATGGCGGCCGCTGGCCTTCTCGAGCAGGTAGCGGGCCGGGTTGCGGAGCCTGGGGCCGTAGTAGTCGTTGGAGCCGAAGACGTAGGCGCCGGGGAACTCCATCAGCGGCCCCAGCGCGTCGAGGACCTCGGGGACGCCCTCGGGGTCCGAGAGGTTGTCGCCGGTGTTGATCACGAAGTCGGGGCGCAGACCCGCCAGCGACCGCAGCCAGCGCTGCTTCTTGCGCTGCCCGCCGACCATGTGGATGTCGGAGACCTGCAGGACGCGCAGCGGGGGCATGCCCGGCGGGAGCACGGGGACCGTCACCCGCCGCAGGCGGAAGGAACGGGCCTCGAAGCCTGCCGCGTAGCCGAGACCGGCGGCGCCGGCCGCCAGGATTCCGAGGGGTACTCCGTATCGCGCACGCATATGACCATCGTGTCAGACCCGGCGGTCGCCCCGGGACCGCAGGCCCGTCAAATCAAGGGGCGTACGCACGGTCGTACCTGCGACAATCGACGGCATGACCACCACGCTCAAGTCGAAGCTGCAGGAAGACCTCAACGCCGCGATCAAGGAGCGCGACGAGCTGCGCTCCTCGACGCTCCGGCTGACGCTCGCCGCGATCACCAAGGAGGAGGTCGCGGGCAAGGAGAAGCGGGAGCTCTCCGACGACGAGGTCCTCAAGGTGATCACCAAGGAGGCCAAGAAGCGCCGGGAGGCGGCCGAGGCCTTCGCGCAGGGTGGTCGTGCGGAGTCGGCCGAGCGGGAGAAGGCGGAGGGTGAGGTGCTCGCCGCGTACCTGCCCAAGCAGCTGTCCGACGAGGAGCTGCACGCGATCGTCGCCCAGGCCGTGGAGGAGGCGAAGGCGGCCGGCGCCGAGGGGCCGCGGGCCATGGGTGCCGTCATGAAGATCGTCAACCCGAAGGTGGCCGGCCAGGCCGAGGGCGGCCGCGTCGCCGCCGCGGTGAAGAAGCTCCTCCAGGGCTGACCTGATCGCGCCAGGTCCGCGGGGCCCGAGCGGTACGTCAGGGCGTACACCGCCCTGTTGACGCTTCCGTCCACGACGGCGGGGCCGCACCCCATGTCCGAGGTGCGGCCCCGCCGTCGTGGCGGAAAGAGGCTCAGCCCCGCTGGCCCCCGTTCCTGTTACCGCCGTTGCCCTGGCCCTGGATGATGTTCTCGGGGATCGAGAAGGTCGGCGTCGGGAAGGCGCCGCCGGTGGTGTCACCCGTGGTGTCCCCGGTCGTTCCCCCGTCCGCCGGTCCCCCGATCAGTCCCCCGATCAGTCCCCCCGTGTTGTCCCCGTTCTTGCCCCCGTTGTCCCCCCGGTTGCCTTTTCCCTGGCCGTCCCCGTGGCCGTCGCCCTTGTCGTCGGGAATGTCGACCAGGTGGAAGTCCTCCACGGGCTTGCCCTCCAGGGCGCCGGTCATCATGTCGCGCCAGATCGGCCCGGGGACGTCCGCGCCGTAGACCTTGTCGTGCGGGATGCCGCCGATGGTGATGTTCACCATCTGGCGCCGGTGCATGGGGTCGCCGACCCAGACCGCGCCCGCCATGTTCGGCGTGTAGCCGACGAACCAGGCCGCGTAGCGCTTGTCCGTCGTACCGGTCTTGCCCGCGCTCGGGCGGTCGTTCAGGCCGGCCTGCTGACCGGTACCGTCCTCGACCACGCCCCTGAGCAGGGTGCTCACCGTGTCCGCGGTCTTCTCGGACATCGCGCGCGAGCAGGTCGACTTGGGCACCTCCAGCGACTTCTTCTCGCTGCCGATCCGCTGGGTGATCGACTCGATGGCGACCGGGGTGCAGTACATGCCGCGCGCGGCGAAGGTGGCGTAAGCGTTCGCCATCGTCAGCGGGGACATCTCCTGGGTGCCGAGCGCGATGGACGGGGCCTGGTCGATCTTGCGGCCGTCGGCGCGCTGCACGCCCATCTTCTTGGCCATGTCGATGACCGGGCAGATGCCGATGTCGCTGATCAGCTGCACGTAGTAGGTGTTGACCGACTTGGCGGTCGCCTCCTTCATGCCGTACGGCCCGTGCTCCGAGGTGCTCTCGTTCGTCAGCTTGGCCGGCTTGGCCGGGTCGTTGCGCCAGGTCTTGCCGTCGCACGCGGACACGGGACTCGGGTAGGGCATCTCGTACGGCGACGAGTACTCCTGCGTCGCGGGCTTGCCGCCCTCGATGGCCGCCGCTGCCACGATCGGCTTGAACGTCGAACCGGGCTGGTAACCGGCGCCGCCGCCCATGCTCTGGTTCACGGAGAGGTTGATCTGCGTCTCGTTCTTGCTGAAGCCGTACGGACGCGACTGCCCCATGCCGAGGATCTTGCCGGTCCCGGGCTCCACGATGGTCGCCGCGGTCGCCACCGCGTCGCTCTTGTACACGTGCTGCTTGATGGACGCCTGCACCGACTGCTGCGCCTGCGGGTCCAGCGTCGTACGGATCGTCAGGCCGCCCTTGTTCCACAGCTTGGCCCGGGTCTCCCGGGTCTTGCCGAAGACCGGGTCGTTCAGGAAGACCTCGCGCACGTAGTCGCAGAAGAAGCCGGCGCCGTCGACCGCCGTGATGCAGCCGTTCTTCGGCTTGCTGGGGTGCAGGCCGAGCGGCTTCTCCTTGGCCCGGTCGGCCTCCGTCCGGGAGACGTCGCCGACCTCGGCCATGCGCTGCAGGACGGTGTTGCGCCGCTTGATGGCCTCGGCCTCGTCGTTCACCGGGTCGTAGCGGCTCGGGGACTGCACGATGCCGGCCAGCAGCGCCGACTCCTGCAGGTTCAGGTCCTTGGCGTGCTTGGAGAAGTAGCGCTGGGCGGCCGCCTCGACGCCGTAGGCCTGCTCGCCGAAGAAGGTGATGTTCAGATAGTTCTCGAGGATCTTCTTCTTGCCGAGCTTCTCCTCGATCTGGATCGCGTACTTCAGCTCTTTGATCTTGCGGCCGAGCGTCTGCTGGGTGGCCTCGGCGACCTTGGTCGGGTCGTCGCCGGCCTCCTCGATGAAGTAGTTCTTCACCAGCTGCTGGGTGAGCGTGGAGGCGCCCTGGGCGACCCCGCCCTCCTGCGCGTTCTTGTTCAGGGCGCGCAGGACGCCCTTGAGGTCGATCGCGCCGTGCTTGTAGAAGCGCGAGTCCTCGATCGCGACGATCGCCTTCTGCATGTACGGCGAGATGTCCTTGAGGTCCACCACCGTGCGGTCGCGGGAGTAGACGGTCGCGATCTGGTTGCCCTGGCTGTCCAGTATCGTCGTGCGCTGGCTGAGCCGGGGGCTCTTGAGGTTGGCCGGGATCTCGTCGAAGCTCTTGACCGATCCCTTGGCCGCGAGTCCGAGCGCGCCGGCCGCGGGCAGCGCGATGCCCGCCATCACGGCTCCCGCGAGCACACTGACACCGAGGAACTTGGCGGCCTGCTGCGTAGTCGAGAGACCACCGCCCGAGCGCTTCTTTGGCATGAGGGCAGCCTAATCCGTACTGATGAGCGTTCCGGGGGAGCGACCGCTTCTCGGGATGTTTCGGGTGCCGGATCGTGACACGCCGAGCGGTTCGTGCGGGTACGTGTCACGGCACGGCACAGCGGGACGCCTACCTTCTCATTCGCCGGACAGGCGTACAGGCCTTGGCCTAAGCTGCTCTCAACTGTCACAGCAGCGCGGCCACGTATCAATACGTCCGGCGAACCCGAATCGTTCTGGAAGTAGCCCAACTTTTTTGCTGGGGACGTGTCCGAATCCGCCTTGTGTGTCATCTGGTGCCCGATGTGGCGCACCGAAGCTGTCCCGGTTTGCCGGGATGATCACGCATGTCGTCAGCTCACTCCCGCGGGTGATCTGCCGCTAACCCATAGTCCGTTCGGGCCATTCAAGATTGGGCCCGAAGGGGGTGTTGCGCTGTCCCCACCTTCCGTAACGTCCTCAACTGGCGGCGGTGAATATGCCGCTGCCGCCGTGGGGGAGCCTCGATTCGGGAGAGGACGGCGCCGGTATGGGCTGGGTAACCGACTGGAGTGCGCAGGCTGCCTGCCGCACTACCGATCCGGATGAACTGTTCGTTCAGGGAGCAGCGCAGAACAGGGCCAAGGCGGTGTGCACCGGATGCCCGGTACGCACGGAATGCCTGGCCGACGCGCTGGACAACCGCGTCGAGTTCGGCGTGTGGGGAGGCATGACGGAGCGGGAGCGCCGCGCACTGCTGCGCCGGCGGCCCACGGTGACCTCCTGGCGCAGGCTGCTGGAGACCGCCCGCTCGGAGTACGAGCGCGGGGTGGGCATCGTGCCCCTCGACGACGACGAGGTGTACGAGAACTACGCGGCGGTGAGCTGAGGGCTTCGCCCTTCCGGTGCCGCGACATCATCCCGGGGCAACTCCGGCCGGCCATCAGGCATGGGAAGCAATGGCCGGGGTGCGTGTCCTCCGGGGCGTGTCATCGGCACGTGTCTCCGGCGCGTGTGTTCGGGTGTGTTCTCTTCGGGCGCGTGTCTCCGGGCGTGCGTCTTCGGGCGTGTGCCTCCGGGTGTGCGTCTTCGGGCGTGTGCCTCCGGGTGTGCGTCTTCGGGCGTGTGCCTCCGGGTGTGCGTTGTCGGATGTTCGTCTTCGGGTGTGCGTCCTCCGCTACGTCGTCTCCGTATGCCCCGCCGCCAGCCGGTCCCCGATGTCACGCAGGCCCGTGAGGTCGTGCACGTCACCGGGCAGCGCGGGCACCTCGACGACCGCCACCTCGGGGTGGCGGGCGGTGAAGCGGCCACGCGTGCGCTGCTCGCGCGAGAGCAGCTGCATGCGGTCGGCGTGCAGCCTCAGCAGCCCGGCGGTCAGCTGGTCGACGGTGCGCTCCGGGGTGGCGGGGGAGCCTTCTTCGGAAGCGATGCCCTCGGCCGCGGTCTCGGCTGCGGGAGCTCCGGAAGCCGGAGACTCCGAGCCGGGAGACACAGCAGACCCTGACACGGGAGGCTCAGGAGGTTCTGAAGCGGGAGATTCTGAACTGCCGTACGTTTCGGGAGAGTTACGAAGTCCAGCTTTCCCGTCCCCCTGATCCACAATGCGGGGGTCCTCAAGATTTTCCGCGGCGGCGAGCGCACGCTCGGCCGACAGTCGGCCGGCGCCACTGCCGTGGACCCGGTTGAGCACCAGCCCCACCAGCGGCATGTCCTCCGCGGCCAGCCGCTCCACGAAGTACGCGGCCTCGCGCAGCGCGTCCCGCTCCGGGGCCGCCACCACCAGGAACGCCGTACCGGGTGCCTGGAGCAGCTTGTACGTCGCGTCCGCGCGCGTACGGAAGCCGCCGAAGGTGGTGTCCATCGCGGCCACGAACGTCTGCACGTCCTTCAGCAGCTGACCGCCCAGCAGCTTGCCCAGCGTGCCGGTCATCATCGACATGCCGACGTTGAGGAAGGCCATCCCGGCGCGGCCGCCGAGCTTGGCCGGAGCCGTCAGCAGCCGGATCAGCCGGCCGTCCAGGAAGGAGCCGAGCCGCTTGGGCGCGTCCAGGAAGTCCAGCGCCGACCGGGACGGCGGGGTGTCGACCACGATCAGGTCCCACTCGTCCCTGGCCCGCAGCTGCCCCAGCTTCTCCATCGCCATGTACTCCTGCGTGCCCGCGAAGCCCGCCGAGAGCGACTGGTAGAAGGGGTTCGCCAGGATCGCGGCCGCCCGGGCGGGGTCCGCGTGCGCCTCGACGACCTCGTCGAAGGTGCGCTTCATGTCGAGCATCATGGCGTGCAGTTCGCCGTCGCCCTCTGTGCCCTTCACCCGCCGGGGCACGTTGTCGAGCGAGTCGATGCCCATCGACTGGGCCAGCCTGCGCGCCGGGTCGATGGTGAGGACGACCACCTTGCGGCCCCGCTCGGCCGCCCTGAGGCCCAGTGCCGCCGCGGTCGTCGTCTTGCCCACGCCGCCGGAGCCGCAGCACACCACGATCCGGGTCTTCGGGTCGTCCAGCAGGGCGTCCACGTCGAGCACGCGCGCGGGGGAGAGAGGCGGACGGCCGGCCTCCTGGGCGGCCCTCGTCTGTGCCGGGTCCGGACTCATGACAACCCCTGCTTCCGCAGCTCGGTGGCGAGTTCGTACAGGCCCGCGAGGTCCATGCCCTCGGCGAGCAGCGGCAATTCGCCCAGCGGCAGGCCCAGCTCGCCGAGGACCGCGCGCTGCTCCTGCTCCAGCGCGTACCGCTCGGCGTACTCCGAGGCCTGCTCCAGCAGCGGGTCCACCAGCCGCTCGGCGTGCCCGCCGCGCCGCGCCCCGCCGAGCCCGGCGGCCGACAGGGCCTGCGCAACGGAAGAACGCGGCACGGTCCGGACGAGTTCCAGATCCGCCTCGTCCAACACCTCGGGACGGACCATGTTCACGATGATCCTGCCCACCGGCAGCCGCGCCGCGCGGAGTTCGGCGATGCCGTCGGCGGTCTCCTGGACCGGCATCTCCTCCAGCAGCGTCACCAGGTGCACCGCCGTCTCCGGGGACTTCAGCACCCGCATGACCGCCTGCGCCTGATTGTGTATCGGGCCGATCTTCGCCAGGCCCGCCACCTCGTCGTTGACGTTCAGGAAGCGGGTGATGCGGCCGGTCGGCGGCGCGTCCATGACCACGTAGTCGTAGACGAACCGACCGGACCTGTCCTTGCGGCGCACCGCCTCGCACGCCTTGCCGGTGAGGAGCACGTCTCTCAGCCCGGGCGCGATGGTGGTCGCGAAGTCGATCGCGCCGAGCTTCTTCAGGGCCCGTCCGGCACCGCCGAGCTTGTAGAACATCTGGAGATAGTCCAGAAGGGCCAGTTCGGGGTCGATGGCCAGGGCGTACACCTCCCCGCCCCCGGGCGCGACCGCGATCTTCCGTTCTTCGTAGGGCAGCGCTTCCGTCTCGAAGAGCTGTGCGATGCCCTGCCGGCCCTCGACCTCCACGAGAAGCGTCCGCTTCCCCTCGGTCGCGAGGGCCAGCGCGAGTGCGGCGGCGACCGTCGTCTTTCCGGTCCCGCCCTTGCCGCTGACGACCTGGAGCCTGCTCACGTCTTCGAGCCTAACCAGTCCGGCCGACCGTCACGCGGGAGGCTGTGGATAACGATGGTCACAGTCGGCCAGGTGTTCGGTGCCCTGCCCCTTCCGTCACAGCGGCTACAGTCGCCCCCATGACCAAGTGGGAATACGCAACCGTGCCACTGCTCGTCCACGCCACGAAGCAGATTCTGGACACCTGGGGCGACGACGGCTGGGAGCTGGTCCAGGTCGTGCCCGGGCCCAACCCCGAGCAGCTCGTGGCCTACCTGAAGCGGCAGAAGCCGGCACAGCAGGAGCGGCAGGTATGAGCGCGGTCGAGGCCAAGCTGGCCGAACTGGGGCTGACCCTGCCGGAGGTCGTGCCGCCGCTGGCCGCCTACCAGCCGGCCGTGCAGTCCGGCGTGTACGTCTACACCGCCGGTCAGCTGCCGATGGTGGAGGGCAAGCTGCCGGTGACCGGCAAGGTGGGCGCCGAGGTCACCCCGGAGGAGGCCAAGGAGCTGGCCCGTACGTGCGCGCTGAACGCGCTGGCCGCCGTGAAGTCCGTCGCCGGTGACCTGGACCGCATCGCGCGCGTGGTGAAGGTCGTCGGGTTCGTCGCCTCGGCCGCCGACTTCACCGGGCAGCCCGGTGTCGTCAACGGCGCCAGCGAACTGCTCGGCGAGGTCCTCGGCGACAAGGGCGTGCACGCACGCAGCGCGGTCGGCGTCGCGGTACTGCCGCTGGACGCGCCGGTGGAGGTCGAGATCCAGGTCGAGCTGGTTCCCTGACCCCGCCGGCCGGTGCGTTCTGAGGTGCCGTCGGCCCGCTGACCTCGGGCAGCCCTCGAACATTCGCCCTATACGGGATAGCCTCCGGCCATGGCGAACGGTCAGTGGTACCCCCCGGAGTGGCCGGACCGCATCCGCGCGCTCGCGGACGGCACCCTCACACCGGTGTCCCCCAGGCGCGCGGCGACCGTGCTGCTCCTGCGGGACACCGCCGCCGGCCCGGTCGTCCACATGCTGCGCAGACGCGCCTCCATGGCCTTCGCCGGAGGCGCGTACGCCTATCCCGGCGGCGGCGTCGACCCGCGCGACGACGACCGCCAGGTCCGCTGGGCGGGCCCCACGCGCGCGTGGTGGGCCGAGCGGCTCGGCGTCGACGAGAGCGGCGCGCAGGCGATCGTCTGCGCGGCCGTCCGGGAGACGTACGAGGAGGCGGGCGTCCTGCTCGCCGGGCCCGGCCCGGACTCGGTCGTCGGTGACACCACCGGTGCGGACTGGGAGGCGGACCGGGCCGCCCTGGTCGCGCGCGAGCTGTCCTTCGCGGAGTTCCTGGACCGGCGCGGTCTGATGCTGCGCTCCGACCTGCTGGGTGCCTGGACGCGCTGGATCACCCCGGAGTTCGAGGCCCGCCGCTACGACACCTGGTTCTTCGTGGCCGCGCTCCCCGAGGGGCAGCGCACCCGCAACGCCTCCACGGAGGCCGACCGCACCGTGTGGATCCGCCCCGAGGAGGCGGCCGCCGGGTACGACCGGGGCGAGCTGCTGATGATGCCGCCCACCATCGCCACGCTGCGCCAGTTGCTGCCGTACGCCACCGCCGCCGAGGCGCTCGCCGCGGCCCCCGCGCGCGACATGACCCCGGTGCTGGCGAGCGCCCGCCTGGAGGACGGCCGGATCGTCCTGTCCTGGCCGGGGCACGACGAGTTCACCAAGCACATCCCCACCGTCCCGACGAGCACCGGTGGAGGCCCCGCATGACCGACGCAGCCGCCCTGCCCGGCCAGCCCCGGGGCGGGGTCCTGTCCGGGCCGGCCACCGAGCGGGCGGTCAACGTCCTCGCCCCGAACGCCTCCGCGATGACCCTGGACGGCACCAACACCTGGATCGTGGCCGAGCCCGACTCGGACCGGGCCGTGGTGATAGACCCGGGCCCGCTGGACGACGCCCATCTGCGGGCCGTGGTCGACACGGCCGAGAAGGCCGGCAGGCGCATAGCCCTGACCCTGCTCACCCACGGCCACCCCGACCACGCCGAGGGCGCCGCGCGGTTCGCGGAGCTGACGGGCACGCGCGTGCGTGCGCTGGATCCGGCGCTGCGGCTCGGCGACGAGGGCCTGGCCGCCGGGGACGTCGTCACGGTCGACGGCCTCGAGCTGAGAGTCGTGCCGACGCCCGGGCACACCGCGGACTCGCTCTGCTTCCACCTCCCGGCCGACCGGGCGGTGCTGACCGGCGACACCGTTCTCGGACGCGGTACGACGGTGGTCGCGCACCCGGACGGCCGTCTCGGCGACTACCTGGACTCCCTGCGCCGTCTCAGGTCGCTCACCGTCGACGACGGCGTCCACACGGTCCTGCCGGGCCACGGACCGGTCCTGGAGGACGCCCAGGGCGTCATCGAGTTCTACCTGGCCCACCGCGCCCACCGCCTCGCCCAGGTCGAGACGGCCGTGGAGGACGGCTACCGCACCCCCGCCCAGGTCGTCGCCCGCGTGTACGCCGACGTGGACCGCTCCCTGTGGCCGGCGGCCGAACTGTCGGTGCGGGCCCAGCTGGAGTACCTGCGCGAGCACGGGCTCATCTAGAGCCCTGGCGCACGCGTGGTCGTGCCGCTCGGGAAGCCGGTCTCAGTCCGCCGGCCGCGGGGCCTTCACGCCGTGCACGCGCGCGTACTCCGCGGCGAGCCAGGGGCCGAGGTCGTCCACGTACGACGCCAGGACGCTCCGGTCGCCGACGGGCTCGTAGCCGTACTCCGCCGCCGTGCCCAGCTGTCCGGCGCGCTCGGGGTAGTAGGCGCCGGACACGGCGGCCATCTCCCGCAGGTCGCTCGTCCAGCCCTGCCAGCGGGGCATGACCAGGGTGAAGCCGGTGCGCACGAGATGCCGGGACATGAAGCGGACGAGCGGCCGCCGGGCCTCCTCCGTGTCCTCGGCCGCCGTGATCCGCCGGCGCCAGCGCGGCAGCAGCCGGGCCAGGTCGCCGTTGGTCTCGCGGGCCAGCAAGGAGTCGGGGCGGTAGCGGGGCAGGTGCCCGGCGAGGTCGTCGCCGAGCAGCGGGGTGCACAGACAGGCCACGAACCAGCCGAGGTCGTACCTCTCGGCCTCGCTCAGCAACCGCTGCCGGCCGTGGAGCAGCGTGCCGACGCCGTCGATCTGCTCGAACTCCTCGTCCAGCGCCGCACCGAGGGCGCGCACGGCCTCCCGGTCGGCGTCCTGAGGCTCCTCGTCCAGGGCGACCAGCAGGTCCAGATCGCTGCGCCCCACGCGCGCGGTGCCGCGCGGAATCGACCCGTAGAGGTACGCACTGTGCAGGCGGGTGCCGAAGAGATCCGGCAGCCGGTCGCGCGCGGCGGTCACGACCGGGCGGAAGACGGGCTGCACGCGCGCGAGGGAGCCTTCGCGCGCGAGGAACCCCTGGGCGTCGAGGCCGTGCGGAACGGGAGGTTCGGGCATGCGGTCACTGTGCCCCGGCAGAACCGGTGGAGCACAGCGATTTTCGCCCGTCCGGCAACAGGCGGTGTCGGTCAGCGCGAGCGCTTCGCGAGCCTCTCCACGTCCAGCAGGATCACGGCCCGCGCCTCCAGGCGCAGCCATCCGCGCTGGGCGAAGTCCGCCAGGGCCTTGTTCACGGTCTCGCGCGAGGCGCCGACCAGCTGGGCCAGCTCCTCCTGCGTGAGGTCGTGGACGACGTGGATGCCCTCCTCGGACTGCACGCCGAAGCGGCGGGAGAGGTCCAGCAGGGCGCGCGCCACGCGCCCGGGGACGTCGGAGAAGACCAGGTCGGACATGGCGTCGTTGGTCTTGCGCAGACGACGGGCGACGGCGCGCAGCAGGGCGCCGGCCACCTCGGGGCGCACGTTCAGCCAGGGCTGCAGGTCGCCGTGGCCGAGACCGAGCAGCTTGACCTCGGTCAGCGCGGTCGCGGTGGCCGTGCGGGGGCCCGGGTCGAACAGCGACAGCTCGCCGATCAGCTCGCCGGGGCCGACGACGGCGAGCATGTTCTCGCGGCCGTCGGGGGAGGTGCGGTGCAGCTTGACCTTGCCCTCGGTGACGACGTACAGCCGGTCGCCGGGGTCGCCCTCGTGGAACAGCGAGTCGCCGCGTGCGAGGGTCACCTCACTCATGGAGGCGCGAAGCTCCGCGGCCTGCTCGTCGTCGAGAGCCGCGAAGAGCGGGTTGCGCCGCAGAACGTCGTCCACTGAGTTCTCTCCTTGTCGACCTGCTCAGGGGATCTTGCTCCCCCGTGTGCCAGGGGACCGTGTTCCCCATTTTGCCGGACGGTCCAAACAGTGTGATCTGTCACAAGGATGCCGCACAGGTGTCCCGAGGTAAGCGGCAGGGGTCCAATCGGGGGCTGATCTTCCGGGTCCGGGACGATTGTCGGTGCCGGGCTTTAGGCTGGCCGGGTGTCCAAATCGCCGGTGAGAGCACAGGCCAAGGGGGCTGGGCGGGTGGTTGTACGTCGCGATTCCGCTGTGGGCGAACAGGATCCCGATGGTGGTGAGAAAATCGGCAAATCGGTTAAAAGGGGCGCCGTGGGTGAGAAGGCCGTGAGCGCGAGGAAGGCTGCCGTGAAGAAGGCCTCGCCGGTCAGGAAGGTCGCGGCGAAGCCGCCGGCCGAGGAGTCGCGCACGGCGCTCGTCCGCCGCGCCCGCCGCATCAACCGCGAGCTCGCCGAGGTCTACCCGTACGCGCACCCGGAGCTGGACTTCGACAACCCCTTCCAGCTGGTGGTGGCCACGGTGCTGTCGGCCCAGACCACCGACCTGCGCGTCAACCAGACGACCCCGGCGCTCTTCGCGAAGTACCCCACCCCCGAGGACCTGGCCGCGGCCAACCCGGAGGAGGTCGAGGAGATCCTGCGCCCCTGCGGCTTCTTCCGGGCCAAGACCAAGTCCGTCATAGGGCTGTCCAAGGCGCTCGTGGCGGACTTCGGCGGCCAGGTGCCCGGCAGGCTGGAGGACCTGGTCAAGCTGCCCGGCGTCGGCCGCAAGACCGCCTTCGTCGTGCTCGGCAACGCGTTCGGGCGGCCCGGCATCACCGTGGACACGCACTTCCAGCGGCTGGTGCGGCGCTGGAAGTGGACCGAGGAGACCGAGCCCGACAAGATCGAGGCGGCCATCGGCGCGCTGTTCCCGAAGAGCGACTGGACCGACCTCTCCCACCACGTGATCTGGCACGGCCGGCGCATGTGCCACGCGCGCAAGCCCGCGTGCGGCGCCTGCCCCATCGCCCCGCTCTGCCCGGCCTACGGCGAGGGCGAGACCGACCCGGAGAAGGCGAAGAAGCTCCTGAAGTACGAGAAGGGCGGCTTCCCGGGCCAGCGCCTGAAGCCCCCGCAGGCCTACCTCGACGCGGGCGGCAGGCCGGCGCCGCCGCTGGGGGCCGGATGACGGAACGATCTCGGTGCCCTCGGGCGTTGGACACGGCAGGACGGGGGTGGCGATGACGTACACGCGCGACACGCAGGACGGCCCGGTGACGCTGAGCAAGGAGGGCCTGCCCGGCTGGCTGGATCCGGTGGTGCGGGCGGCGGAGACGGTCGAGCCGCTCCAGCTCAGCCGCTTCCTGCCGCCGGAGAACGGCTCGGGGCGCCAGTCGGCGGTGCTCATCCTGTTCGGCGAGGGCGAGCGGGGCCCCGAGCTGCTGCTCATCGAGCGGGCCGGCTCGCTGCGCTCCCACGCCGGGCAGCCCTCCTTCCCCGGCGGCGCCCTCGACCCGGAGGACGGCGACCCGCGGGGCGACGGGCCGCTCAGAGCCGCGCTGCGCGAGGCCGAGGAGGAGACCGGCCTCGACCCGTCCGGCGTGCAGCTCTTCGGCGCGCTGCCCTCGCTCTACATCCCGGTCAGCGGCTTCGTCGTCACCCCCGTGCTCGGCTGGTGGCGCAAGCCCAGCCCGGTCGGCGTCGTGGACCCGAACGAGACCGCCCGTGTCTTCACCGTCCCCGTGGCGGATCTCACGGATCCCACGAACCGCGCCACCACCGTCCACCCCAGCGGCCACCGAGGTCCGGCATTCCTGGTCGAATCGGCCCTGGTGTGGGGTTTCACCGCCGGAGTGATCGACCGCCTGCTGCACTTCGCGGGCTGGGAGCGCCCCTGGGACAGGGAGAAGCAGGTCCCGCTCGACCGGCGGTCATGACAGGGTGAACCCCGTGCTGTGTCGTCCCGGGGGCGCGGTGCCCCGCCGCCGTGGTGCGCGGGGCCGGGCTCCCGGCCGAGCTGCCCGGACCGGAGTGGATAGGCGAGGCCTGAAGCGGTGAACGTGCTGGACATCCTGTTGCTGGTCGCGGCCGTGTGGTTCGCGGTCGTCGGCTACCGCCAGGGCTTCGTCGTCGGCATCCTGTCGGTGATCGGTTTCCTCGGCGGAGGCCTCGTCGCCGTGTACACGCTGCCGGTCGTCTGGGACGCGGCGACCGGTGAGGCGCAGGTCGGCATGGTCGCAGCCATCGTCGCCGTGGTCGTCGTCATCGTCTGCGCCTCCGTCGGACAGGCCCTGACCACCCACCTCGGCAACAAGGTGCGCCGGTACATCACCTGGTCCCCGGCCCGCGCCCTGGACGCCACCGGCGGTGCGCTGGTCAACGTCCTGGCGATGCTCCTGGTCGCCTGGCTGCTCGGCTCCGCGCTCGCCCAGACCACGCTCCCCACCATGGGCCGGGAGGTGCGCGGCTCCAAGGTGCTGCTGGGCGTGCAGGAAGTGCTGCCCGACGAGGCCGGCACCTGGTTCAAGGACTTCACCTCGGTCCTCGGGCAGAACGGGTTCCCGCAGGTCTTCAGCCCGTTCTCCGACGAGCCGATCAAGGAGGTCAAGCCGCCCGACCCCGCCCTCGCCCACAGCGGGGTCGCGCTGCGCGCGCAGCGGTCCATCGTCAAGGTGACGGGCACCGCCCAGAGCTGCGGAAAGGTGCTGGAGGGCAGCGGCTTCGTGTTCGCCGACCGCCGCGTCATGACCAACGCGCACGTCGTCGGGGGCGTCGACGAGCCCACCGTGCAGATCGGGGGAGTGGGCCGCCGGTACGACGCGAAGGTCGTGCTCTACGACTGGAAGCGCGACATCGCCGTCCTCGACGTACCCGACCTGAAGGCGACCGCCCTGAAGTTCGCCCCGCGCGACGCGGCCGACGGCGACGGCGCGATCGTCGCGGGCTTCCCGGAGAACGGGGCGTACGACGTGCGCGCCGCGCGGGTCCGCGGGCGCATCACGGCCCACGGCCCGGACATCTACCACCGTGGCACGGTCAGCCGCGACGTCTACTCCCTGTACGCGACCGTCCGCCAGGGCAACTCCGGTGGCCCGCTGCTCACCCCCCAGGGCAGGGTCTACGGCGTGGTGTTCGCCAAGTCCCTCGACGACGCCGACACCGGCTACGCCCTCACGGCGGACGAGATCCAGCAGGACATCGTCCGTGGCCGTACGGCGAACGAGCAGGTGGGCACCGACAGCTGCGCCCTGTGACGGCGGGAGGCGGCGGGCGGCTCAGCCGCGCGGGTGACGCAGACGCACCGAGACCCAGCGCGCCCGGCGGCGCAGGATGCGCGGAATCCCCACCCTGAGTTCCGCCTCCGCCAGCTGCGGGGCGCCGCGCTGCGAGGAGACCGGCCCGGCGGCGGGGCGGCGGTTGCGGGGTGCGTCACTGTAGTCGTGCGTCCAGCCCATACCCGGACTTGTGCCCTGCCCCAAGGTCGATAACCGCCTGCGCGGCCCCCAATTGGCCTATGCGGCAGGCATGTGGCCGTTCGAGGGACATGTGTTCAGCAACCGGACGGCAACCGGACACTCCGTGCACCGCCCCGCTCACCGGTCCGGCTCGGGATCCTTCAGCCAGTTGACGAGCTCGGTGGAGAACGCCGCCGGGTCTTCCTCGTGCGGGAAGTGCCCGAGGCCGTCGAACAGGCGCCAGCGGTAGGGGGCTTCGACGTACTCGCCCGAACCGGCCGTGCTGCGCGTGCGGGTGACCGGGTCGAGGGAGCCGTGCAGATGCAGCGTGGGCACCCTGACCGGCCGCTTCATCCTGCGGTTGAACTGGATGCCGTCCGGGCGGGCCAGCGAGCGCACCAGCCAGCGGTACGGCTCGATCGCGCAGTGCGCGGTCGACGGGATGCACATGGCCCGCTGGTACGTCTCCACGGCCTCGTCCTCCGGCAGCCGCGGCCCGGACCACTCCCGGATCAACCGGCCCACCAGCGCGCCGTCGTCGGCGGTCAGCTGCCGCTCGGGGATCCACGGCCGCTGGAAGCCCCAGATGTAGGAACTCGCGGCCGTCTGCCGGGCGTCCCGCAGCATCGCGGAGCGCCAGCGCCGAGGGTGCGGCATCGAGACGACTGCGAGCCGCCGTACGAGCTTGGGGCGCATCGCCGCGGCCGTCCACGCCAGATAGCCGCCCAGGTCGTGGCCGACCAGCGCCGCGTCCGGCTCGCCGAGCGAGCGGACCACGCCGGTGACGTCGAGGGCGAGGTTGGCGGGGTCGTACCCGCGCGGGGTGCGGTCGCTGCCGCCGACGCCCCGCAGGTCCATGGCCACCGCGCGGTAGCCCGCGTCGGCGAGCGCGACCAGCTGGTGGCGCCAGGTCCACCAGAACTGCGGGAAGCCGTGCAGCAACAGCACCAGGGGGCCGTCGCCGAGTTCGGCGATGTGGAAGCGGGCGCCGTTGGCGGCGACGTCGCGGTGTGTCCAGGGTCCTTCGAGCCGTACGGCCGAAGGAGCGGCGGGCTCCGTCATGACGACGAGCGTGCCACAGCCTCGATGGCCTGGGGCGCCCGGTCCTCGGTCAGTTCCGGGCGCGGATGCGGCTTGGCGTTCTGCAGCACGCCCGCCGTCTCCTTCATCGACGCGGCGACCTTCTGCGGGCCCTTGCTCTTCTTGGCCTTCTTCGCGAACACCGTGCCGATCAGTGCGAGCAGGCCGGCGATCAGTACGTTGGCCAGGAAGGACAGCAGGAAGCAGACGGCCAGGTTCCAGCCGCTCCAGGTCCGAATGCCGTACGCCAGCGCGAAGTTGAGCATCGGCAGGGAGAACACCAGCACCGCGCCGGCCACCGAGAACGCGCCGCCGCTGACCGCGCCGCGCTTGACGTCCTGTTTGAGCTGAGCCTTGGCCAGCGCGATCTCGTCGTGCACCAGCGCCGACAATTCGGTCGTCGCCGAGGCGAACAGCTGGCCGATGCTGCGTTCGGCGCCGACCGGGCTGCCGTCGGGTGCGCTCATCGCGTTCTCCCTGTGAAGTCGTGTCTGCCGCATGGGGACTGCCCCCCTGGGCTGTCTGCCGGACGGGGCTGCCTGCCGCATGGGGCCGTCTTGTTTTGTACCGTCTCGTCAGATCATGCCGGACGGCCGTCCTCCTCGCCTGCCCCGCCCGGCACTTCTTGAAGCCCGTGGCGCGCCGCCTCGGCCTTCTCGGCGGCGATGCGCCGGTGCTCGGCGGCCTTGTCCTCGTAGATCCTCGCCATCCGCAGGTGGTAGGCGGGATCGTCCTCCTCGTAGACGTCCGGGATGCCGTCGAGGTCCTCGTCGCGCTCCTCGTCCGCGCACAGCCTGCGGTACTTGGCGTTGCGTATCTTCAGCAGCACGGTGGCGCACAGGGCCGCGATCAGCGAGCCGGTGAGGACGGAGGCCTTCACCTCGTCGGTGAGGACCGCGTCGCCGTCGAAGGCCAGTTCGCCGATGAGCAGTGAGACGGTGAAGCCGATCCCGGCGAGCGTGGCCACGGCGAACACGTCGGCCCAGGCGAGGTCCTCGCTGAGGGAGGCACGGGTGAAGCGGACGGTCAGCCAGGTGCCGCCGAAGATGCCGAGCGTCTTGCCCAGGACCAGACCGAGCACCACCCCGAGCGTCTCCGGCTTGGTGAACACGTCCCCGAGCGCCCCGCCCGACACCGTCACCCCCGCACTGAACAGCGCGAACAGCGGTACGGCGAGCCCGGCCGACAGCGGCCGCACCAGGTGCGCGATGTGCTCGCCCGGCGAGTGCTCCTCGCCCTCGCGGGTGGTGCAGCGCAGCATCAGGCCCATGGCGACGCCCGCGATGGTCGCGTGCACGCCGCTGTTGTACATCAGTGCCCAGATCACCAGCCCCAGCGGCACGTACACGTACCAGCCGCGCACCCCCTTGCGCAGGAGCAGCCAGAACACCACCAGCCCGGCGGCGGCGCCGCCGAGCGCGGGAAGACTGATCCGGTCCGTGAAGAAGACCGCGATGATCAGGATCGCGAAGAGATCGTCGACGACCGCGAGGGTCAGCAGAAAGGCGCGCAGGGCACTGGGCAGCGAGGTGCCGATGACCGCGAGGACGGCCAGCGCGAAGGCGATGTCGGTGGCGGTGGGCACCGCCCAGCCCCGGAGGGAGCCGCCCCCGGTGAGGCTGGTGAGGGTGTAGACCAGCGCCGGTGCGGCCATGCCGCACAGCGCCGCCACCACGGGCAGCGCCGCCGCTCTCGGGTCGCGCAGGTCCCCGGCGACCAGCTCGCGCTTGAGCTCGATGCCGGCCACGAAGAAGAACACCGCGAGCAGTCCGTCGGCGGCCCAGTGGGCGACCGAGAGGTGCAGGCCGAGGGCGGCGGGGCCGAAGTGGAAGTGGCTGACGGACTCGTAGCTGTGGCGCAGGGCCGGGATGTTCGCCCAGACGAGCGCGGCCACGGCGGCGAGCAGCAGCAGGACGCCGCCGACGGTCTCGGTGCGCAGCGCGTCCGCGACGACGGTCCGCTCGGGCAGGGACAGGCGTCCAAGGACCTTGCGGGCGGGGTGCGGGGTGCGGGACGCGGCCACGGTGGGGACCTCCGGGTCGGTACGGCGTCTGTCGGCCGTCGCGGGGTCGCCGACGGCTTCGCCGACCAGACTTCCCGGCACACCATGGAGCTGCCAGTTTACCCGGCTTTACCGTGTGAGGTCAGTGTGGCGAACGAACGGGGGTGCCCGACCGGACCGGGCACCCCCGTTCGACGCCGTCCTCAGTCCTCGCTCGGCGCCGCCGGAAGCTTGGCCTGGATGAGGTCCATGACCGTGGAGTCGGTCAGCGTGGTGACGTCACCGAGCTGGCGGTTCTCGGCCACGTCCCGCAGCAGGCGGCGCATGATCTTGCCCGACCGGGTCTTCGGCAGCTCCGCCACCGGCAGGATCCGCTTGGGCTTGGCGATCGGGCCGAGCGTGGCGCCGACGTGGTCGCGCAGCTCGCCGATCAGCTTCTCGTCCTCGGACGCCGTGCCGCGCAGGATGACGAACGCGACGATGGCCTGGCCGGTGGTCTCGTCGGTGGCGCCGACGACGGCCGCCTCGGCGACCGACGGGTGCGAGACGAGCGCCGACTCCACCTCGGTGGTGGAGATGTTGTGCCCGGAGACCAGCATGACGTCGTCGACCCGGCCGAGCAGCCAGATGTCGCCGTCGTCGTCCTTCTTCGCCCCGTCACCGGCGAAGTACCGGCCCTCGAAGCGGGACCAGTAGGTGTCGATGAACCGCTGGTCGTCGCCCCAGATGGTGCGCAGCATCGAGGGCCACGGCTCGGTGAGGACCAGGTAGCCACCGCCGCCGTCGGGCACCTCGTTCGCCTCGTCGTCGACCACGGTCGCGCAGATGCCGGGCAGCGGGGTCTGCGCGGAGCCGGGCTTGGCGGCGGTCACACCGGGCAGCGGCGAGATCATCATCGCGCCGGTCTCGGTCTGCCACCAGGTGTCCACGACCGGCGTCCGGTCGGCGCCGATGTTCTTGCGGTACCAGATCCACGCCTCGGGGTTGATCGGCTCGCCCACGGAACCGAGGACCCGCAGCGAGGACAGGTCGAAGTTGGCGGGGATGTCGTCGCCCCACTTCATGAACGTACGGATCGCGGTGGGCGCGGTGTAGAGGATCGTGACCCGGTACTTCTCCACGATCTCCCAGAACCGGCCCTGGTGCGGGGTGTCCGGCGTGCCCTCGTACATGACCTGGGTCGCGCCGTTGGCCAGCGGGCCGTACACGATGTACGAGTGCCCGGTGACCCAGCCGACGTCGGCCGTGCACCAGTAGACGTCGGTCTCCGGCTTGAGGTCGAAGACCGCCCAGTGGGTGTAGGCGCACTGTGTGAGGTAGCCGCCGGAGGTGTGCAGGATGCCCTTCGGCTTCCCGGTCGTACCCGAGGTGTAGAGGATGAACAGCGGGTGCTCGGCCTCGAACGCCTCCGGGGTGTGCTCGGCGGACTGCCGTCCCACCAGCTCGTGCCACCACACGTCCCGCTCGCCGTCCCAGGCCACGTCCTGCCCGGTACGGCGCACCACCAGCACGTGCTCGACGTTGTCGACCTTGGCGATCGCCTCGTCGACGGCCGGCTTGAGCGCGGACGGCTTGCCGCGCCGCCAGCCGCCGTCGGCCGTGATGACGATCCTGGCGTCCGCGTCCTGGATCCGGGTGGCGAGCGCGTCGGCCGAGAAGCCGCCGAAGACGACCGAGTGCGCGGCGCCGATCCGGGCCGAGGCCAGCATCGCGATCGCGGTCTCCGGGATCATCGGCATGTAGATGGCGACCCGGTCGCCCTTGCGGACACCGAGCTCGAGCAGGGCGTTGGCGGCCTTGCAGACCTCGTCCTTCAGCTCCGCGTAGGTGATCGACCGGCTGTCGCCGGGCTCGCCCTCGAAGTGGATGGCGACCCGGTCCCCGAGCCCGGCCTCGACATGCCGGTCCACGCAGTTGTACGCGACGTTCAGCTCGCCGTCCTTGAACCACTTCGCGAACGGCGGGTTCGACCAGTCCAGCGTCTCGGTCGGTTCCTTGGCCCAGGTCAGCCGGCGGGCCTGCTCGGCCCAGAAGCCGAGCCTGTCAGCCTTGGCCTGTTCGTACGCCTCCGCCGTGACGTTGGCGCCCGCGGCCAGGTCAGCGGGCGGCGCGAAGCGTCGCTCCTCCTTCAAGAGGTTGGCCAGGCTTTCGTTGCTCACGACATCTCCCTTTCCCAGGGTGTCCGTTGTGTCCCAGGCCACAGCTCATCAGACGCGGGGGGCCGATGACAAGGGTCGACGGCAAAATTGGTTTAGACCTGTCGGGTGGTGTGCTCCAGTACCTCCTCTCGCACCTCTTCGAACACCTCGCCGTCCGCGTCCGCGCCGAGCAGATACGCCTGCGCCTCGCCCACGTGGAAGTACATCCCGTGCAGCTCGAGCGCACCGGCCGCCAGCGCCCGGGCGACCGGCGCGTGGGCGCGCAGGTGTTCCAGCTGCTGCACCACGTTGGTCAGGCACAGCTCCTCCACCGCGTCGGCGGGCGCCCGCCCGGCCAGCCGGGGCTGGGTGCGGTGGTCGCCGGCCAGCCGCTCCAGGCTCGGCAGCCCGTGCCCGAGCCACCGCCTGAGCGGGGTGACCGCACCCCCGGGCTCGGCGGCCAGCAGGGCCTGCATCGCCCCGCACCCGGAGTGCCCGCACACCGTGATGGACCGCACCCCGAGCACGTCCACGGCGTACTCGATGGCGGCCGCCACCGAGTCGTCGCCGTGCTCCTCGCCCGGCGGCGGCACCAGGTTGCCGATGTTGCGGACGACGAACAGGTCGCCGGGACCACTGGCGGTGATCATCGACGTGACGAGCCGGGAGTCGGCACAGGTGAGGAAGAGCTGCGAGGGCCGCTGCCCCTCCCGCGCCAGCCGCGCCAGCTCCTCCCGCACCAGCGGCGCGGTGTTCCGCTGAAAGGAGCTGATGCCGCGGGCGAGTTCACGGGCGGCCGGGGTGGCCGGGGCGGTGGGTGCCCCGGTGAAGCAGGCCTGGTGGTTGCGCCACGGCGTCCAGGGCCGGCACCGGCACACCGCCGACGGGACCGGGGCGCCGGCTCCGACCGCGCTGTGCCGCCCCGTCAGCTCGGCGGTGCCGCCCCGCGCGGTGTGGGAACTGCGCCAGTCCTGCAGCGACTCGTACGCCGCGTGGTCCATGAACGAGCCGTCCAACTCCACGACGGCATGGGCGCCTTGGGGTACGAGATGCAGGGCTCGGCTGAGCCGGGGCACCGCGAGGAACGTCAGCTGGCCTCGTACATGGACGTGATGGACTCCCTTCTTCTCGTCGTGCGTGATACGGGTGCGGGTGAGGCGGTGCAGGGCCAGGGCGACCGCCACGGCGACCCCGAGGGCCACCCCCTGCAGGACGCCGAGGAACACCACGCCGAGTGTGGTGGCGGCGTACACCAGCACTTCGCGGTGGCGCGTCACCGTGCGGATGTGGTGCAGGGACACCATCTGGATGCCGACGGCCATCACCAGGGCGGCGAGCGAGGCGAGCGGGATCTGCTCCAGGAGCGGGACCATCAGCAGCGCGGCGACTACTACGAGAACGCCGTGCAGCATCGTGGAGTTCCGGCTCACGGCACCTGAATTCACATTTGCCGAACTCCGCACCGCCACGCCCGCGACGGGCAGTCCGCCGAGTGCCCCGGAGACGATGTTGGCGGCGCCCTGCCCGAGCAGCTCGCGATCCAGGTCCGAGCGCCCGACGTGGGCCTGCGGGCCGGGGCGGGACGCGACCAGCTTGTCCACGGCGACCGCGCCGAGCAGCGACTGCACGCTGCATACCAGGGTGGTGCTGAGCACGGCGGCGGCGATGCCGAGCACCGGCCCCTCGGGCAGTCCGGCCAGGGCGTGGCTGCGCCAGGACGGCAGGTCGACGCGGGGCAGGGTCAGCCCGGTCAGTCCGGCGGTGGCGGTGGCCCCGGCGACGGCGACCAGCGGGGCCGGGACCCTGCGCAGCACGCGGCCGGTGCGGCCGGGGATGCGCGGCCAGGCCAGCAGCAGGGTCAGGGTCAGGGCGCTCATCGACACGGCGGCCGGGTGCAGGCGGGCCAACTGGGCGGGCAGGGCCCTGAGGTTGGCGAGGACGGAGCTGTCCGGGCTGCCGCCGAGGACGATGTGCAACTGGGCCACGGCGATGGTGATGCCGATGCCGGCGAGCATGCCGTGCACCACGGCGGGGCTGACGGCGAGCGCGCCCCGCGCCACGCGCAGGCAACCGAGGCCCAGCTGGGCGAGCCCGGCGAGGACGGTGATGCCGCAGGTGGCCTGCCAGCCGTAGCGGTGGATCAGGTCGGCGGTGACCACCGTGAGTCCGGCGGCGGGCCCGCTGACCTGCAGCGGACAGCCGCCGAGCCGTCCGGCGACGAGTCCGCCGACGGCGGCGGCGACGAGGCCGGCCTGCAGCGGGGCGCCGGTGGCCAGGGCGATGCCGAGGGACAAGGGCAGGGCGATCAGGAACACCGCGACGGACGCGGACACATCGGCGCCCTGCGGGGTGAAGCGGCGGCGCCGGGCGGGCGGGCTGTGCGGGGGGTGGGGGTGCTGGGTGTGCGGGGGTGCGCAGGCTGACATGGTCCCGTCTCCTCCGGGTGGCGCGGTCGCGGACTAAGGGGTGCCCCGCCGAGTGCGGGGGTTCGGTCGCGGCCGTGGGGTCACGGCGTACAGCGGCGGGATGAGATCAACGCTCGGTAAACGAATCGTAATGCAGAGTAAAGGTCGGGAATAGCTTTTCGGTGCAAATGGACCACTTTGTCACCTGTGCGCATGAACCGAGCAGTTCATCGGCTTGTCGTATTAATTCACCTTTTGGTCCCGTGCGACCTTGGCGGCCCTGTCGGCACACAACCGGCAGATCACCAGAAAACGCCCTCATCAGCGTTTGCCTGAGAGAAGGAAGAAGGTGGGGCGGAACATGGCCGCCACCCAGAGGATCGCCGCCGGCGCCGTGGTCGCCGCGGCCTGTGCCGCGTCGTTGGCCGGTTGCGCGACCGGCTCCAACGGCTCGAAGGAAGGAACGTCCGGCCCCCAGAAAGGAGCGCCGGCACCCAACAGCGTGCTCCGCCTGATCGGCGACGGATCCACCGCCTACACCGGTGCGCAGCCGCACCTGCCCGTCCCCGAGCGGCTGAAGCCCGGGGAGAAGCCCCCGCAGTTCGTGGTCTTCTCCTGGGACGGTGCGGGGGAGGACAGCCAGAAGCTGTTCTCCCACTTCCGCAAGGTCGCCAAGGAGAACCACGCGACGATGACCTACTTCCTCAGCGGCGTCTACATGCTGCCGAAGGAGAAGCGGGACCTCTACAAGCCGCCGCAGCACGAGCCGGGCAGCTCGGAGATCGGCTTCAATGACGAGCAGGGCATCGCCGACACGCTCAAGCAGGTGCGGCTGGCCTGGCTCGAGGGCAACGAGATCGGCACACACTTCAACGGTCACTTCTGCGGTCCCGACGGCGGAGTCGGCGAGTGGTCGGTGGAGGAGTGGAAGGACGAGATCGCCCAGGCCAAGCAGTTCGTGAAGAGCTGGAAGACCAACACCGGCATGACGAAGACGGCCCCGCTGCCCTTCGACTACGACAAGGAACTGATCGGCGCCCGCACCCCCTGCCTGGAGGGGCAGAAGAACTTCATGAAGGCGGCCGGCCAGCTGGGCTTCCGCTACGACTCCAGCGGCGTCAACGACCAGGTCTGGCCCAAGAAGAAGGAAGGGCTGTGGGACCTGTCGATGCAGCTCGTCCCCTTCCCAGGGCACACCTACGAGCAGCTGACCATGGACTACAACTTCATGGTCAACCAGTCCGGGACGCAGACCCAGGGCGACCCCGACAAGTTCGACTACTGGGGCGACCAGATGCGCGACGGCCTGCTCAAGGGCTTCTACCGGGCCTACGACGGCAACCGCGCGCCCCTGATCATCGGCAACCACTTCGAGTCCTGGAACGGCGGCACCTACATGCGGGCCGTCGACGAGGTGGTGAAGGAGGTGTGCAACAAGCCCGAGGTGCGCTGTGTCTCCTTCCACCAGCTCGTGGACTGGCTGGACGCGCAGGATCCGCAGACGCTGAAGAGACTGCGCACCCTGAAGGTGGGGGAGGCACCCCGGCAGGGCTGGGCGTCCTTCCTCTCCGGCCGCCCGGCCCCGGCGCCGAAGGGCGTCCCCGGAGCCCCGGCCGTCAAGCAGTAGGCCTCACCGTCGCGCAGCAGCGCTTCTCACCGCCGAGCGGTGAGCCTCACGCGGGAGTGGTCACACCCTCGCTGAGGACGAACCCGGGGTCGACCTGCGCCGCCAGGTCGGCCCCGGTGCGCTCGTTGCCCCACGCCTCGGCGTTCTTCAGGTGGAACTGCACCATCTGGCGCGTGTAGCGCTCCCAGTCACGCAGCTCGTAGGTGGCGTCGGCGGCGGCCCGCAGTGCCTGCAGCGCACGGGAGTTGCCCTCCTCCAGGAGGTCGAACCGGGGCGGGCGGCCCTTCTCCATGGCACGCACCCAGTCCGAGTGCCCGACCGTCACCAGCAGGTCGTCCCCGACCTCCGCGCGGAGGAAGTCGATGTCGTCCTGCGCCTGCACCTTGTTGCCGACGACCTTGACGGCCACGCCGAAGTCGCGGGCGTACTCCTTGTACTGGCGGTAGACGGAGACCCCCTTCCGGGTCGGCTCGGCGACGAGGAACGTCATGTCGAAGCGGGTGAACATGCCGGAGGCGAAGGAGTCCGAACCAGCCGTCATGTCGACCACGACGTACTCGTCGGGGCCGTCGACGAGGTGGTTCAGGAACAGCTCCACCGCTCCCGTCTTGGAGTGGTAGCAGGCGACCCCCAGGTCGGCGTCCGTGAAGGGGCCGGTGACCATCAAACGTGCGGCGCCGCCGTCGAGTTCCACCGGGCGCGCACAGGCGTCGTAGATCGCGTTGGGCTCCCGCACCCCGACCAGCCGCGAGCCCGCGCCGGGCGGGGTCGTCTTGATCATCGTGGCGGCGGAGGCGATGCGCGGGTTGGAGCCGCGCAGATGGTCCTTGATCAGCGACAGCCGTTCGCCCATGGCGGGCAGGGCGGCCGCCTCGGCCTCCTCGAGGCCCAGCGCGGGGCCGAGGTGCTGGTTGATGTCCGCGTCGATGGCGACCACCGGCGCGCCGGCCGCCACGAGGTGGCGGATGAACAGGGAGGAGAGCGTGGTCTTGCCGCTGCCGCCCTTCCCGACGAAAGCAATTTTCATGTTCACGAAGAGTAGTCATGTGATAGCTGTGTGTGTCAGGGGGAGTGAAGAAGACCACTCCTTCGTGGGGTGCGGGCGCAAGGTGCGTAGTGTCGTACTCATGAGTACGACAGGCGCGTCCGCCGATCCGCTCGCGGCCCTGGGTTCGCTGCCCGGTGTGGCCGAGTCCGTGGAGTCCGTGCGCAAGGCCGTGGACCGGGTGTACGGGCACCGCGTCATGCGGCGCCGCAGCAACGAGATCACCTCCGAGGCCGCGCTGCGCGGCGCCCGCGGCTCGGCGGCGCTCTCCGGTGCCGACTGGGCGCTGGAGGAGGTGCGGCGGCGCACCGACTTCAGCGGCGACGCCGAGGCGCGCGTCATGGGCGCGGCGCTCAGGCTGACGGCCGAGGCGGGCCAGCTGCTGTCCATCTGGCGCCAGTCGCCGCTCCGGGTGCTGGCGCGGCTGCACCTGGTGGCCGCGGCGGACAAGGGGCCCGAGGTCGGCCGGCCGCGCCAGGCGGGGGAGCCGGTCGACGAGCCGCTGGTCGAGCTGCCGCTGCCGGACGCCGAGGAGGTCTCCGGCCGGCTCGAGGGGCTCGCGGACCTGATCATCGCGGGCAGCTCCGCTCCGGCGCTGGTGACGGCCGCCGTCGTGCACGGCGAGCTGCTCGCGCTGCGGCCCTTCACCTCGTACAACGGCCTGGTCGCGCGCGCGGCCGAGCGGATCGTCCTGATCGGCAGCGGTCTCGACCCGAAGTCCGTCTGCCCGGCCGAGGTGGGCCACGCCGAGTTGGGGCGCGCCTCCTACCTCGCCGCGCTGGACGGGTACGTCTCCGGCACCCCCGAGGGCATGGCGGCCTGGATCGCCCACTGCGGCCGCGCGGTCGAGCTGGGCGTGCGCGAGTCCACCGCCGTGTGCGAGGCGCTGCAGCGCGGCGCCGCCTGAGCGCGGCACGCCGCGGGGCGGGGCGCGGGGAAAACTGCCCGGACATGGGTTGCGGCGGTACGAGTGCTCGTACCGCCGCTGGCATGCTCACCGGGTTACCAAGCGTCCTCGATGTTCGCCCATCAGGTCGGGTACTTTGCCCGTCACCTGGTGCGGCTGGCCCGTAATCGACGGGTCGACGTCGCGTGGGTGCCCGGTGTTCATGCGCGGTCCGTGGGGCCAAGTGCGTAATGGTAGGTGATCCTCGCGGATGTCCTTTTGGTCACGCGGGCCGTTGCATCCTTTGTACTGCAAGCAGGGAGCAAGCGGAACCCCCGCCTGCACTTCTTTACTTTCACCCGTAAACGGGGCGAATCGGTCGGTCAGGTGGCGAGGTTGCGGCGCCGGCTGGCGTACCAGACCAGACCCGCGGTCGGGGGGGGGGGGGGGGGGGGGGGGGGGGGGGGGGGGGGGGGGGGGGGGGGGGGGGGGGGGAAGGGAGGGGGGGGGGGGGGGGGGGGAGGGGGGGAGGGGGGGGGGGGGGGGAGGGGGGGGGGGGGGGGGGGGGGGGGGGGGGGGGGGGGGGGGGGGGGGGAGGGGGGTTTTTTTTTTTGGGGGGGGGGGGGGGGGGGGGGGGGGGGGGGGAACCCCCCCCCCCCCCCCCCCCGGCGCCGTCATGTCCCCGTGCGGGCCGGGCTCAGCCCCAGCCCCGCGAATCCTGCTTGAGGGCGGTGTCCACGGTCAGGGCCGTCGCCACCACCAGGCTCAGCAGCGGCTCGGACAGCTGGTAGTGGATCTGCAGAACGTAGTTGTCCGCCGTCGTGAACAGCGTCTTGGCGAGGCCTTCCCAGGTCTTGGTGATCCGGGCGACCTCGTTGCCCGCGTGGTCGACGATGGCGAAGTTCCACGCCCGCCAGTTCTCCGCCTTGATCGCGCCGACCTGCTGGCCGTTCACGTTCATCGCGAAGTTGATCTTCCCGATCATGTTCTGCTGGACGATCTCACCGACCGGCGAGCCGTCCGGACGGGTCACGATCACCCGGGACTTGAAGAACTTCGCGGGCCGGGTCAGCACCAGCTGCGGCCGGCCGTGGGCGTCGCGGATCTCCAGCTTGTGGGTCATGAACTGGTCGAGACTGGAGACGAAGCGCGCGATCTTCTTCAGAACGCTCTGCCCGACCTCGACGACCGCGCCGATCTCGCGGCCGTTCTGGTCCATGACCTTGTACTCGTTGGTCAGCTCGATCAGCTTGGCCTTCTGGTTCACCACCAGGACCGGCTCGGTGAACAGGGTGCCGCCGCCGGGGCCGCCGGCCGCGACGCCCGCCTGCTTCTGCACCTGGCGCTGCACCTTGGCATCGGCGGCCTGCTGCTGCGGGAACTGCGGTACGGCCTGCTGCTGCGGAGCCTGCCCACCGGCCTGCCCGTCCGGGTTGGTGTGCTCGGTCCACTGCGCGCCGTCCCAGTACCGGAGCGTCTGCGCCGCCCCGTGCGGATCGGGGTACCAGCCTGCAGGAGTGTTCGATTGCGTGGTCACCGGGGCACACTACCCTGATGTGACCGGTACCTGACCAGTCCGTACGGAGCGGTGTTCATCGACCGTTCGGTCTGCGGCGATCGGCCCGTGACCGTCAGTCCGTGGCGATCGCCGGGTCACTGACGCCGGGGCGTCCGTTCTCGACGTGCCCGGCGAAGGCGCGCAGGAAGGCCGGGTCGGCGTCGCAGGTGACCGTCACGTCGTACCAGCGCCTGCTCGCCGTGAGGTCGACCGTGTGCTTGACGGTCGCGCCGGGTCGCACGGTCACGGAGGCGGGGTGACCGCCGTAACCGTTCACCACCTTCAGCCTCACAGTGCCGGAACCCGTGTTGGTGAAGGTGAGTTGCAGGTCCTCACCCAGGTGCCGGGCGGTGACCTCCGGTCCGGCCGCCTTGCCCTGGCCCTTGAAGACGCGCAGGAAGCCGTTGGGGCCGTGCACGGCGAGGTCGTGCGCGCCGCCGGAGTAGGCCGAGTTCCAGGTGTCGGAGAGCGACGCGCCCGCTTCGGTGGTGTAGGTCCAGGGACCGTCGGCGCGGTTGCCGGAGGTCACCAGGAAGGCGGCGCCCGCGTGCGTCCCCGAGGCGAACGTGAGCGTGAGGGTGCCGGCCGCGGTGTCGGCGCGGCCGTCCACCGCCGGGGCGTACTTCAGCGGGCGGGTGGGCCGGTGGCCGCGCTCCTGCCTGGGCAGGGCGGGGTCGGCGGGCGGCTCGGGCACGTAGTCGGGGTGCCGCTTGCGGTCCGGCGGCTCGTAGGCGGCCGTCGACGGCAGCGCGACCGGCCGCGTGTCCGTGCGGGAGAAGTCGAAGGCGCTGGTCAGGTCGCCGACGACGGCGCGGCGCCAGGGCGAGATGTTCGGCTCCCGCACGCCGAAGCGTCGTTCGACGAACCGGATGATCGAGGTGTGGTCGAAGGTCTCGGAGCAGACGTACCCGCCCTTGCTCCACGGCGAGACGACCAGCATCGGCACCCGCTGGCCGAGCCCGTAGGGGCCCGGGACATGACCGGCATCGCCCTGGAACAGATCGAGGGAGGGGTCCACGGTCGACTTGCCCTGGGCACCGGAGGCCGGCGGGAAGGGCGGGATCACATGGTCGAAGAAGCCGTCGTTCTCGTCGTAGGTGAGGAACAGCGCCGTCCTGCCCCACACCTCCGGGTCGGCGGTGAGCGCGTCGAGGACCTGGGAGACGTACCAGGCGCCGTAGTTGGCGGGCCAGTTGGGATGCTCCGTGAAGGCCTCCGGGGCGACGATCCAGGAGACCTGCGGCAGCCTGCCGGCCTTGACGTCGGCCTTCAGCCGGTCGAAGAAGCCCTCGCCCTTGCGGGCGTCGGTGCCGGTGCGGGCCTTGTCGTACAGCGGGTCGCCGGGTCGGGCGTCGCGGTACTGGTTGAAGTACAGCAGGGAGTTGTCGCCGTAGTTGCCGCGGTAGGCGTCCTCGATCCAGCCCCAGCCGCCGGCGGCGTCCAGGCCGTCGCCGACGTCCTGGTAGATCTTCCAGGAGACCCCGGCCCGCTCCAGCCGCTCGGGGTACGTCGTCCAGCCGTAGCCCTTCTCGTCGTTGCCGAGGACCGGTCCGCCGCCCTTGCCGTCGTTGCCGACGTAACCGGTCCACATGTAGTAGCGGTTCGGGTCGGTCGAGCCCATGAAGGAGCAGTGGTAGGCGTCGCAGATGGTGAAGGCGTCGGCGAGCGCGTAGTGGAACGGGATGTCCTCGCGGGTCAGATGCGCCATCGTCGTGGTGCCCTTGGCCGGCACCCACGAGTCGTACCTGCCCCCGTTGAAGGCGGCGTGCGTGTCGGGCCAGCCGTGCGGGAGGTCCTGGATGAAGGCCAGACCGAGGTCGTCGGCGTCCGGGTGGAAGGGCAGGACGTCCTTCGTGCCGTCGGACTGCCGCCAGACGGACCGGCCGTTCTGCGTGACGGAACGGGGGTCGCCGAAGCCGCGGACGCCGCGGAGGGTGCCGAAGTAGTGGTCGAAGGAACGGTTCTCCTGCATGAGTACGACGATGTGCTCGACGTCCTCGATCGTCCCGGTCCGGTGGTGCGCGGGCAGGGCGGCGGCGCGCTGGATGCTGCTGCACAGCGCCGTGAACGCCGTGGTGGCGCCCGCGACCTGGAGGAATCGGCGCCGGTTGACTTCGGGCATGGGTGGGAGGTTCCTCTCGTCCTGACGTGCGCGCCTGCGCGCGAACACGATGCCGGCGGATGACGGGATCTGCGCGCAGCGAGTGTTCCAAGAGCAGCAAACGTCAGGGAAGGGTGCGGTGACACCCATGTGAAACCCGGCGGTCCGTGAGGTGCCCGCCGGCCACGGTCCGTGCGGACCGTGGCCGGCGGGTGGGCGGGCGGACGGGCCTCAGCTGATGAAGGAGCCCGGGGCGCAGGCGCTCGAGGTCACCCAGGTGTGCGACATGATGTTGTCGTTCATGTTCGCGCCGTTGGTGAACTGGTCGCGGGTCAGGTTGTCCACGTACAGCTCCCCGGGCTTGAGGCAGCCGTACGCCCGGTCGTCGTAACCGGTCAGGTAGTAGAACGCCACGACGTCCTTGCCGCCGACGTACCCGCTGTTCATGACGGACGAGGCCGCGTTGACGTCGCTCCCCTGGAACGGCCCCGCGCCGTCGCCCCAGTTGGAGTCGCTGCCGGGCGTGACGCCGAGCAGCTCGCCCTGGCAGTCGGCGTCCCGCCAGGCCCGCACGTTGCCGTCCCGGCCCGGCCACTTGGCGTTGCAGCCGGAGACCGCGTGGGCGGACGCCGTGGGAAGGGCGACGCCGAGGGCGGCGAGGGAGAGGGTGGCGATGGAGAGGGCGAGTTTACGCATGATCACTCCGGTTCTGTGTGGGTTGGTGACAGGTGGTGCGGTGTGGTGCCGGGCAACCGCGAACGCATCGCGGGGTTCAGGGGGTCGAGGGTTCAGGCGCGGGCCGGGACGATGTGCTCGGCGCGGCGCAGGGCCTGCTGCCTCAGCCGTCGGTAGGCGTCGAGCGTGCTGCCGTACCGGGCGGGGAGCCGGCCGACGTAATAGGCTTCCCGCGCGCGGCCGACCGAGCCGAGGGAGACCCGGCGGGCGCAGGTGGCGTCGGCGACCGCGATGCGGGTCTCGGCCGCGTAGGCCTTCGCCTCCTCGGCCCGGCTCCGCCCCGCGCGGTCGCCGAGGGCCGCTCGGCGGGCGGCGGCCGGGTCCGGGTAGGGGTGGCCGGCCCGGCTCATGCAGCGCGACCAGGCCCGCACCGCGGCGGCGAAGCGCCGGTCCTTCAGCAGCTTGCCGACGTACAGGGGGCGGAGGTTGCTGACGGTCGTGTCGAGGCGGAACCAGGTGACCGGGTCGCCGTACAGCCTCTTCTCGGCCTCACCGGTGCAGCCGCCGTACTGCTTGGCGACCGTGCCCCCGGCGGGCGCCGCGACGCGCAGCAGCTCGGCGCGGCGGCCGCCGTCCAGGGCGGTGTCGTAGCCGGACTTCCGGGTGCCCTCGAGTGACGCGCGGTAGGCGATGTTGGGGTTGTGCAGGCGGGCCCGGTCCTCCTTGGCCTCGATCCGGCTGCCGTAACCGTGGGCGCGGGCCCAGTGGACGTCGTCCTGGACGTAGCCGAGGGGGCGGCTCTCCTCCAGGGTCAGCGTCCGCTCCTCCCAGTACCGGAAGCCGTGACGCGCCATGCACTGCTGGACCAGGCGCTGTTCGGCGTCGGAGATCCGCAGGTCCTCGGCGTGGGTGAGATCCCCTACGGAAGTGCTCCCGACCGGTGCCGCGAGCCGGCCGGTGCCGGTGTCGGCGGCGCAGCCGGTCAGGGCGAGGGCCGCCACCGCGACGACGGCGGCCGCGTGCGCGACCGTACGGCCGAGGGCGTGGGTGCGCTGCATCGTGGATCTCCTGGGCGTGGGCGAAGGGGCCGGCCCACCGGGATGTCGTCCCTCGGGCGCCGGTTGTGTGGGCTGCACCGCGAAGTGCGGTGTGCCTTCGCTGCGTTGACGGTGCGCGTGGCCCGTTCGTATGACACGGGTGGCAGGTGAATTCGTGGAGTGCCCGGCGCGCGTCGCGGCAGGGATGCCAAGCCGCCCCGGCGGTCATACGAAGGGCGCCGTCACGCCGTCTCCCGTACGGGCGGCTCTCCGGCCACCGGGCGGATCCGGACAACTGCCGGACGGAAGGAGGACGGGCGCGCGGAGCCCTCCCCCGGGACACGGGGCGCGATTCCGTCCCCATACCGGGTCTTGAGGCCGGTTTCGGCCCTGCGTGTGCGGGGACGGGAACCGGTCACGGCGGCCCGGTCGTCGGCATGTCCGAAGGGGCCTCGCGGATATCGTTGTCACCATCCGCGAGGGGGCGGACGGTACGGCGATCGGGGTCCCATGTTCGAGGTACGTCTGCTCGGGCCGGTGGAGGTGTGGGAGGGCGGCCGGCGGGCTCCGCTCGGCGGTATCCGGCCACTCGCCGTGCTCGGTGCCCTGGTCGTGCACCTGGGTGAAGTGGTCTCCACCGAGCGGCTCGTGGACCTCGTCTGGGACGAGAGCGCCCCGGCGACGGCGGGGGCGCTGGTCGCCACGCACGTCTCGGCGGTGCGCCGCGCCCTGTCCCGGATCGGCGCGGCCGAGGTCATCCGCACCCGCCCGCCCGGGTACGTCGCCGAGGTCGACCCCGCGCAGGTCGACGCCCGCCGCTTCGAACAGCTCCTGTCCGCCGCCCGGGTGGAGGCTGCCTCCGGCCGGGCGGCCGCTGCGGTGGATCTCCTCGGTGAGGCGCTGGGGCTGTGGCGAGGGCGGGAGGCCCTGGAGGGGCTCGGGCAGACCTTCGCGCGGATCGAGTCGGCGCGGCTCGCGGAGCTGCGGCTGGTCGCGCAGGAGGAGTCGTTCGGGCTGCGTCTGGAGCTGGGCCGGGAGGACGAGACGATCGCCGCGCTGCTGGCGCACGTCGCCGCTCATCCCTTGCGGGAGCGGCCGCGCGGCCAGCTGATGACGGCGCTCTTCCGCACCGGCCGCGTCTCCGACGCGCTGCGCACCTATCAGGAGGGGCGCGAGATCCTCCGGGAGGAGCTGGGCATCGACCCGGGGCCTCAGTTGCGCACCCTGCACCAGGCGGTCCTCACCCATGACACGGCTGTGCTGGGCAGCCCGGCGGGGCGGAGCACGCGGGGTCCCGCCCCGCTGCCGGCCCGCTCCGGGACCGACGGGGAGCACGGGGCCCAGCCGGGGACTCCTGCCGATGCACCGACGCCGGGCACGCACCGGCAACCCGACGGCCCGGACGCCTCCGCGCACCGGCAACCCGACGGCCACCACCGGGACACCGGCCGACCCCCTGGGCCGCACGCCGGGCCCTTCGCGGACACCGGCCGGCCCCACTCCCCCACCGGCCCGCACCCCGACCGACCGGACTCCGCCCCGCACGCCGGACCCGACGCCGGGCCCTTCGCGGACACCGGCCAGGACACCGGCCGCGGTTCCGCCGCCGTCCCGCACACCCGCGGGCCCTCCCCTGCCACCCACCCCCGGGCCGGCCGGCCCGACTCCGCCGCCGTCCCGCACACAGGCCAGGACACCGGCCGACCCGACTCGGCCGCCCGCCCGCAGACCGGCGACGACGGTGACCGGCCCACCGCCGCCACCCGCACGCCGGTCGGCCGGGACACCGGCCGAGACGGCGCCGCCGCCTTTCTCGCGCAGCACGACCGCGCCGCCGTCCCCGGGACCGGCCCGCTCCCGGGGTGGGCGGGCCCCGTCACCCTGCCGCCTTCCGCTCCGGGCTCGCCCGCGACCGCCCTTCCCTCCCCGCGTCCGGTTGCCACCTCCACGCCCACCCTCACCCCCTCCCACCTTCCCCCCGACATCGCCGACTTCGTGGGCCGGGAGGAGCAGGTCGCCTGGGCCGTCGGGCTGTTGGCGGCGGCCGGTGCCGCTGGGCGGACGGCACCGCCGATCGGGGTGATCTCCGGGCGTTCGGGCACCGGGAAGACCGCGCTCGCCGTGCACGTCGGCCACCGCACCGCCGAACTCTTCCCGGACGGGCGCCTGTTCATAGACCTGCGGGCCGCCGACGCCACCCCGCTGCAGCCCGCGGACGCCCTCGCCCGGCTGCTGCGGGCCATGGGCGCCGCGCCGGAGACGCTGCCGGGCAGCCTGGAGGAGCTGACCGGCCTGTACCGCACCCACATCGGGCACCGCAGGATCCTGCTGATCCTCGACAACGCGGCCGGCGAGGCGCACGTACGTCCCTTGCTGCCGCCCGGCGCCGGCTGTGCCGTGCTGGTCACCAGCCGCCGCCGGCTGGTGGCGCTGGAGGGCGCGGCCCATCTGGACCTGGCCGTGCCCGGCGAGGAGGACGCGCTGGAGCTGCTGCGGCGGGTGGCCGGGCGGGAGCGGATGAGCGCCGAGCCGGAGCAGGCGGCGGAGATCGTCGCACTGTGCGGCCGGCTGCCGCTGGCGGTCCGCATCGCCGGGGCACGGCTCGCGGCGCGCCCGCACTGGGCGCCGGGCCGGCTCGCCGGGCGACTGCGCGACGAGCGGCGGCGGCTGAACGAGCTCAGCGCCGGTGACCTGGGCCTGCGCTCCAGCCTCGAACTCGGTTACGCCGACCTGGATCCGCCGGAGCGGCGCGCGCTGCGCCGGCTGGCCCTGCTCGACCTGCCGGACTTCGCCGCCTGGATCGCCGCCCCGCTGCTCGACATCGGCACGGAGGAGGCCGAGGAGGCCGTCGAGCGGCTGGTGGACTGCCACTTCATCGATGTGATCGGCGTGGACGGCACCGGCCGGGCCCGCTACCGCATCCACGACCTGGCCCGCGAGCACGCCCGGGAGCGCTGTCTGACGGAGGAGAGCGCCGAGGAGCGTGCGGCGGCGGTGCTGCGGCTGGTGGCCTGCTGGCTGGACCTCGCCCGGAAGGCGGCCGCGCGGGGGCCGGGCGGCGCGGCCCGGCACTTCCCGGAACCGGCTGCCGTACGCCCCCTCGATCCGGAGACGGAGGCCGCGCTGCTGGAGCGGCCCGCGGCGTGGTTCGCCGCCGAGCAGGCCGGGCTGCTCGCGGCCGCCGTGCACTGCGCGGACCATCACCTGCCGCGCGCGGCGCGGGACCTGGCCGGGGCCCTGATGGCTGGTTCGGCCGCCCTGTACAACCAGTTCGACGCCTGGTCCCGCTCGCACACCGCGGCCATGGCGGCGGTGCGCCGCGGCGGCGACCGGGAGGGCGAGGCCTGGCTGCTCACCGGGCTCGGCCAACTGCGCTACGAACAGGACGACTTCGACGCCTCGTACGCCTTCTTCGCCGACGCGCTGCGGCTGTTCGAGGAGTGCGCGGACGTACCGCAGGGGGCGGCCATGGCGCTGGCCGGGATGGGCACGGCCCGGCGTGAACAGGCCCGCTACGACGAGGCGTCCACGCTGTTGCAGGCGTCGCTGGAGCGCTACGGCCCCTCCGGCGACCGGGGCGCGCGGGCTCGGGTGCTGTACGGCATCGGCTACGTGCACCGCGAGCGGGGCCGGGGTGCCGAGGCCCGGCAGGCGCTCGCTGAGGCCCTGGAGCTGTACCGCGCCGTCGCCGACCGGCACGGCGAGGGTCTCACCCTGCGCTCGCTGGCCCTGTGCCACCGCGCCGACGGCGAACCGGAGGAAGCGGAGCGGGTGTTGCACGAGGCGCTGGGGTTGTTCACCGCGCTGCAGGACACGTTCGGCGTGATGTACACCGAGCAGTCGCTGGCCAAGGTGGAGCTGCGCACGGGCCGTACTGGGCGGGCCGTGGAGCGGCTCGGCCGCTGTCTGGCGGTGGCCCGGGAGCGGCAGGACCGGTTCGGGGAGGCGCTGGTGCTGCGCACCCTGGGCGAGGCACACCTGGCGGCCGGCGACACCGACACCGCCCGTGACCCCCTGGAACGGGCGCTGGCGGCGTGGGAGGAGCTGCGCCTGCCGGTGTGGGAGGCGCGGACCCGGTGGGACCTGGCGGCGGTCCGGGCGGCCGACGGGGACGAGCCGGCGGCGCACGCGGCACGGGCCGAGGCGCTGGAGGTGTTCCGCTCGCTGGGGTGCCGGGAGGCGAGGGAGCGGGCGGACGCGCTCGGCTGACCACGGCGTGCGGCCGGCCGACGGCGTCCCGGTTACCGGTTGCCGGTTGCCCGCCTGCATCATCCCTGCTCAGCGGCTTGCAGCGAACCTGCAGAGCCTTTGCAGAGGCTCCCGCCAGGCTGTGAGGCGTGACGGACATCATCCCGCTCTCCGATCCGCGGGTCGCCGAGGTCACCGAACACGAATGCGGTGAACCCCTGGTCGACCTGCGTGACGTACCCGAGCTGCGGCTCGACGCACGGCAGGCCGACGACACCGGCGCCTACGCCCATCTGCGCTCCGGGGCGCTCGGGCGCCTCCTGCGGGCGCAGGGGCTGCTGCCCGCCGGGATCCGGTTCCTGGTGGTGGAGGGGTACCGGCCGCCGGAGCTGCAACGGCGCTACTTCGAGGACTATGCGGCCACGCTGCGCCGCGCCCGTCCCGGCGCCGCCCCGGAGCTCATCCGCGAGCTGGCCAGCGCCTACATCTCCCCGCCGGAGGTCGCCCCGCACGTCAGCGGCGGTGCGGTGGACCTGACGCTCTGCCTGGCGGACGGCACCGAACTGCCGCTGGGCACCGAGGTCAACGCCACCCCGGAGGAGAGCGCCGGCGCCTGCCGCACGGCCGCGACGAACATCGGCCCCGAGGCCCGTACCCACCGGGCCCTGATGGAGCGGGCGCTGACCGCGGCCGGCTTCGTCAACTACCCCACCGAGTGGTGGCACTGGTCCTACGGCGACCGGTACTGGGCGCTGCTGCGCCACGCCCCGGCCGCCCACTACGGACCCACCGCACCGCCCGCACCGTCCGCACGGACCGCATGACCGGCGGTCCGAAGGCACCCGCACCGGCATCGCCCGGGGCACCGGGACACGACAGAGCACGACCGACGATCGGGGGACACCGATGGAGACCAGCGGAGGCATGTGCGCCCAAGCGCCGCGCGAGAACGAGCGCGTCGGCCCGGGCGAGTTCGACGCCGCCTTCACCGCCGACATGCCGCGGCTGCGCCGCCGCCTGCTGGCACTGACCGGCAATCCGCACGACGCCGACGACCTGCTGCAGGAGACCTACCTGCGGCTCTCCCGGCGGGCCCGTGCCAGCGGCCTCGCCCAGCAGCACCACCCGTACGCCTACACCTGCACGGTGGCCCTCAACCTGCTGCGCGACTCCTGGCTGCACCCCTCCCGGCGGGAGCGCGCCACGGACCGGCTGCCGGAGGCCGGCTGGGACGGCGGGCTGGGGTCCTACGAGGCGAGTGCCACGGCCCGGGCGCTGCTGAGCGTGCTCTCCCCGAAGGAGGCGGCCGCGGTGGTCCTCGTCGACCTGGAGGGCCTGAGCCACGACTCTGCCGGTGAACGCCTCGGCGCCCACCGGGGCACGGTCCAGCGCAACCGGATGCGCGCCCTGGCCAAGATGCGCGCCGCCCTGGCCGCCCAGGGCTGACCGCCCCAAGACCCGGTGCCGCGCCCGACGGGGGTGGGCGCGGCACCGGAACCGGCGCCCTCCCGGCGTACGGTGCCGCGCACATACCCGACACCGCCGCACCTCCCGGGTGACGGCCGTACGGAAGCAGCGCGCACCCCACCGCCACCCGCGTCCCGGGTGACGGCCGGCAGGCGCCGTGCACACACCCCCCACCGCCGTCACCCGCACCGGGGTGACGGACCGTCGACGAAGGATGTGCTCCGTGCAGACCAGAACCACCCGCCGGCTCACCGCCCAGGCGCTCGCCACCACCGCGGCGGCGGCGCTCACCACGCTCGCCCTGCTGCCCACCACCGCTCACGCGGCCCCCGCCGCCCGGCACTCCACCGCCGCCGCCCGCGACGCGAGTTGCGGCGTCCTCTCCCCCGGCGCCTCCGCCACCGCGCAGGCCGCCGTGGATGCGGCCTGCTCGCAGATCGGCGTCTGGTACAGCTGGGGCGGCGGCCACGGCGCCACGCCCGGCCCGACCTACGGCTACTACGACGGGTCCGACCCCGACAGCATGCACGACAACGAGCGCAAGGGCTTCGACTGTTCGGGCCTGATGCGCTACGCGTACTACCGGGCGACCGGCAAGGACCTGCTCAACGGCACCGCCGACGACCAGTTCCACAGCTCGCACGCCGCCGTCCGCTTCTCGGCCGGCCAGGGCACGGCCCCGCTGGTGCCGGGGGACCTGATGTTCTGGGGCAGCGGGCACATCCACCACGTGGCCATGTACCTGGGCGCGGGGCAGATGATCGAGGCGTACGAGTCCGGCACCCACATCCGGGTCGCACCGGTGCGCACCGGAGGCGACTACGCGGGCGCCGTCCGCATCAACCCGACGGGCAGCCCGACTCCCCCGCCGGCCGACGGCGGCACGGTCTTCGAGACCTGGGGCACCGGGGTGCGCACCCACACCTCGCCGAGCGTGCACGCCTCCGTGGCGGACACCTTCCCCGGGCCGACGCAGGTGTCGGTGCAGTGCCAGGAGCACGCGGAGACGGTCACGGCCGAGGGCTACACCAACGACATCTGGTCGAAGCTGGCCGACGGTTCATGGCTGACGAACATCTACATCAAGGGACCGGCCGCGCTGCCCGGCGTCCCCGACTGCGGGGGCAGCAGCCCGACCCCGCCGAGCGGCGGCAGCAAGCCGCACCAGACGTGGGGCACCGGGGTGCGCACGCACAGCCAGCCGAACGTCAACGCGTCCGTGGTGGACTACTTCGCCCAGCCGACCACGGTCAACGTGGTCTGCCAGGCCCACGCCCAGGAGGTCACGGCCGACGGCTACACCAACGACGCCTGGTCCCGGCTGACCGACGGCTCCTGGATCACCAACATCTACCTCAAGGGCCCGGCCTGGCTGACGGACGTGCCCACCTGCTGACCGCCCGCCGCTGACACTCAGCTAACGGGCCGAGTGCGCCGCCCAGTCGAGGATCTGGACGGCTGCTCCGGCGGCCTCCAGGCCATGACAGCGGGCCCGGTGACGGCGTTCGATGCCGTCGAGGTCGAGGCGGGTGCCGAAGGCCGGGTGGGCGGCCAGGCGGCGGGCGTAGGCCCACAGCACCGGGTGGTCGGCGATGCGCTGTACCGCGGCGGCATCCAGGTGGTTGCGGTGCACGGTGTCGAGTTGGACCAGTGCGACCCACAACTCGACGTCGGCGGCAGTGACTTCGTCACGGATGAGGTAGGTCCGCCCGACCAGCCGGCGCTCCAGCGCGCCCAGCGTGTCCAGCAGCGTCCCGAGCGCCGCATCGCGCTCCGCCTGCTCACCGCCGGCCGAACCGGCGCGCTGTGCTGCCTCGTCCATGTCCTGCGCGCACATCCGCTCGACGGCCTCGATCTCCGACTCCGCGCCGCGGGGGTAGGGCGAGGGGCGGTCGCTGCCGAACCTCCGGGCGAGGTCGCGCATGATGTCCGGGGCGTGGGTGCTGACGATCCGTCCGGACCAGTCGTCGCTGAGCACCGGAGCGACGGCCGGGCCGGTGTACCGGTGGGCGCTCGCCTCGTACAGCGGACGCAGAGCCGAGTGACCGCCCTCGGGACAGTCGGGCACGGCGGGCAGCAAAGTCGACGGACAGACGGTGTCCAGACCGAGCAGGCCGTGGACGACGGCAATGCGGAGGCCGTCGGGACAGGCGGTCGACAGATGGAGGCGGTAGCGGCCGGGCACGGCGTAGTGGCCACTGCGCGCGTCCCTGCCGATGCGGCCCCGGAAGGCCGGTGCGGGCCGGTCGGACGCGTTTGCGGCCAGCGGTGTGACGGTCATGACTCTCCCCGGAGGCGGGCGCGGACGTACGCGCGGCGGAAGCGACGTCAAACGAGAGAGCAGGGCTCACCTGTGCGCACCGGACCGGACGAAACCCCAGGGAAAAGGGGACGCCGTCGGCGCGGGACGGGCGCGGCTCAGCCCTGGGACCTGATCGCACTGCAGACGCGCTGCAGGTCGATGTGGCGGCGGGAGGTGAGAAGGAGAGGCGGACGGCTCACTCGGACGGTGACCGCTTCCATGCGCCTCATATTTCCCTACCTGTTCACTAGGATTCCCTCAGTGAGTGTCGATCCCACCGACATCGACGTCAAGAGGGGCGTCCCACATCGCGGACGTCCCGGTGGACGCGACCCCACTCAACAACCGCCGAGGAGCGCTTCCGTCTGGCAGAAGCCGCCTTGCGCAGCCGCCGGAGCCGTCAGGACCCTGATCCCAACCACGGCACGCGGGGTGACGACGCCCCGCCGGGACAGGGACGGAACCCCCATGCCTCACACAACCGCCTTCGCCAGGAACCAGTGGTACGTCGCCGCCTACAGCGAGGAAGTCGGCCGGGAGTTGCTCGGCCGGACGATTCTCGGGGAGCCGCTGGTGCTGTACCGCGCCGAGGAGGACGGTGCGCCGGTCGCCCTGCACGACCGGTGTGTGCACCGCCGCTACCCGCTCTCGGAGAGCGGCCTGGACGGCGATCGGATCGTGTGCGGCTATCACGGGTTCACCTACGACCGGACCGGCGCCTGCGTGTACGTGCCCGGTCAGAAGCGGGTGCCCCGTACCGCGCGCGTCGCCTCGTACCCGGTGGTCGAGCAGGACTCCCTGGTCTGGGTGTGGATCGGCGACCCCGCCCTCGCCGACCGGCAGACGATCCCGCGGGCCCGGCACCTGGCCGCGCCGGGCTGGGTGACCGTCCGCGGCATGGAGCCGATCGACGCCGACTACGGCCTGCTCGTGGACAACCTCCTCGACCTGTCCCACGAGACGTATCTGCACGGCGGCTACATCGGCACCCCCGAGGTCGCCGAGACCCCGATCACCACCGAGGTGGACGAGGGCGCGGGCGTCGTGCGGGTCAGCCGGCACATGGGGGACGCCGAGTGCCCGCCGTTCTACGCCCGTTCGACCGGCATCGAGGGCCGCATCACTCGCTGGCAGGACATCGAGTACCACGCGCCCTGCCTGTACCTGCTGCACAGCAGGATCGCGCCGGTGGGGGTGCTGCCCGAGCCGGACGGCAGCGACCCGAACGGCTTCCACACCGAGATCACGTACGCGATCACGCCGTCCGCCGACGGCAAGGTGTACGACTTCTGGATGGTCTCCCGTGACTGGGCGACCGGCGACGGCGAGGTCACCGAGTTCCTGCGGGGCAGCAACCACACCGTGGTGATGCAGGACGTGGCCGCGCTCAACCTGCTCCAGCGCACGCTCGGCACCGAGCGCACCGGCTACCAGGAGCTGAGCATCAACATCGACACCGGCGGTCTCGCCGCCCGCCGCATCCTCGCCCGGCTGGTCGAGGAGGGCGCCAAGCCGGTGGAGCGGGTCCGGTGAGCGCGCCCACGGGTCAGATCTACCGCATCGACTGGCTGCCGGGCACCGACGTGCTGCACGGCACCTGCCACTGCGGGGCCGAGCACACCTCCCGGGACCCGGTCGGGATGTGGAAGTGGATGCTCGCCCACCCGGAGGGGCACCGGCTTCCGGAGGGAGGGGCGGCGGCGTGCTGAGCGAGATCCAACTCGTCGTGTCCGAGCGGCAGTCGGTGGCCGACGGCGTCGTCGCGCTCACCCTGCGCCATCCGCTCGGGCAGGAGCTGCCCGGGTGGGAGCCGGGTGCGCATGTGGACCTGCTGCTGGGGCCGGGGCTGGAGCGGCAGTACTCGTTGTGCGGCGATCCCGCCGACCGGTCGGCCTGGCGGATCGCGGTGCTGCGCGAGCCGGACGGGCGTGGCGGTTCGGCCCATGTGCACGGGCAGGTGGGCGCGGGCGACAAGGTGCGGGTGCGCGGGCCGCGCAACCACTTCCGGCTGGAGCCCGCGTCCCGCTACCGGTTCGTCGCGGGCGGCATCGGCATCACGCCGATCCTGCCGATGCTCGCGGCGGCCGAGGCGGCGGGCGCCGAGTGGTCGCTGCTCTACGGCGGCCGCACCCGCCGGTCGATGGCGTTCACCGAGGAGTTGACGCGCTACGGCGACCGGGTCGCCCTGTGCCCGCAGGACGAGGCCGGGCTCCTCGACCTGGGTCCGGTGCTGGACGAGGTCCCGGAGGGCACCCTGGTGTACTGCTGCGGTCCGGCGCCGCTGCTCGACGCGGTCGAGGAGCGCTGCCCGGGCGGGGTACTGCGGGTGGAGCGGTTCCGGCCGAAGGAGCACCAGGGCGGCGTTGACCGTGAGTTCGAGGTGGTGCTGGCCCGCAGCGGGCGTGCGGTCACCGTCCTGCCCGGTGTGTCCGTGCTGGACACGGTTCGCTCGGCCGGGGTCGAGGTGCTGTACTCCTGCGCCGAGGGCACGTGCGGCACCTGTGAGACGGACGTGCTGGAGGGCGGCCCGGAGCACCGGGACTCGGTCCTCACCGAGGAGGAGCGGGCCGCGGGCGACACGATGATGATCTGCGTGTCCCGGTGCCGGGGCGCCCGGCTGGTGCTGGATCTGTGAGGCGGGGCCGGTTCGGGGGGTCAGGTAGGCCTCGACCTCACTGAACTGCCCGGCCGGCCGGCCGGTGTTGGCGCTGACCGTCAGCCGCAGACGGCGTGGATCGGTGCCGCTCCGCAGGGAGACGGTGGCCGTGTTGCCGGTGGCCGGGTCGAAGCGGTGGTCCCGGGCTCCGAGGACGGTGGAGCAGGTGGAGCCGTCGGTGCTGCCGAACACCGTCACGGTCCGGGTGCGCGCGCCCCGGGCCGGCGAGGGCGGCAGCTTCGGCACCAGACTCGGTGAGGGTGAAGGCGCCGGAGTTCGCCGGGTTTCCGGCCCGGCTCCGTCGGTGACCTGAACACCGACGGTGCCGGGTCAGTCCTCGGCAGACGGCGCGGGCGCGGCGGACGGGACGACGGTGAGGTGGGAGCCGGTCCGGCGCGGGTGGCGCGTGGCCGTGGGGCGAGCGGCCGGGCGGGCGTCGCGCAGCACGAGCGTCAGCCGGGTGCAGCCGGCCTCCCGCAGGGTGGGGGGCGTCTCGTCGACGATCCGGCACTCGCTGGGGCCCCGGCGCGGGTCGGGGTGGAGCAGCAGGCGTACGGCGCCGTCGAGCCGGACCGCGGCCTCCCCCACGGCGTGCAGCCAGTGCGGCAAACCCTGCCGGTAGGCGGCCTCCATGATCGGGTCCTGGGCGACGTCCCGGCGGACCGACTGGAGTTCGTGGTCGTGGCCGTGGCGTTCGAGGGCGGTCTTGAGGTGGGCCAGCATCGGCAGGCACCAGCCGGCCTCGTGTTCGCCGAGGATGTCGCCGGCGTCGGGGTGGAAGAGCACGAACCGCAGGAAGTTGTCGCCGGGCATGGCCGTCGGGTGGGGGCGCATGGCGCGGAAGAGGGCCTGGAAGGCGCCGTTGGACATCAGGACGTTCCAGCGGTGGTCGAGGACCAGCGACGGGAAGGGGGCGGCGTCCAGGAGTGTGGCGTAGTCCTGGAGGTACGCCTGGGCCTCGCAGCCCTCGGGGACGGCCCGCGGCGCCGGCCACTGCCCTCCTGCCTGATGTGCCATCGGGAGGTCACCCCTCTTGCCTCTGCGGCCTTCACGCGGCGATGCGATCCTGCTGCCCCGACGAGAGCCATGTCAACTATCGTGGCATTTCATGCCGGTTGACGGCTGAAATTCGCCACAGTTGTGGCGAGACCTGGATGTGAGTTCGAGGCACCCGCTACTCTCCGGGAAGTTCACGGCAGCCGTCTGTGACAACCACGGACGCACCTGTTGCCCTCGAGAGACGTAGGAGTTCTGTCGGTGACGGATGGCTACGAGGATCCGGGCGCCACGGAGACCGCTCAGCTGCCTGCCGTCGTCGCCCGCGTCACCGCGCTCGCCGACCGGCTCGGCGTGCCGCACGCCGAGGTCTTCGACACCGGCCGGCTCTCCGTCGCCTGCGGGGTGCCGGAGCCGGTGGTCAAGGCCCTGCTCAGCGGTCGTCCGGCGGGTGAGCCGGACGTCCAGGCGCGCTTTCTGCAGCGGCTGGACCTGTTGCGGCGCACGCGGCTGAAGGCGGGCGGGCGCAAGTACACCCAGCAGGAGATCGCGGACGGCGCGGGCATGTCCCGGCAGCAGGCCGGGGCCCTCATCAACGGCGACCGGCGGCCCACCATGGAGCACTGCGACGCGCTGCAGCGCTTCTTCCGGGTGCACGCCGGTTTCCTCACCGCGGAGGATCCCGAGGCGCTGGCGGGTGCCCTGCAGCGCACGGAGCAGGAGCTGCTGCAGAAGCTGGCCGACCGGGAGCGGGCCGCCGCCGAGTCGGCGGAGGACCCGCTGGAGCGGCTGCTGCAGGACCACGGGGTGCGCGGGATCGCCTGGCGGGCCGCGCAACTGCCCACCGACCAGCACCGGGACAAGGTCGCCGAGTGGCTCGACATGCTCCTGGAGAGCGTCAAGCGGCCGGAGTCGTGAGCCGGGTGAGGGGTGTGGGCATCGGCAGGGACATGCGCCGGCTGTGCGCCGAGCTGGTCGGGGGTCTCACGCTGCCGGCGCCGGCCGTGCCGCACGAGCTGTACACGGCGCTGTGCGAGGCGATGAGCCGCCGCCGCGGGCGTCCCGTGCACTTCCGTACGGCCGCCTTTCCGCCCGGTACGGCGAGCGGGCTGTGGCTGGACATGGCCGACCGGGACCTGGTCGTAGTGGAGGAACGCACCGCTCCCGACCATCAGTTGGTGATCCTCGGTCACGAACTGTGGCACATGCAGGCCGATCACTCGGGCCACCATGTCGACGGGCTCGGCGTGGCCACCCGGCTGCTGGGCGACGACACCGACCAGACGGCTCTCCAGGCCGCCGTGCACCGGGTCGCCGCCCGCACCCGTTTCGATCACACGGAGGAGCGTGACGCGGAGGCCTTCGGTCTGCTCCTCGCCAGCAAGTGCCGCACCTGGCTGGCCGGCCCCACCCTTCGCCCGCCGATCCGCCGCAACGACGTCGCCGGGCGCATCGAGGCGTCCCTGGGCTACCCGGGGCCGCAGGGCTGAGGGGCCGGCGGCGCCGATCGAGCTGCACCCGCGCCCGTGGCGGGCATCTGCCCCCGTAGCCCGCCCTCGCCCGCGCCGCCGGACCCGCGCCGGCGGTGTTTCGTTCCGCTGGGTGGGCGAACCGGGGGCGGACGCAGCGGCGTTGTCAGTGCGGGGCGGCAAGCTGGAGGTGTGTGCCGTAGGAGGCGGTGCACGGCGCCGTGGGGCGCCTGAACCGAAACCGGGGAGAGCCGACCGATGCCGACCGCCGTACTGACCGACCGTGAGCGCACCGCCGTCCAGGCCTATCTGCGGCTTCTGCATACCGTGCGCGCCGCCTTCGACGGGCCACCGGACGGCGGCCGCCCCGTGCTGCTGCCGCCGACCGTGCTAGCCGAGGCGGAGCGGGCCCTGGCGGGGGCCGGACTCGCGGGCAACGAGGAGGAGTTCTTCCGGCTGCTGCGCCACTGGTGCCCCCAGGAGTGAGCCCGGCCGGGCGCCGCGTGACCGTCCCGGTCAGGAGTGCGGGACGGTCACCGCGGTGAGGACCAGACCGTCCTCGATCAGCCAGCCGCCCTCGAACGCCCCGAGCCGGGTGCCGCCCACCATCGGTCCGGGGACGAGGAGACGGGCGACGAAGCGGCCCCGGCCGGCGTCCGCGGGGAACAACTCGATGTCGGCCTCCGAGAAGTCCAGCCAGGCGCGGGTGAGCGGGAACCACGCCTTGTAGACGGACTCCTTGGCGCTGAACAGCAGCCGGTCCCAGTGGACGGCGGGCCCGGCGGCGCGCAGCGCGCGGTCCCGGTCCTGCTCGGCGGGCAGCGCGATGGTGTCGAAGACACCGTCCGGCAGCGGCCCGTGCGGCTCGGCGTCGATGCCGAGGGCGGCCAGGTCGGCGGAGCGGACCAGCGCGGCGGCGCGGTAGCCGTCGCAGTGGGTCATGCTGCCGGCCAGCCCCTCGGGCCACTGCGGCGCACCGCGCTCACCGGTGAGGACGGGCTGCGGCGGCACCCCGAGCTTCTCCATGGCCCGCCGGGCGCACCCCCGCACGGCCGCGAACTCCCGGCGCCGTTTGGTCACCGCCCGCGCGACGAGCAGCTCTTCCTCGGGGTACAGCGCGACGTCCTCGGCGTCCTGGTCACCGTACGTCTCCACGGCCACCACCGACTCCGGGAGCAGCTCCTCGATCACCTGGCCCGACCTCCATCGGCAGAATGCGGCGCGGCTGCCCCGGGGGTACCGGGCGGGTGCGCCATTCGCGGGGATATCCCACGGACACCTCTTCGAAGCGGACACCCTCGTGCCAGGTGGTCCGCGGGATGTGCAGATGGCCGTAGACCATGGTCGCGACGCGGAAGCGGCGGTGCCAGTCGGCGGTGCGGGTGGTGCCGCACCACAGGGCGAACTCGGGGTACCAGAGCACGTCCGTCGGATGCCGGTCCAGCGGATAGTGGTTGGCGAGGACGACGGGCAGGTCCGCGGGCAGTTCGGCGAGCCTGCGCTCGGTCTCGGCGACCCGGGCGCGGCACCAGTCCTCGCGGGACGGGTAGGGGTCGGGATGCAGCAGGTACTCGTCGTTGCAGACGACGCCGGTGCTCTCCGCGTAGGCCAGCCCCTCCTCCTTGGTGGCACAGCCGGCCGGCAGGAAGGAGTAGTCGTAGAGCAGGAACAGCGGGGCCACCGCGACCGGGCCGCCGGGGCCGCGCCACACGGGGTAGGGGTCCTCGGGCGTGGTGACGCCCAGCTCCCGGCACACGGCGACGAGATGCTCGTAGCGGGCGACGCCGCGCAGCGTGACGCTGTCCCTCGGGTGGGTCCACAGGTCGTGGTTGCCGGGTGCCCACAGCACCTTGCGGAAGCGGCCCGCGAGCGTGGCGAGGGTCCACCGGATGTCCTCGACCGTCTCCGCGACGTCCCCGGCCACGATCAGCCAGTCGTCGTCCGTGACGGGGCGCATCGCCTCGACGAGCGCGCGGTTCTCGGGATAGGAGACGTGCAGGTCACTGATGGCCAGCAGCTCTCCGGCCCCGGCCGTCGGCTCCTCCACCCGTACCCCCCTCGCGATCATCCGGTCGGCACCACGACAGCACATTCACCGTCCGGGGACAAGGCGAACTCCGGCCGGGTGGCCCCACGGGCGGCGCCAATCCGTAACACATGCGTTGCACGCGGGGCCGTCCGAAAGCCTTATGATCGCCCCAACACCATCGCCCAACTCCCTTTTCCCAGGGCTGTCTGGTGTCCCTTCCTTCTCTCCTGCCCGGGCACGGGCCGCTGCGCCCTGCCCGAAAACCCTGAAAGGCGGCCTGCATGCTCTCTCGCGTACGCGTCTGGCTCAACCGCACGTACGCGGAGAACGTGTTCTTCATGGATCAGCTGCGGAGAAATCCCAGCGATCGGGCCGTCGAGATCCATGCCACGCACGGGGACCCCGACTCCCCCGTGCTGGCCGCGGCCGACACCGCCGACCTGGAGCCGGAGGGCCTGTCCCCGGCCGGGTACGTCGAGTACGCGCTGGACCAGTGCGCGCGGCGCGGCATCGACGTGTTCGTGCCCCGGCTGCACCAGGCGGCGATCGTGGCGCACCGCGCCGAGTTCGCGGCGGCGGGTACGGCGCTGCTGGCGCCGACGCCCGAGGCGGTGGCCGTGTTCGAGGACAAGGCGACCGCGTACGAGGCGGTCCGCTCGGTCGGCGTGCCGGTGCCGCCGTGGTGGCGTGTGCGCACGGTCGACGAACTCCTCGCGGCTGTCGAGGAGTTGGAGGCGTCCGGGCACAAGGCGTGCTTCAAACCGGCCGCCGGCGCCGGCGGGGTCGGCTTCCGGGTGATCACGCGCGCCTCCTTCTCGATGACGCACCTCAACGGCTTCCCCGGTCCGCACGTCCCTCTCGACCTGGTCGTCGAGGCACTGCGCCGGGCCGAGGAGCCGGTGGACTGGCTGGTGATGCCGCGCCTGGAGCAGCCGGAGGTGTCCGTCGACTGCCTGACCGGTCCGGACAACCGCGTCCGGCTGGCCGTGGGCCGTACCAAGAACGGCCGCCGCCGGGGCTTCACGCTGCACGAGCAGTGGTTGGCGCCGGCCCGGCTGATCGCGGAGGGCTTCGGGCTGCACTACCTGTCCAACGTCCAGTTCCGGATGCTCGGTGACCGCCCGGTGCTGATGGACGTCAACACACGGCCCGCCGGCGGCCTGCACCAGCTGTCGCTCTGTGGGGTGAACGCGCCCTGGGCGGCCGTGCAGTTGGCGCTGGGCGAGGACCCGGGGCCGGTCGAGCCGCCGTTCCTGGGGCAGGACTACACGGTGGTGGCCGGGCCCCGGCCGCTGCGGCCGGTGTCGCTGCCGCAGCAGCGGGTGGAGCCCGAGGTGCTGCTGCCGGCCGTACCGGCGCCCGTGGCACCGGCCACCGCGGCCGAGGCACTCCCTCTCCAGGGCCGACTCGCCTCCATCACCTCCGACCGGCGACCGGGCCCGAGCTTGACTCCCTGAGTGTCGACGGCTGCCCGCCCTCGCCCGCCGCGTCAGGTGCAGCGGACCCGCCTGGCGCGAGTAGGAGCGATCTGAGCTGGTTTGCGGCGTACGGGCTCGGTGGCCGGGGTACACGCTCGGCGGACAGCCGTGCACAACGGCGAACAGCAGGGAAAGAGCCCACACATGATTGATCCGCTTATGAAGCAGGCGGCAGACGATCAGGGCATCAGTGAGCAGGCCACGCTGCGCTACAGCACGGTCTGGGCCGACGGCGCCGCCCGCGCCGGTGACGCGCGCCAGGCCCTACGCGCCTTCCTCACTCATGCCCCTCACGCCGGCCACGCGCCCGTTCCCGAACCGGTGGTCCTGGATGCCAGGCTCGTCGTCAGCGAACTGGTCACCAACGCCATCCGCCACGCGCCCGGGCCCTGCGGGCTCACCCTGCACCTGATCGGCGAGGAACTGGTGATCACCGTGTGGGACACCTCCGCCGAAGAGCCGGTGTTCAAAAGGCCGGACCGCCACCGCGTAGGGGGCCACGGACTGCACCTGGTGCGCGCGGCCAGCACGAAAGTGACCGTCACTCCCCTCGCCCGGGGGAAGCAGGTCACTGCCCGCCTTCGCGTCACCCCCCGTCGCGGCGGCAGCACCGCCAGGGACCGGACCGTCCTGTTCTCCCCACTCCCGGAGCGAACACGGCAGACGGACTGACCCCGGCAGGCCCCCCGGGCCGGAGTCAGCGGCGCCGGCCGATCCGGTCCACCACCCGCAGCTCCCGCAGCGTCCTGGCCTCGTAGTACCAGCCCGTCTGCTGCCACTCGCCGTGCACCTTCTTCGGCACGCTGCCCTTGGTGCGCAGGCCCAGGTACGCGTACGTCCTGCGGTCGAAGAGGAAGCTGAAGGACGCCTTCGGGTAGGAGACGGCGACGGCGCGGCGGCCGTCGGCGTCCACGGCGTCGTGGTCCAGGCGGATCCGGCGCAGTTTCGACAGCGCCTCGAAGGCGGCGGCCTGCAGGCCGGGGGGCATCACGCGCGGACCCATCATCAGCATGCTCAGATCGAAGTACACGAACAGGTCGTCGTCGGGCTTGCTCGGCAGGGCGCCCCTGAACCGGGCCAGCAGCTTGTCGGGGTCCGTCGGCAGCTTCTTCAGCTGGGCGTAGACGGTGGGCGGCCAGCGCACCTCGTGCTTGCCGAGCGGCGGGTCGTGGTGGATCTTGCCGTGCTCCTCGCGCAGAGAGGGCCGGGAGCCGTCGACCGACATCCAGCTCTCGTCGGTCCACGTCCGGGTCGGCCCGCCCTGCACCGGGGTCCGTCGGATGAAGGTCTTGGTGTAGAAGTACTGGTCGTCGCGCGGCACCGGCAGGGTGTCGCCCTCGGCGCGGGTGCGGTCGGCGGCCCGGCGCAGCACCTCGCTCGCGCCGACCGTGCCCAGGCGGGGTTTGCGGTCGTCCCCGGTGCCCTCCGCCACGACGACGACGGCACCCACCGCGGCCGCGGCCGCGCCGGCCAGCCCGCCGCGGACCAGGAGCCGCCGGCTCAGCTCACGCCTGCGGGGGGCGGCACGGCGTTCCTCGGCGATGGCGGCGGTGAGGCGGGCGCGGGCGGCGGCACGGGCGTCGTCGGACGGCCCGTGGCCGGCGGTGTCCCATCGGCGCACCCGAGTCAGTTCATCCATGGTCGCTCTCCTTCCGGGATGCGGTCGAGGGGGTGAGTGCGGGCCCGCCCAGGGCCCGGCGCAGTTTGGCGCGGGCGCGGTGCAGCCGGGAGCGCACCGTGCCGACGGGGATGTCGAGGGCCTGCGCGGCCTCCGCGTAGTCGAGGTCGCCCCAGGCGGTCACCAGCAGCACGTCCCGGTACCGGGCGGGCAGCGCGGCGAGGGCACCGGCGAGCGCGGCGTGCGTGTCCTCGGTGCCGGGCGGCCCGGTGACCGGGTCCACGTCGGGTGCGTGACCCGGTGCCAGGGAGGCCGCGCGGGACAGGGCGCGCAGCCTGCGGGCCTCGTCCCTGCGGTGGCGGCCGATCAGGTTGGTGGCGATCCCGTACAGCCAGGGCCGGGCGTGGGCATGGGACAGGTCGTAGCGTCGGCGGCGCTGGAAGGCGGTCACGAACGTCTCCGCCATCAGATCGTCGGCGGTGTCCGGGCCCAGCCGCCGTGCGACGTAGCGGTGGATGTCGTCGGCGTAGCGGTCGAAGATGACGGCGAACGCGTCGGGCGTCTCCCAGGACCGTTCGATGATGGCGCTGTCGCAGCGGTCGTGGCCGCCGGCCGCGTCCGCCGCCGCGGCGGCGACGGCTTCGGTGTCGGGCGGCCGTGTCACGCGGTGCCTCTGTGCTTCATGTCGTCTCCCTCCAAGGGCCGTTGTGCCGAACGTCTGCTGTTCGCCGTTGCGCGGCGGGGAGTTCCATCCCTTTCCGTGACCTGCCTCACACGCTCGTCGGCACCCACCGGTATGGACCAATTCCGTCGTTCTCCTTGACAGCCGGATTGGTCCATACCAAATTCAGTGACGCATCCCCCGCACTTCACTGCACTCCCCAACATCCCCATCCCCACAGGGAGATCGCGTGCGCCAGACACTCGGACGTCCCAGACGCCGGCTGCTCGCCCTGCTCGGCACCGCCGCTCTCGCCCTCGGCGGAGCCGTCGCGCTGCCCGGCACCGCCCAAGCGGCCAACCTTCTCACCAACCCCGGCTTCGAGTCGGGCGGCCTCTCCCCCTGGACCTGCACCGGCAACCTGGGGTCGGTCGTCTCCTCTCCCGTGCACAGCGGTTCCAAGGCCCTGCAGGGAGCGGTCACTTCCAGCGACAACGCGCAGTGCAGCCAGACCGTCACCGTCAAGCCGAACACGACGTACACCCTCAGCGGCTGGGTCCGGGGCTCGTACGTCTACCTCGGCGTGAACGGCGGCGCCTCGACCTGGACGACGTCCCCGTCGGCGTACAGCCAGTTGAGCGTCTCCTTCACCACCGGCGCCTCGCAGACCACCGCCACCCTCTATGTGCACGGCTGGTACGCCCAGGGCTCCTACTACGCCGACGACATCAGCCTCGACGGCCCCGGCGGCACAGGGGGCAGCGACACCCAGGCGCCGACCGCGCCCAGCGGGCTCACCTCCACCGGCAAGACGTCCTCGAGCGTGTCGCTGAAGTGGAACGCCGCGACGGACAACGTCGGTGTCACGGCGTACGACGTCTACAGCGGCTCGAACCAGGTCCTCACCGTCTCGGGGACGTCGGCCACGGTGAGCGGGCTGTCGCCGAGCACGTCGTACACCTTCACCGTGAAGGCCCGGGACGCGGCCGGGAACACCTCACCGGCCTCCAACTCGGTCGGCGTGACGACGGACGCGGGATCCGGCGGGACCGGGTTCAAGCAGGCGGCGCCGTACCTGTACGAGGGCTGGGGCGATCCGCCGAACCCGAGCACGGTGATGAGCGCGACCGGCATCAAGTGGTTCACCATGGCGTTCGTGCTGGACTCCGGCGGCTGCACGCCCGCCTGGGACGGCAGCCGGCCGCTGACCGGCGGCGCCGACCAGAGCGCGATCAACCAGATCCGCTCGGCGGGCGGTGACATCGTCCCGTCGTTCGGCGGCTGGCAGGGCAGCAAGCTCGGCGCCAACTGCTCCTCGGCGGCCGCGCTGGCCGGCGCCCTTCAGAAGGTGATCGACGCCTACGGTCTGAAGGCCGTCGACATGGACATCGAGAACACGGACGAGTTCGAGAACGAGGCCGTCCAGGCGAAGATCCTGACCGCGCTGAAGACGGTCAAGGCCAACAACCCGGGCCTGAAGACCATCGTCACCTTCGGCACGTCCACCACCGGGCCGACGTACTACGGCAACCGGCTCATCGAGCAGGCGCAGTCGCTCGGCGCGAACATCGACGTCTTCACCATCATGCCGTTCGACTTCGGCGGCGGCTCGGACATGTACGGCAACACCGTGAACGCGGCCGAGGGGCTGAAGGCCAAGCTGAAGTCCACGTTCGGCTGGGACGACGCGACCGCCTACGCGCACATGGGCATCTCCGGCATGAACGGTCTGTCCGACCAGCAGGAGAACACCACTGCGGCGATCTGGACCCAGATCCGTGACTGGGCCAACTCCCACCACATCGCGCGGCTCGCCTACTGGGCGGTCAACCGCGACCGGCCGTGCCCCGGCGGCGGCGTGGTGAGCAACTGCTCCGGCATCAGCCAGAACACCTGGCAGTTCACCTCGATCACGGCCGGCTTCACCGGCTGACCGAGGCCCCGCACGACCAGCGTCCCCCCGGCTCCCGGGCCGGGGGGATTTTTTTTCCGCCCAGGGTGTATCAGGGGGCGACCGGACGGCTCTTGTTATCAGGAACGGGGGAAGCACCGGCGGGGACGGGGACACGGGGGAAGCACCGCCGGGGGACGGGGGATCGGGTCGGCCGGCCGCGGTCACGGGGAGCGACCGGCCGACCCGAACGACACCCGCCCAGGACGCGGACACGTCTCAACCCGCCCGGGCAACCCCGCCCGGACGACCACCACGCACCGGCCACCCGCAGCACCGCGCCGAGCAGCCGCACCCGCCCGCACCTGACAACCCGTCCGGCCGCCGCCCCTCCACCACCGCGCGCCACGCATCATCAGCGCCCCTCGCAGCGGGCCGCCGGACAACCCCCTCGCTGCCCACCCAGGACCACCGCGGGCACCGACACCACCGCACCGCCGGACAACCCGTCCCGGCCACCGACGACGATCACCGCCCGCCGCAACCGTCGGCGCCCCACGGCCGGACCGCCGGACAACCCGTCCCGGCCACCGACGACGACCACCGCCCGCCGGCCGCTCCCAGCGCCGCGCCGGACAACCCGTCCCGGCCACCGACGACGATCACCGCCCGCCGCAACCGTCGGCGCCCCACGGCCGGACCGCCGGAGAACCCGCCCAGCCCACCACAGACGACCACGGCCCGCCGGCCGCTCCCAGCGCCGCGCCGGGTGACCCGTCCGGCCGCCGCCCCGCGACCACCGCGGGTGCCGCACGTCATCGGCGGCGGCCGCGGGGTCGCAACGTCTCGTTCAGCCCTTCTCGGACCGCCGCAGGCGCAGGGTCAGGATCTGGAACGGTCGCAGGGCCACGGTGATCCGGCCGTCGCCGTGCACCACCGCGTCCTCCAGTGGCCGCTCCAGCAGATCGGTGATCTGGGCCGCCGCGAGCGGGAAGCCGGTGCGCAGGACCCCGGTCGCCCGGCCGCCCCGGCACTCGTAGAGGCGTACGACGACGTCGCCGGACGTGTCGTCGGCCAGCTTCACCGCCTCCACGGTCACCCCCTCGCCGGTCACCGACACCACCGGTTCCGGCGCGCCCGCCGCCTGCGCCACGCGCAGCGGCAGGTTGAGGGCGTAGCCCTCGGCCACGGCGTCCTCGATGGTCGCGCCGGGCAGCAGGGAGTAGGTGAAGCGGTGCCGGCCCTGGTCGGCGCCCGGGTCCGGGACGCGCGGGGCGCGCACCAGGCTCAGCCGGACCGTGGTCGTCGTACCGCCGTCCTCGCGGACCGTGCGGGAGACGTCGTGGCCGTACGTCGAGTCGTTGAGGACGGCGACACCGTAGCCCGGCTCCCCGATGTGCACCCAGCGGTGGCCGGACACCTCGAAACGGGCCGCCTCCCAGCTCGTGTTGGTGTGCGTGGGCCGCTGGACGTGGCCGAACTGGATCTCGGCGCAGGAGTGCGCGGCGCGTACGTCCACCGGGAAGGCGGCCTTGAGGATCTTCTCCGCCTCGTGCCAGTCGATGTCGGTCTCGATGTCGATCCGGGGGCTGCCGGCCCGGACGGTGATCGTCTGGACGATCGTCGAGCCCTTGCCGAAGGAGCGCTCCACGCGGATCGCGCCGACCAGCGGGTCCTCCTCGACGACCGTGACCGAGTCGGCGTCCAGCAGGTCCGTGTAGCGGTTCTGGTAGTGCTTGTCGATGTCCCAGGCGTCCCAGTAGTTCGGCAGATCGGTGTGCAGGCGGAGCAGGTTGCCCGGGTCGGCGAGGACCTCTCGGTCCGCGCGCAGATCGCGTACCGACGCGAGGGTGCCGTCCTCGGCGACCTCCACCCGGACCAGCCCGTTGTCGAGGACCCGCCCGGCGACGGTCACCGGCCGCGGGGGCCCGGCCTCGCCCAGCGGCGCGCTGCCGCTCGCGGGCACCTCGACGTACGCCGGTGCGCCCTCGGCGGTGCGGACCACCTCGGCGCGGTGGTACGGGCTCGTGTTGAACACCCGCGTCCCGCCGGCGCCGAGCGCGGCCACCGCCTCGGCCGTCAGCTCCTCCAGTTCCTCGGCGACCCGGGCGTATGCGGCCTCGGCCTCGCGGTGCACCCAGGCGATGGACGAGCCGGGCAGGATGTCGTGGAACTGGTGCAGCAGCACCGTCTTCCAGAGGCGGTCGAGCTTCTCGTACGGGTAGGCGTAGCCCGGCGCGTGCAGCGCGGCCGTGGTCGCCCACAACTCGGCCTCGCGCAGCCTGTGTTCGCTGCGCCGGTTGCCCTGCTTGGTGCGGGCCTGGGAGGTGTAGGTGGCGCGGTGCAGCTCCAGGTAGAGCTCGCCCACCCAGACCGGGGCGTCGGGGTACTCCGCACGGGCCTTGGCGAAGAACTCGTCGGGGTGCTCCACGACGACCTTGGGCGAGCCCTCCAGGTCGGCGAGCCGGCGGGCCCGCTCCATGATCTCGCGGGTGGGGCCGCCGCCGCCGTCGCCCCAGCCGAAGGGGGCCAGGGAGCGCGTGGCGGCGCCCTTCTCGCGGTAGTTGCGCACCGCGCGGGCCATCTCCTCGCCGCTGAAGCGGGCGTTGTAGGTGTCGACGGGCGGGAAGTGCGTGAAGATGCGGGTGCCGTCGATGCCCTCCCACCAGAAGGTGTGGTGCGGGAAGGCGTTGGTCTGGTTCCAGGAGATCTTCTGGGTGAGGAACCACTCGTTGCCGGCGAGCCGGGCCAGCTGCGGGTAGGCGGCGGTGTAGCCGAAGGAGTCCGGCAGCCAGACGCCCTTGGTCTCGATGCCGAAGTGTTCGATGAAGAACCGCTTGCCGTGGATGAGCTGGCGGGCGAGGGCCTCGCCGCCGGGCAGGTTGCCGTCGGCCTCCACCCACATGCCGCCGACCGGGGCCCACTGGCCCTTCTTCACGGACTCCTGGATGCGGGCCCACACGTGCGGGTAGTGGTCGCGGACCCACTCGTACTGCTGGGCCTGCGAGCAGGCGAAGATGAAGTCCTCGTACTCGTCGGCGAGCGACGTGACGTTGGAGAAGGTGCGGGACGTCTTGCGCTTGGTCTCGCGGATCGGCCACAACCAGGCGGAGTCGATGTGGGCGTGGCCGACGCCGGAGACGGTGTGTGCGCTGGCGTGCGCGGGCCTGGCCAGCGCCGGTTTCAGCGCCTCGCGCACGGCGGGTGCCGAGCCGGAGACGTCGTCGAGGTCGAGCAGGTCCATCGCCCGGTCGAGGGCGTGCATGATCTCGTGCCGGCGCGGGTCGTGCTCGCCGAGCTGCAGCATCAGCTCGCGCAGCACCTGGACGTCCAGGTCGAGGTGCCAGACCTCCTCGTCGAGGACGGCGAGGTCGGCGCACCGGAAGACGTACAGCGGCTTGTCGCCGGCCGTGAGCACGTCGCCGAGGTGGGTCGGCCCGGCGAAGCCGTCGGCCAGGATGTCCGGGTTGGAGGCCGCCTCGACCAGGTAGTCGATTCTCTCGCCGCCCGTCGCGGGGTTGGCGATCGGCACGTACTGGTTGAGCGGGTTGACCGCCTTCAGCGGCCGCCCGTCGGGCAGATGGACCAGTGCCTCGGCCTGGTTGCCGGGCCAGCCGCCGACGAAGCCGAGGTCGATGACCGCCTCGACGCGCCGGCCCGCCCAGGCGGCGGGGACCCGGCCGCGCATGCGGAACCAGGTGGTGCCCCAGGGCGGCCCCCACGGGGTGTCCATGGCGAACGGCTCGTAGCGCGCGGCGGCGGCCTCCTCGAAGGGGACCGGCTCCCCGGGGGCCTGCCAGGCCGCCACCTCGAGGGGCGCCCGTTCCGCGTAGATCGCGGGCTTGATGCGCTGGGTGTGGAGGCGCTCGGCGCGCTCCTCGATCCGGCGGCGTTCGTCGTGCATCAGGAAGCTCCAGGGAGAGGTGGTGGAAAGCGCTTACCCAAGGTACGCCAGGCCGGGATGGACGGCGGTGTACCCCTCGACCAGCCGGCGGGCGACGGTGACCGAGTCGACCAGTGGATGCAGCGCGAAGGCCTTCACGGCCGTCGCGCGGGAGCCGGACTCGGCGGCGGCCAGCACCTCCCGCTCGACCGCCTTGACCGCGCAGACCAGGCCGGTCGCATGGCCGGGCAGCGGGTCGACCGCGACCGGGTGGGCGCCGTTGGCGTCGACGAGGCAGGGCACCTCGATGACGGCGTCGGCGTCCAGGACGGACAGGGTGCCGAGGTTGCGCACGTTGAGGATCAGGGTGGTGCGCTCGTCGCGGGCGATGGCCCGCATCAGGGCGAGGGCCACCTTCTCGTAGCCGCCGGAGAGGTCGTCGGCGTCGCGTTCACCGGCGCCGGCCGTCTCCCGGTTCTCGGCCATGTACGTCGCCTCGCGCTCGGCGCGGGTGCGGTCCCAGGCGGCGAGGGCCGCCGCGCCGGGGCGCTGCATCTCCTCGTAGAAGCGGGCCTGCTGCTCGGCGAGGAAGGCGCCGCGGGTCTTCTCGGCCTGCTGGTAGGCGCGCACGGCCTCGCGGTTGAAGTAGTAGTAGTGCAGGTATTCGTTCGGGACGGCGCCGAGCGATCGCAGCCACTCGGGGCCGAAGAGCCTGCCCTCCTCGAAGGAGCCGAGGAGTTGGGGGTCGGCGAGCAGGCGCGGGAGTTCGTCGCGGCCGGCGACACGCAGGCCGCGCACCCAGCCGAGGTGGTTGAGGCCGACGTAGTCGATCCAGGCGTCCTGCGGGTTCTTCACACCGAGGACGCGGGCGATGCGGCGGCCCAGGCCGACCGGCGAGTCGCAGATGCCGATGACGCGGTCGCCGAGGTGGCGGGACATGGCCTCGGTGACCAGGCCGGCCGGGTTGGTGAAGTTGATGACCCAGGCGTCCGGGGCGAGACGGGCCACCCGCCGGGCGATGTCGACGGCGACGGGGACGGTCCGCAGGCCGTAGGCGATGCCGCCGGCGCCGACCGTCTCCTGGCCGAGGACGCCCTCGGCCAGAGCCACGCGCTCGTCGTCCGCCCGGCCGCGCAGGCCGCCGACGCGAATCGCGGAGAAGACGAAGTCGGCGCCGGTGAGGGCCTCGTCCAGATCGGTCGTGGCGGTCACCTCGGGGGCGTCGGCGACGCCGGCCGCCTGCTCGGCGAGCACCCGGGTCACCGCGGAGAGCCGCCGCGCGTCCAGGTCGTGCAGCACGACCCGGGTGACCCGGCCCTCGGCGTGGTCCCCGAGGAGCGCCCCGTACACGAGCGGCACCCGGAATCCGCCGCCGCCCAGAATCGTCAGTTTCACAAGTGCACCTTTCCCGCCGGTCTTCCCGCCGGATTGCCCGCCAGGTCCGCTGCGACGCCCGCCCGCACCAGTCAGGCGCGGCGCCGGGGCGTCCGGCACGTTCGTCACCATCATGTCCTGCTGCCCAGGAGTGCGGACCTGCGCGTTCGCGCCGTTGTGGCCACCCGCTCCCCCGGCGACACGGTCGCGCCACAGGCGCCGGGTGACCGCGACGGCAGCAGCGGTTCGCCGCCGGTGCTCGGATGCACGGCGGGGTGCGGACCGACAGTCGCGTGGGCACGTCACCGGGAACCGTCCCTGTGCCGTCCGGGCGCTCAGGGCCGTGCTGACTCAAGCGAGGTCGTCTTCGACTGGCTGCAAGAGACACTCCGGTCAGGCTGAGGCCGCCGGTCGCCGCGGTGCCGTGCCCCTCAGGCGTAGAAGCGGCTCAGGCTCTGCAGCACCGCCGCCGGCTTGGCGCCGCCCTCGATCTCGATCGTGCCGTCGACGGTGATCTGCACCCCGCCGGGCACGTCCTCGGCCTCCGCCAGCCTGCCGGCCAGGCGGATGCGGGAGCCGACCTTCACCGGCGAGGGGAAACGCACCTTGTTCAGGCCGTAGTTGACCTTCGTGGTCACGCCCTGCACGTCCAGCAGTTCGGTGAACAGGGGGATGAAGAGGGAGAGGGTGAGACAGCCGTGGGCGATGGGGGCGCCGAAGGGACCCCCGGCCGCCTTCTCGGGGTCCACGTGGATCCACTGGTGGTCCCCGGTGGCGTCGGCGAACGTGTCGATGCGCTCCTGGGTGACCTCGATCCACTCGCTGGTGCCGAGGTCTGCGCCGGCCAGCTTCTTCAGTTCGTCGAGGCCGTTCACGGTGATGCTCATGGGGTTCCTTACCTGTTGCCGTACCGGGTGCGGACCCGGGACTTGAGCAGCTTTCCGGAGGCGGTGCGCGGGAGTTCGTCCGCGAGCACCACCGACTTGGGGATCTTGTACTTGGCGAGGCGGCCGGCCAGGGAGGCGAGCACCTCGTCGGGGTCGAGGGCGACGCCCTCGCGGGGGACGACCACCGCGCGCGGCACCTCGCCCCACTTGTCGTCGGGTACGCCGATGACCGCGCACTCCACGATGTCGGGGTGGGTGAGGAGCAGGTCCTCGATCTCGGCGGGGTAGACGTTCTCCCCACCGGAGATGATCATGTCCTTGACGCGGTCGACGATGACGACGTACCCGTCCTCGTCGACCCGGGCCGCGTCCCCGCTGCGGAACCAGCCGTCGGCGAAGGAGGCGGCCGTCTCCTCGGGCAGCCCCCAGTAGCCGGGCATGACGTGGGGGCCGCGGACCACGACCTCGCCGGTCTCGCCGACGTCGACCGGGCTCAGGTCCGGCCGGACCACCCGTACGTCGCTGAAGAAGTGCGGCACGCCCGCCGTTCCGGCCTTGCTCACCGCGTGCTCGGCGTCCAGGAACAGCGTCCCGGGTGCCGCCTCCGTCATGCCGTAGCCCTGGAGGAAGGTCAGCCCGCGCCGCTGGTAGGCGGCGATCAGCGGGGTCGGCACCGGGGAGCCGCCGCAGGTGAGGATCCGCAGCGAGGACAGGTCGGCGTCGCCCCACCGCGGATGCCGGGCCACCTGGTCGAACATCGTCGGCACCCCGAACATGAAGGTGATCCGGTGCCGTTCGATCAGGTCGAAGGTGGCCGCCGGGTCGAAGGCCTCGGCCAGGACGCAGGTGCCGCCCTTGAGCAGAACCGGCAGCGCCAGCATGTTCAGGCCCGCGGTGTGGAACAACGGGGCGGACACCAGGGCGCGTTCGTCGGCGATCAGATCGGTGTCGACGAGGACGTTGATCGCGTTCCAGGTGATGTTGCCGTGGGTGAGCATCGCGCCCTTGGAGCGGCCGGTCGTCCCCGAGGTGTACATGATGATGCAGGTGTCCTCGGGGGTGACCGGGTTGTCGACCGGCTCGTCGGACGCCGACGCCAGCGCCGCCTCGTACTCGGCGCCGGTCTCGAGGTAGGTACGGACGTCGGTGTGGCCGGGCAGTCCGCCGACGGTGCCGGCGTGCGCGGGGCTGTGGACGAGGGCCTTGGCGCCGGAGTCGGCCAGCTGGTAGGCGATCTCGGGGCCCGCCAGGCGGGTGTTGAGCGGCACGAAGACCGCGCCGAGCGTACCGGCGGCGAACAGGGTCTCCAGGTAGGAGGGGTGGTTCGGGCCGAGGTAGGCGATGCGGTCGCCGCGCCGTACGCCCCGCGCGTGCAGGACGTGGGCCAGGCGGGTGGTGCGGTCGTGCAACTCGGCGTAGGTGCGTGCGCTGTCGCCGTGGATCAGGGCGGTGCGGTGCGGGGTCTTGCGGGCCCGGCGTGCGGGCCACGACCCCAGTCCCTCGTTGCGCATGTCACGCCCCTTACGGTTTCGTCAGCCCGAGCAGGCGGGCGGCGTTCTCCTTGAGGATCTTCGGCCTCACCTCGTCCTTGACCGGCAGCTTCGCGAAGTCGGCGAGCCAGCGGTCGGGGGTGAGGACGGGGAAGTCGGAGCCGAAGAGGACCTTGTCCTTCAGCAGCGTGTTGGCGTACTGCACGAGCTGCGGCGGGAAGTACTTCGGCGACCAGCCGGACAGGTCGATGTGCACGCCCGGCTTGTGGGTGGCGACGGCGAGGGCCTCGTCCTGCCAGGGGAAGGACGGGTGCGCCAGGATGATCTTCAGGTGCGGGAAGTCGGCGGCCACGTCGTCCATGTGCAGCGGGTTGGAGTACTTCAGCCGGATCCCGCCCCCGCCGGGCACGCCGGCGCCGATGCCGGTCTGCCCGGTGTGGAACAGCGCGATGGTGCCGGTCTCCTCGATCACCTCGTACAGGCCGTAGGCCACCGAGCGGTCGTTGGGGAAGAAGCCCTGGATGCTCGGGTGGAACTTGAAGCCCTTCACTCCGTACTCCTCGACCAGGCGGCGGGCCTGCCGGATGCCCGCCCTGCCACGGAAGGGGTCGATGGAGGCGAAGGGGATCAGCACGTCGGCGTTGGCGGCGGCCGCCTCGGCGACCTCCTCGTTGGGGACGGGCGGGGTGCCGGTCGCCGACTCGGCGTCGACCGTGAAGATCACGGCAGCCATGTTCCGCTCGCGGTAGTGGACGGCGGTCTCCTCCAGGGTCGGCTTGCGCTTGCCCTCGACCTTGAAGTAGGCGGAGGAGGCGTCGTGCAGGTCGTCGTGCAGGGAGGAGTGGCCCTGGGAGGAGACCTCCGCGTGGGTGTGGACGTCGATGGCGACCAGTTTGCCGAGGTCCATCACGCCTCCGGGATCTTCGGGGCCGGGATGCCGACCGTCTGGGGCTCGGCGCCGACCGAGGTGTGCCAGGCGTCGGCCAGGGCCTCGGGGCTCCAGCCGCCGTCCGCGTACGCCGTCCGGATCTCCTGCGGATGCGACCAGAGTGCCACCTTGTCGCCGCCGATGCCGATCGCCTGACCGGTGATGCCGCGCGCGGCCTCGGAGGCGAGGAAGGGCACGAGGGCGGCGCAGTCCTCGGGGGTGCCGAAGCCCTCCCCCTTGCGCAGGAAGCCGGGGAGCGGCTCGCCGTTCCTCATCGCCTCGACGTAGGGGGCGAAGGCGGGGATCGTCTCGGTCATGGCGGTGGCGGCGACCGGCACGATGGCGTTGACGGTGATGTGGGCGCGGCCCAGCTCCATCGACCAGGTGCGGGCCATGGCGGCGATGCCGGCCTTGGCGGCGGCGTAGTTGGTCTGTCCGAAGTTGCCGCGCTGGCCGGCCGGGGAGCCGACCAGGATCAGGGTGCCGCCCTCGCCCTGCTCGCGCATGCGGACGGCGGCGGCGCGGGCGCAGGTGAAGGTGCCCTTGAGATGGGTGGTGAGCACCGCGTCGAAGTCGTCGTCGGTCATCTTCCACAGCACCTTGTCGCGCAGGATGCCGGCGTTGGTCACCAGGATGTCGAGCCTGCCGAACTCCTCGACGGCGCGGGCGACCAGCCGGTCGGCGGCCTCGGTGGTGCCGACCGGGACCACCTCGGCGACGGCGGTGCCGCCTTCCTCGGTGATGGTCTTCACGGCCTGCTCGGCCACGACCGCGTCGACGTCGTTGACGACCACCGAGGCGCCGTGGGCGGCGAGAGCGCGGGCGTAGGCCAGGCCGAGACCACGGCCGCTGCCGGTGACGACGGCGGCCTTGCCGGTGAGATCGATGGGGGGCACGTGCGGGTCCCTTCGGACGGGGGACGGGGGAACGACCGAGATCGAAGCTAAGAGCAATAATTGTTGTCGTCAATAGTTGTTGCAAACCTCGGGATGCGGCATGCTGGGCCTCAGCAGACGAAGAATCCGAGACAGGGAGCCCGCCATCACCCCCCGGCACACGAACGACCCGGCAGCCGTCGATCTGGACGACGAGCCGTGGATGCGCGCCCTGCACGCGGACACCGGCTATCTGCTGTACCGCCTGGGCCTGCGCTCCGGACAGCTGTTCAACGCGTTCCTGCAGGAGTCCGGGCTGCGGCTGCGCCACTACGCGGTGCTGCGGTTCCTGGCCGGCTGCGAGGGGGCCCTGCAGCGGGAGCTGAGCACCCGGCTCGGCTACGACCCGAGCGCGATCGTGGGCCTGGTCGACGATCTGGAGAAGCTCGGCCTCACCGAGCGGCGCCCGTCCCCCGACGACCGCCGCAGCAAGATCGTCGTCCTCACCGAGGACGGGCGCGCGTTCCTGCGCGGCACGGACGAGGCGGGCCGACGGGTCACCAACGACCTGCTGGACCCCCTCGACCCGGCGGAGCGCGAGACGCTGCACGCCCTGCTGCTGAGGGTCGCCGACCGGCCATGACCGCCGAGCCGCTCCGGTCCGCCCGCTCCGCGCCCGACCGGCTGCTGGCCGTGCTCGCCGCGTTCGACCACGAGCATCCGGCGCTGTGCCTGACGGACATCAGCCGCCGGGCCGGGCTCAGCCTGACCACCGCGCACCGGCTGGTGAACGCGCTGACCGCGTGGGGCGCGCTGGAGCGGGACGGCGACGGCGCCTACCACGTGGGGCTGCGCCTGTGGGAGGTGGCGGCGCTCGCCCCGCGCGGTCTGGCGCTGCGGCAGATCGCGCTGCCGTACCTGGAGGACCTGTACGAGGCGACCCACGAGAATGTGCAGCTCGCGGTGCGCGACGGTGGGGAGGTCGTCTACATCGAGTGGCTGTCGGGCCGTTCGGCGGTCGGCGTGCAGATCCGCGTCGGCGCCCGCTGGCCCCTGCACGCCACCGGCGTCGGCCTGGCCCTGCTGGCCCACGGCGACCCCGGTTTCCAGCAGGCCTACTGCGCCGGCCCGCTCGCCTCCTTCACCCCCTGCACGATCACCGATCCGGCCCGTCTGCGCCGCACCCTGGCGGAAGTTCGGCGCACGGGCGCCGCCGTGAGCGACCGCCAGATCACCGAGGACGCCCTCTCGGTGGCGTCCGCGATACGGGGCCCGTCCGGCGAGGTCGTCGCGGCGGTGTCCGTGGTGGTCCCCCACGAGACCGCCCGGACACCGGCCCTGATCCCGGCGGTCCGCCTGGCGGCCCGGGGCATCTCCCGGGCCCTGGGCTGGAGCCCGGACGGCACGGACTCCTCCCAGGGCGCCGAGGGCCTGAACAGGGGGTCGTAGGGCTCGTCCTCCGGCGTGAAGAGGAGCACGAAGTCCCTGCCGATGCCGAGCGCCACCTCACGCGGGCGGCCCAGGACACACGGAACCCTGCGCCCCGAAGTCCCCGCGCCATGGAGCTGCGGCGCGGGGACGGACGAGGGCCGTGTCGGACGGGGGGTCAGCAGTTGCCCGGGTCCGGGCGGCCGGCGAAGCGGGCGTCGAGCCAGGAGATGACGTCGGAGATCGACTGGGCGTCGCCGGTGAGGTGGTCGCCCGCGTAGGAGGTCCAGCGGGTGCTGATGCCGGCGGCGCAGTAGGCGCGGCGGGTGGCGCTCGCGGTCGCCGCCGGGATCACCTCGTCCAGCAGGCCGCGGTACTGCAGGACCGGGAAGCCGATCCGGTACCGGGCGCCCGAACCGGGGGTGCCCACGTCCACGCCGAGCTTGTTGGCCTCCACCACGTCGCTCCAGCTGGTGCCGTCCGGTGCGCGCAGCGCGTAGAGCTGGTCGAGGGTCAGCCCGTCCTTGGTGTACTGCTCGATCCGTGCGCCCGCGAACCGGCCGACCGTGCCCGTCGCGCACAGCGACTCGGCGTCCTTGACGGCCTGGTGCCCGCTGTCGTTGAGAAGGCTGTCGAAGGGCACGTCCGGGTGGGTGCCGGACAGGCCGATCACCGCGTCCATCAGAAACCCGGCGAAGAACTTCCCGTCGAGGTTGTCGGCGACCTGCTTGAGGTCGGCCGGTATGCCGCCGGAGGCCGAGCCGACGACGTGGAGCTCGGGGGCGTACGCGTGCGCGAGCTGGGCCGCCCACAGGCTGCCGGCGCCGCCCTCGGAGTAGCCCCAGATGCCGACCTCGGTGTCCGGCCCGAGCCCGCTGCCCGGCACGCCGAACGCGGCCCGCACCATGTCGAGGGTCGCGTGTCCCGCCTCGGCGCCGGCGACGTAGGGGTGGACCTGCCCGTCCAGGTACCCCTGACCGTCGGTGGCGGCGACGGCGTACCCGGCCTTGAGCAGCGCCGCGATGTTGGGCCCCTCGTAGGCGTCCTGGTACTGGCCCGCGAGCTGCTTGGAGAACGCGCACTGCGGCCCGATCCCGAGTGTGCCGGGCACGAAGGCGACGGCCGGCCGCCGGCCGGGCCCGGTCCACGGGGCGCGCGGCACGACGACCGTGCCGGCCACCGCGACCGCCCGGCCGCGCCCGTCGGTCGAGCCGTACTGCACCTTCCACGCGTCGAGCGGGGTGTCGAAGCCCACCATCGGGAGTGCGTCGAGGTGGCGGCAGGCCAGGACGGTGCCCGGGGCGGCGGTGGGGTGGTCCGCAGACCGGTAGATGTCGGCGTCGGCCGCGGAGCACGAGGCGGAGGTGCCGGCGTCGGCGGCGGCGGCCGGCACCGCGAACAACCCGCCGAGCAGGGCGGCGACGGCGAGCAGGACTCCTCTGCGGGGCCCGCGTGGGGAGGTGTGCTTGCTGGACCTGGAAGACGTCACGTCGGAACGTCCCTTCTGTGGGGTGAAGAGGTACGTGAAGCCGAGCAGGCCGTGAGGTTACGGATCCGTAGGTAAGCGCTGGTAGTTAAAGGACGACGAACCGACGGGCCCCGGGCTGCGCTCCGGTGACTAGCGCCGCTTCCCGCCGGGAAACGCCCGATCGGCGGCCGTGGTCGGCGAACTCCCGCCCCGCCGCGCAACCGAACACGGCTCGTACACCGTCTCCCAGGAACATGATCACGCCCATGCCGTCCGGCCCGCGCCCGCCGGAGCCCTGGACCCGTCAGCTGCTCGACTTCGCCTGGACCAACACCCGCGCCTGCGCGTTCGCGATCGCGCTGCTGTCCGGGGTCGCCGCCTCGGCCTCCCTGCCGCGGCTGCCGGTGGCCCGCTACGACCTGCTCGTCGTCTACGGCGTCCTGCTGACGCTCCTGTTCTGGCTGCGTGGCTGGGAGGACGGCCGGGACGTCGCCGTCATCTCCGCCTGCCATGTCATCGGCCTGGCCTTCGAACTGGTGAAGGTCTCACAGGGCTCGTGGAGCTATCCGGAGCCGGCCGTGCTGAAGTTCGCGGGCGTGCCTCTCTACGGCGGGTTCCTCTATGCGGCGGTGGGCAGTTACGTCTGCCGGGCCTGGCGGCTGTTCGACCTGGAGCTGGTCCGTTACCGGCCGCGCGCGACCGCGGTGGTGGCCGTCGCCGTCTACGTCAACTTCTTCAGCCACCACTGGCTGCCCGACGCCCGCTGGCCGCTCGCCGCCCTCCTCCTGGCCGTGACCGCGGGCACCAGCGTGCGCTATACCGTGCGGGGCGTGCGCCGCCGCATGCCGCTGGCGCTGTCCTTCACCCTGATCGGGTTCTTCCTCTGGCTGGCGGAGAACCTCGCGACCTACGTCGGCGCCTGGCGGTACCCGAACCAGCTGCACGGCTGGGAGCCCGTGGGCGTCGCCAAGTTCGGCGCCTGGGCGCTGCTCATCAGCGTCACCTTCGTCCTCGCGGCGATCGGCCGGACGAAGTCGCGGACCGGCACCCCACCCGGCTTCACAGGGTGAACCGTCCGGCGGACAGCCGACTTTCCTTGTTTTAACTCTTGACGACCGCAGGAGCGGAGAGGACATTGACCACACCTCCTGAGAGCGCTCTCAGTCGCTGTCGTGGAGCACCCGCGCACCCCCACTCCGTACCCGAGAGGCCTCCCCATGAGCGCATCCTCCGGCATACCCAGAACCCGTCCGCTGCGGCGCGCGCTGCTCGCCGCCGTCGCCACGTTCGGCCTGGCCGTCACCGCCGCCACGGCCGCCACCGGATCCGCGAACGCCTCGGCGCCGACGCCGCCGTCGGGCTGGACCCAGGTCTTCGCCGACGACTTCAACGGCGCGGCCGGCACCGGCGTCAACACGAACGACTGGCAGTACGACACCGGGACCTCCTACCCCGGCGGCGCCGGCAACTGGGGCACCGGCGAGGTGGAGACGATGACGTCGAGCACCAGCAACGTCGCCCTGGACGGCAACGGCAACCTGCTCATCACCCCGCGCCGCGACGCGTCCGGCAACTGGACCTCCGGGCGCATCGAGACCAGGCGCACCGACTTCCAGCCCCCGGCCGGCGGCAAGTTGCGCGTACAGGCGCGGATCCAGATGCCCAACGTCACCGGCGCGGCCGCCAAGGGTTACTGGCCGGCGTTCTGGATGCTGGGCGCGCCGTTCCGCGGCAACTACTGGAACTGGCCGAGCATCGGCGAGCTGGACATCATGGAGAACGTGCAGGGCCTGAACACCGACTGGGCCACGATGCACTGCGGCACCAACCCGGGCGGTCCCTGCAACGAGACCTCGGGCATCGGCAACTCGACCTCCTGCGCGGGCACGACCTGCCAGGCCGGCTTCCACACCTACGCGATGGAGTGGGACCGCTCCACCAGCCCCGAGGAGATCCGCTTCTACCTCGACGGCGTCAACTTCCACACGGTGAGGGCGAACCAGGTTGACGCGACGACGTGGGCGAACGCGACGAACCACGGCTACTTCCTCATCCTGAACGTGGCGATGGGCGGCGGCTTCCCGGACGCCTTCGGCGGCGGCCCGGACAGCGGCACCGAGCCGGGCCATCCCCTGACCGTGGACTACGTGCAGGTGCTGCAGTCCGGCGGGGGCGGCGGCACCACTCCCCCGCCGTCCGGCAACCGGGACGCCTACAGCCCCATCCAGGCGGAGTCCTACGACAGCCAGTCCGGCGTGAGCACGGAGAGCACCACGGACACCGGCGGCGGGCAGGACGTGGGCTCCCTGGCCAACGGTGACTGGGCGCTGTACAAGGGCGTGAACTTCGGCTCCTCGGCGGCCACCCAGTTCTACGCCCGGGTGGCGAGCGGGGCCGCGAACGGGGTGAGCGGGCTGGTCGAGGTGCGCCTGGACAGCCGGAGCAACGCACCCGTCGGGAGTTTCGCGGTGGCCGGCACCGGCGGCTGGCAGTCCTGGCGGACGGTCCCGGCGAACATCGGCGCGGTGACCGGCACGCACGATGTGTATCTGACGTTCACCAGCGGCCAGCCGGCCGACTTCGTGAACGTGAACTGGTTCGACTTCGGTCACTGACCGCCCCCGCGGGCGGGTCGGCTCAGCTCCGCCCGGAAGGCCACCGGCGTCGAACCGGTGTGCAGATGAAAGAACTTGGAGAAGTTCGCCGCGTCGGGGAAGCCCACGGCCGCCCCGACGCGGCCGATCGGCATGTCCGTGTGCGCGAGGAGGCGTTTGGCCTCCAGGACGACCCGCTTGTCGATGAAGCCCTTCGGTGTCTCCCCGGTGGCCGCGCGGACGGCGCGCACGAGGGTGCGGCGGGAGTAACCGAGCGCGTCGGCGTAGGCGCTGACGCTGTGCTGGGTGGCGAAGCCCTGCTCCACCGCCTCCCGGAAGCGGGTGAAGGTGGTGTCCGTCCGGTGCCGGGAGGCCTCGGCGGAGCTGGCCGCGAGGTGGGCGAGGCGCAGCAGGAACGCGGTCAGGGTGTGCCTCAGGACGGCCGTGTGCAGGCTGAGCGGGAGCGTCGTCGTGTCCTCGTACTCGCGGCGCAGTTGCTCCAGGGCGGCCCGCAGCGCGGCGAGTTGGGCCGGGCCGGGGTGCAGCAGCGGGGGCAGGTCGTAGCGGTACAGGCCGGTGGCCTCGACGGTGGCGCGGGGCAGGAAGCCGGGCTGCATGGTCAGGACGGTTCCGCGGTACTCGGTGTCCCGGGAGAAGCGGTGGACCTGTCCGGGGCGGATCCACAGCAGGTCGCCGGCCGTGGCCTCGTACTCGGTGAAGTCGATCATGTGCCGTACGGGGCCGTCGGTGAAGAGCATGACCACGTGGAAGTCGATGCGGTGGACGCGGTGCAGGGGAGCGTCGGCGTGCCAGGTGCCGCCGGTGCCCATGGGGCCGATCTGCAGGCCGACACCGCCGACGGCCAGCTCGACCGGGAAGGGGAAGGTTCTGATCCCGTCACCGTCGGATTGCTGCGTTACGTCCGCCATGTCTGCCTCGTGCCGTCCCTGTCGCGCGATCGCTGTCCCAGATTCACCACAGACTGGCACACCGCGACCTTCCGCCGAAAAAGTCAGACTTTTAAGTTTGAACGCGTCCGGCCAGCAGATTCGCAGGGAACGAGGACTTCTTGACGATGAGCACGCACACATCCGACGGCTTCGAGTGGACCGACCTGGACCGGCGTGCCGTGGACACCGCCCGGCTGCTCGCGGCCGACGCCGTGCAGAAGGTGGGCAACGGCCATCCGGGCACCGCGATGAGTCTGGCCCCGGCCGCGTACACGATCTTTCAGAAGGTGATGCGGCACGACCCGGCCGACCCGGAGTGGACCGGCCGCGACCGCTTCGTCCTCTCCCCCGGCCACACCTCGCTGACCCTCTACACCCAGCTCTTCCTCGCCGGGTACGAGCTGGAGCTGGACGACCTGAAGGCGTTCCGGACGCACGGCTCCAAGACCCCGGGTCACCCCGAGTACGGGCACACCGCCGGCGTGGAGACGACCACCGGCCCGCTCGGCCAGGGCGTCGCCAACGCGGTCGGCATGGCGATGGCCGCCCGGTACGAGCGCGGGCTGTTCGACCCGGAGGCGCCCGAGGGCACCTCCCCCTTCGACCACACCGTCTGGGCGATCGTCTCCGACGGCGACCTGCAGGAGGGCGTCTCCGCCGAGGCCTCCTCCCTGGCCGGCCACCAGAAGCTCGGCAACCTGGTCTTCCTCTACGACGACAACCACATCTCCATCGAGGGCGACACCGCGACGGCGTTCTCCGAGGACGTGCTGAAGCGGTACGAGGCCTACGGCTGGCACACCCAGCGGATCGAGCCCACCGCCGACGGCGACATCGACGTACCCGCCCTGTACGCGGCGCTGAGGGCCGCGCAGGCCGAGACCGCGCGGCCGTCGATCATCGCGATGCGGACGATCATCGCCTGGCCCGCGCCGAACGCCCGCAACACCGAGGCCTCGCACGGCTCCGCGCTCGGCGAGGCGGAGGTCGCCGCCACCAAGCGCCTGCTCGGCTTCGACCCGGAGCAGTCCTTCGAGGTGCCCCACGCGGTGCTGGAGCACACCCGCCGGGCCCTGGACCGGGGCGCCGAGGCGCACGCGGCCTGGGACAAGCGGATCGCCGAGTGGCGCACCGCCCGGCCGGAGCGGGCCGAGCTGTTCGACCGCGTCAGCAAGGGCGAGCTGCCCGAGGGCTGGGAGAAGAGCATCCCCGTCTTCGAGGAGGGGAGGTCCGTCGCCACCCGGGCCGCGTCCGGCAAGGTGCTGCAGGCCCTCGGCCCGGTGATCCCCGAGCTGTGGGGCGGCTCCGCCGACCTGGCCGGCTCCAACAACACCACGATCGACAAGGACAGCTCCTTCCTGCCCGAGGGCAACCCGCTGCCCGGGGCCGACCCGTACGGCCGCACCGTCCACTTCGGCATCCGCGAGTTCTCGATGGCCGCCGAGATGAACGGCGTCGCCCTGCACGGCAACACCCGGATCTACGGCGGCACCTTCCTGGTCTTCTCCGACTACATGCGCAACGCCGTCCGGATGTCGGCGCTGATGCAGCTGCCGGTGACGTACGTGTGGACGCACGACTCCATCGGCCTGGGCGAGGACGGCCCCACCCACCAGCCCGTCGAGCACCTGGCCTCGCTGCGCGCGATCCCGGGCCTGAACGTCGTCCGCCCGGCGGACGCCAACGAGACCGCCGTGGTGTGGGCCGAGATCCTGAAGAGGCACGCCACCGCCCCTGCCCCGCACGGGCTCGCGCTGACCCGCCAGGGCGTGCCGGTGTACGCGCCCCACCCGGACGCGGCCAAGGGCGGCTACGTCCTGCGCGAGTCCTCGACCGGGACCCCGGAGGTGATCATCATCGCGACCGGTTCCGAGGTGCACCTGGCCGTCGCCGCCCGGGAGCAGCTCGAGGCCGGGGGGATCGGCACGCGGGTGGTGTCGATGCCGTCCGTGGAGTGGTTCGAGGAGCAGCCGCGCGCCTACCGCGAGCGCGTGCTGCCGCCGGCCGTGCGGGCCCGGGTGGCCGTCGAGGCCGGTATCGGTCTGACCTGGCACCGGTTCGTCGGGGACGCAGGTCGGATTGTCTCTCTCGAACACTTCGGCGCCTCCGCCGATGCGGCCACACTGTTCGCCGAGTTCGGCTTCACCCCCGAGAACGTCGCCGCCGCTGCCCGCGACTCGCTGGCCGCGGTGGGCGCCTGACACCGACGCGATGGGAAAGATGATCACTGTGACGGAACCAATCGGGACCCCGGGAGCCCTCAAGCGCCTGGCGGACGAGGGTGTGTCGATCTGGCTCGACGACCTGTCGCGCCGGCGGATCACCTCGGGCGGCCTGGCCGAGCTGGTGGCGAGCGGCGGTGTCGTCGGCGTCACCACCAACCCCTCGATCTTCCAGGCCGCCATCGGCTCGGGCGAGGGCTACGAGGAGCAGCTCACCGACCTCGCCGTAAGGGGTGTCACGGTCGAGGAGGCCGTGCGGATGATGACGACCGCGGACGTCCGTGCGGCCGCCGACGTCCTGCACGACGTGTACACCACCTCCGACGGCCGTGACGGCCGGGTCTCCATCGAGGTCGACCCCCGTCTCGCCCATGACACGCGGGCGACGGTCGCGGAGGCCCGGCAGCTCGCCTGGCTGGTGGACCGGCCCAACGTGATGATCAAGATCCCGGCCACCGAGGCGGGTCTGCCGGCGATCACCGAGGTCATCGGCCTGGGCATCAGCGTCAATGTGACGCTGATCTTCTCCCTCGACCGCTACCGCGCGGTGATGGACGCCTACCTGGCCGGTCTGGAGAAGGCCCGGGAGCGGGGCCTGGACCCGTCGGAGATCCACTCGGTGGCGTCGTTCTTCGTCTCCCGCGTCGACAGCGAGATCGACAAGCGGCTGACCGCCCTCGGCACCGACGAGGCCCTCGCGCTCAAGGGTCGGGCCGCCCTCGCCAACGCGCGCCTCGCCTACGAGGCGTACGAGGACGTCTTCGCCTCCGAGCGCTGGAGCGCGCTGGAGCGGGCGGGCGCGAACCGGCAGCGCCCGCTGTGGGCCTCCACCGGGGTGAAGGATCCCGCCTACAAGGACACGCTGTACGTGGACGAGCTGGTCGCCCCCGGCACCGTCAACACGATGCCGGAGGCCACGCTGCGGGCCACCGCCGACCACGGTGAGATCACCGGGGACACGGTGACCGGCGGCTACGACCGGGCCCGCGCGGACCTCGCGGCCGTGGAGCGGCTCGGCATCTCCTACGACGAGGTCGTCCAGCGGCTGGAGGACGAGGGCGTCGCCAAGTTCGAGACGGCCTGGCAGGAGCTGCTGGACGCCGTCGCGAAGTCCCTGGAGAGCAAGGGAGTCGATGCGTGATGACGAGCAAGGACGCCGAACGGGCGACGCCCCCCGTGGAAGAAGTGCGCGTCCCGGTGGAACCGGCCGCCGGGTGGCTGAACCCGCTGCGGGACGCCCGCGACCGCCGGCTGCCCCGCATCGCGGGCCCCTCCGGACTGGTCATCTTCGGTGTGACGGGTGACCTGTCCCGCAAGAAGCTGATGCCGGCCGTGTACGACCTGGCCAACCGCGGTCTGCTGCCGCCGGGCTTCTCGCTGGTCGGCTTCGCCCGCCGGGACTGGGAGGACCAGGACTTCGCGCAGGTCGTGCACGACGCGGTGCGCGAGCACGCCCGGACCCCGTTCCGCGAGGAGGTCTGGCAGCAGCTCGCCGAGGGCATGCGGTTCGTGCCCGGCGACTTCGACGACGACACCGCGTTCAAGCAGCTCAAGGACGCCGTCGAGGAGCTGGACGCCTCCCGGGGCACGGGCGGCAACTTCGCCTTCTACCTCTCGGTGCCGCCGAAGTTCTTCCCCAAGGTCGTCCAGCAGCTCAAGAAGCACGGCCTGGCCTCTCCGCCCGAGGGCTCCTGGCGGCGCGCGGTGATCGAGAAGCCGTTCGGCCACAACCTGGCCAGCGCCATCGAGCTGAACAAGATCGTGCACGAGGTGTTCGAGCCGGACCAGGTGTTCCGCATCGACCACTACCTCGGCAAGGAGACCGTCCAGAACATCCTGGCGCTGCGCTTCGCCAACCAGATGTACGAGCCGGTCTGGAACCGCAGTTACGTCGACCACGTGCAGATCACCATGGCCGAGGACATCGGCATCGGCGGCCGGGCCGGCTACTACGACGGCATCGGCGCCGCCCGTGACGTCATCCAGAACCACCTGCTGCAGCTCATGGCGCTCACCGCCATGGAGGAGCCGATCGCGTTCGACGCGGAAGCGCTGCTCACCGAGAAGCTGAAGGTGCTGAAGTCCGTGCGGCTGCCGGAAGACCTCGGTGACCACACCGTGCGCGGCCAGTACGCGGCCGGCTGGCAGGGCGGCGAGAAGGTGCCCGGCTACCTCCAGGAGGAGGGCATCAACGCCAAGTCGAAGACCGACACCTTCGCGGCGATCAAGCTGGGCATCGACAACCGCCGCTGGGCGGGCGTCCCGTTCTACCTGCGCACCGGCAAGCGGCTGGGCCGCCGGGTCACCGAGATCGCGGTGGTCTTCAAGCGCGCCCCGCACTCCCCGTTCGACTCCACGGCCACCGAGGAACTGGGCCAGAACGCCATCGTGATCCGGGTCCAGCCCGACGAGGGCATGACCGTGCGGTTCGGCTCCAAGGTGCCGGGCACCTCCATGGAGATCCGGGACGTGTCCATGGACTTCGCCTACGGCGAGTCGTTCACCGAGTCGAGCCCGGAGGCGTACGAGCGGCTCATCCTGGACGTGCTGCTCGGCGACGCCAACCTCTTCCCGCGGCACCAGGAGGTGGAGGAGTCCTGGAAGATCCTCGACCCGATCGAGGAGTACTGGGCGGCGCACGGCAGGCCCGCGCAGTACGCGTCGGGCAGCTGGGGACCGAGGGAAGCCGACGAGATGCTCGCACGAGACGGACGGAGCTGGCGCAGGCCATGAAGATCGACCTGACCGACACCACGGCAAGCAAGATCAACAAGGCGCTGGTGCAGGGCCGCCGCGCCATCGGCACCCCGGCCGTGGGCATGGTCCTGACGATGGTCATCGTCACGGACGAGGAGAACGCCTACGACTCGATCAAGGCCGCCGAGGAGGCCTCGCACGAGCACCCCTCGCGCACCCTGGTCGTCATCAAGCGGCAGGCCCGCACGCTGCGCGACCGCACCACCTCCCGCCTGGACGCGGAGGTGCGGGTCGGCTCCGAGGCCGGCACCGGCGAGACGATCGTGCTGCGCACCTACGGCGAGGTGTCCGACCACGCCGACTCGGTGGTCCTGCCGCTGCTGCTGCCGGACGCCCCGGTGGTGGTGTGGTGGCCGGTGGAGGCGCCCGACGCCCCGGCCAAGGACCCGCTCGGCGCCCTCGCCCAGCGCCGGATCACCGACCTGTACGCCGTGGAGCGGCCCCTGGAGGTCCTGGAGACCCGCGTGCGCAACTACGCGCCCGGGGACACCGACCTCGCCTGGACCCGGCTGACCCTGTGGCGGTCGATGCTGGCCGCGGCGCTGGACCAGGCCCGGGAGAAGGTGACGTCGGCGGCCGTGGAGGCCGAGGCGGACAACCCCAGCGCCGAGCTGCTCGCCCGCTGGCTCCAGGCCCGGCTGGGCGTCCCGGTGGACCGGGTGGTCACCGGCGGCCCGTTCGTCACGGCCGTACGGCTGGGCACCGCCCACGGCGAGGTCGTCGTCGACCGGCCGGCAGGGCCCCTGGCCACGCTGACCCTGCCGGGCCAGCCGCCGCGCACCCTCGCCCTGAAGGTCCGCCCCACCTCCGAACTCATCGCCGAGGAGCTGCGCCGCCTCGACGCCGACGAGATGTACGCCATCGCCCTCAAGGGCGAGGCCGCCAAGGAGAACGCCTGAGATGGCCCAGTCAGAGTTCCCGACCCTCACCCGCCGGCCCGAGTGGACGGCCCTCGCCGACCACCGCGCCGAGGGACAGCCGTCGCTGCGTGAGCTGTTCGCGACGGACCCCGGCCGCGCCGAGCGGTACACCGTCCGGGCCGGCGATCTGTACCTCGACTACAGCAAGCACCTGATCACCGACGAGACCCTTGCCCTGCTCCAGGAACTGGCCGCCGCCACCGGGGTGTTCGCGCTGCGGGATGCCATGTTCCGGGGGGAGAGGATCAACCTCACCGAGAACCGGGCGGTCCTGCACACCGCACTGCGGGCGCCGCGGGACGCGGTGATCGAGGTCGACGGGGAGAACGTCGTCCCCCAGGTGCACGCGGTCCTCGACAGGATGGCCGACTTCGCCGAGCGGGTCCGCTCCGGGGAGTGGACCGGCCACACCGGCCGGCGCATCAAGAACGTGGTCAACATCGGCATCGGCGGCTCCGACCTCGGCCCGGCGATGGCCTACGAGGCGCTGCGCGCCTACACCGCCCGCGAGTTGACGTTCCGGTTCGTGTCGAACGTGGACGGCGCCGACCTGCACGAGGCGACCCGCGACCTGGACCCGGCGGAGACCCTGTTCATCGTCGCGTCCAAGACGTTCACCACGATCGAGACGATCACCAACGCGACCTCGGCCCGCTCCTGGCTGCTCGCGGCGTTCGAGGGTGACGAGAAGGCGGTCGCCAAGCACTTCGTGGCCCTGTCGACCAACGCCGGGAAGGTCGCCGAGTTCGGCATCGACACGGCCAACATGTTCGAGTTCTGGGACTGGGTCGGCGGCCGGTACTCCTACGACTCGGCGATCGGCCTTTCCCTGATGATCGCCATCGGCCCGGACCGGTTCCGGGAGATGCTCGACGGCTTCCGCCTGATCGACGACCACTTCCGCACCGCGCCGCCCGAGGCCAACGCCCCGCTGCTGCTGGGCCTGCTGGGGATCTGGTACGGCAACTTCCACGACGCCCAGTCGCACGCGGTGCTGCCGTACAGCCACTACCTGTCGAAGTTCACCGCCTATCTGCAGCAGCTGGACATGGAGTCCAACGGCAAGTCGGTGCAGCGCGACGGCGCCCCGGTGGAGTGGCAGACCGGCCCGGTCGTCTGGGGCACGCCGGGCACCAACGGGCAGCACGCCTACTATCAGTTGATCCACCAGGGTACGAAGCTCATCCCGGCGGACTTCATCGGCTTCGCCCGGCCCGTCGCCGAGCTGAGCGACGAGCTCAAGGGCCAGCACGACCTGTTGATGGCCAACTTCTTCGCCCAGACCCAGGCCCTCGCCTTCGGCAAGACGGCCGAGGAGGTCCGTGCGGAGGGCGTGCCCGAGGAGCAGGTCGCGCACCGCACCTTCCGCGGCAACCACCCCACGACCACCATCCTCGCCGCCGACCTGACCCCGTCCGTGCTCGGCCAGCTCATCGCCCTCTACGAGCACAAGGTGTTCGTGCAGGGCGCGGTGTGGAACATCGACTCCTTCGACCAGTGGGGCGTGGAGCTGGGCAAGGTCCTCGCCAAGCGCGTCGAGCCGGCCCTGACCATGGGCGCGGACGTGCCCGGTCTCGACCCGTCCACCACGGCCCTCGTCGCCGCCTACCGCACGCTCAGGAAGTGAAACTGTCATGCAGCTTGGTCTGATCGGTCTCGGCAAGATGGGCGGCAACATGCGCGAGCGGATCCGCCGCGCCGGCCACACCGTCATCGGCTACGACCGCAATCCCGAGGTCTCCGACGTCAAGTCCCTCGCCGAACTGGTCGAGAAACTGGACGCGCCGCGCCATGTGTGGGTGATGGTCCCGGCGGGCACCGCCACCCAGACGGTCATCGACGAGCTGGGGGACCTGCTGTCCCCGGGCGACACGGTGATCGACGGCGGCAACTCCCGCTGGACGGAGGACGAGAAGCACGCCGCCGCGCTCGGCATCAAGGGCATCGGATTCGTCGACGCCGGCGTCTCCGGGGGCGTGTGGGGCCTGCAGAACGGCTACGCGCTCATGGTCGGCGGGGACAAGGAGCACGTGCAGCGCCTGGAGCCGATCTTCGAGGCGCTCAAGCCGGAGGGCCCGTACGGCTACGTCCACGCGGGCCGGGTCGGCGCCGGGCACTTCTCCAAGATGGTCCACAACGGCATCGAGTACGCGATGATGCAGGCCTACGCCGAGGGCTGGGAGCTGCTGGAGAAGGTCCAATCGGTGGAGAACGTCCGCGAGGTGTACCGCTCCTGGCAGGAGGGCACCGTCATCCGCTCCTGGCTGCTGGACCTCGCCGTGAACGCGCTGGACGAGGACGAGCACCTGCAGAAGCTGCGCGGCTACGCGGAGGACTCCGGCGAGGGCCGCTGGACGGTCGAGGCGGCCATCGACAACGCCGTGCCGCTGCCGGCGATCACCGCCTCCCTCTTCGCGCGGTTCGCCTCCCGGCAGGACGACTCCCCGCAGATGAAGATGATCGCCGCGCTGCGCAACCAGTTCGGCGGCCACGCGGTCGAGAAGAAGGACTGACCCGCCGTGGGGGACCTGCTGCTGGTCCGCCACGGTGAGACGGAGTGGAGCCGGTCGGGACAGCACACGAGCTGGACCGACCTGCCCCTCACCACGCACGGCGAGGAACAGGCCAAGTCCCTCGCCCCGCTGCTCACCGGCCGGACCTACGCCCTCGTGCTGACCAGCCGGCTGGCCCGGGCCGTGCGCACCGCCGACCTGGCGGGCCTGACCGGGGCGGTGCCCCACCCCGATCTGCACGAGTGGGACTACGGCGGCTACGAGGGTGTCACCACGGTCGACATCCGTCGCACCCGCCCCGGCTGGGACCTGTGGACCGACGGCGTGCCGCCCGGCCCGGAGGGACACCCCGGCGAGTCGCCCGAGGAGGTCGGGGCACGCGCCGACCGGGTGCTGGCCCGGGTGGACGCGGCCCTGCCCGCGGGAGACGTGGTCCTCGTGGCCCACGCCCACTTCCTGCGGGTGCTCACCGCCCGCCGGCTGGGACTGCCGCCCGCCGAGGGACGCCTGTTCCAGCTGGCGACCGGCACGGTCAGCCGGCTCTCCACGGAGCACGGGCACCCGGTGATCGCCGAGTGGAACAGCCGCCCGTAGACCAGGACGCGCCCGCGGCCCGGCCCACCCCGGTGGGAGCCGGGCCGCGGGCGCTTCTACCATCACGGCATACGAGGAGTGCGGAGGACCCGATGGCGAGCGTCGACGAACCGGCCGGCCCCGGCGGGCGGGTCCGGGACGCCGCCCGTACCCGGGCCGAGATCCTCGACGTGGCGACGCGAGAGTTCGCCAGGGCCGGTTACGACGGCGCCCGGGTCGACGAGATCGCGGCGCGCACCCGCACCACCAAGCGGATGATCTACTACTACTTCGGCGGCAAGGAACAGCTGTTCACGGCCGTCCTGGAGCGGGTCCACGGGGAGTTGCTCGCCGCCGAGCGGCAACTGGACATCGACCACCTGGAACCGGAGGCGGCGATCCGGCGCCTGGCGGGACTCGTCTTCGACCACCTCGAACGCCACCCCGAGTTCGTCCGGCTGATGACCGTCGAGAGCATCCACGGGGCACGGCACGTCACCGCCGGCCGGCGACCCGGCGGGACCGGCTCACCCGCGCTGGGCGCGCTGCGGCGCGCGCTGGAGGCCGGGCAGCGGGCGGGCCGGTTCCGCACGGACGTCGACGCCGTCGACCTGCACGCCGTGATCAGCTCGTTCTGCTGCTTCCGGGTCGCGGGCCGGCGCACCTTCGGCGCCCTGTACGGCCGCGACCTGATGGCCCCGGCACACCGCGACCACTACCGGGCGATGGTCGGCGACATGGTGATCGCCTGGCTCACCGCCGAGACGGCCACGGGCTGAGCACCGCTACGGCCGGGGGTGGCGCGGCTCGTACAGGGCCAGGCGTCCGCCGCCCGGCAGCCGGAGCGCTGTCACCCGACCCCAGCGGGCCTCCTCGACCGGGTCCGCGAACTCCACGCCTTTCTCGGCGAGCTGCCGCCGCGTCGCGGCGAGGTCGTCGCACATCAGCATCAGTTCGTGCGACGGCTCGCCGTCCGTGGGGTGGCAGGCCACCTCGGCGGGCGGCGCCTTGAAGATCAGCCATCCGTGTCCGGCGTCGACGTGTGCCCACCCGAGGACGTCCCTGAGGAAGGTCCGGTCGGCCTCGGCGTCCCGGCTGTGGATCACCACATGTGCCCCATTGATCACGGGCGGAGGCTAGCGCCGGACACGGGGCGGAACAAGGACCTCGGCGCCGGGTCTCACCCGGAGGAGAGCACCGCCGCGTCGAGCAGCGGACCGAGTTCGCGCACGGCGGTCGTCAGCGGGCGCACGTCCTGTTCGGCGCGGGCCATCAGGATGGCACCCTCCAGGGTGCTGATCATCAGCGTGGCGAGGGAGTCGGCGCGGGAGGCGGGGACGCCCATGCCGGTGAGGGCCTCGGCGACCGGCACGCGCCAGGTGGTGAACGCGGCGGCCACCGCCTCGCGGGTCGAGGTGCCCGCCGTGGCGCACTCCACGGTCGCGGCGGCGACCGGACAGCCGGCGGCGAAACCGTCCCGCGCGTACTCGTCCGTCCACTGCGCGGCCATCGCCGCGAACAGTCCGCTCGGAGTGGGCTCCTCCAGCCCGGCGAGAAAGCGTGCGACGCGCGCGCCGGCGTACCGCCCGGCCCAGCCCACGGCCTCGTTGACCAGCTGCTCCTTGCCGCCCGGGAAGTAGTGCTGCAGCGAACCGCGCGGCGCTCCGGCGTGCGCGGCGACGTCCCGCATGCCCGTGGCCGCGACCCCCTCGCGCCGGATGAGCTGGGCGGCACTGAACACCATCCGCTCCCGCGGCCCGTACCGACGCGGCTCCGCCATCGCCACCACCTCCACCCGCCCACCCTATGACCGCGGTCATAGCGCTCGCTACTATGACCACGGTCATAGCGCCAGTCGGACCCCTCGAGTGAAAGGCGGAGCCGCCATGCACGTCGGTTTCATCGGCCTGGGAGTGATGGGCCGGCCCATGGCCCTGCGCCTGGCGGCCTCGGGCACGCCCCTGCTGGTCTGGAACAGGACGCCGGAGCGCGCGGAACCACTGCGCGCGGCCGGCGCCGAGGTCGCGGCGGACGCCGCGGAGGTGTTCGCGCGGGCGGAGGTGATCCTGCTGATGCTCGCCGACGAGACGGCGGTGGACATGGTGCTGGGCCGCGGCACCCCGGCCTTCGCCGCCCGGGTCGCCGGCCGCACCGTGGTCCACATGGGCACGACCTCCCCCGAATACTCCCGCACCGTGGAGGCGGACGTCCGCGCGGCCGGCGGCCGCTACGTCGAGGCGCCCGTCTCCGGCTCCCGGGTCCCGGCCGAGCATGGCCACCTGGTGGCCATGCTGGCCGGCGAGGAGTCCGCCGTGGCGGCCGTGCGGCCGCTCCTGGCACCGATCTGCCGGGAGACGTTCCTCTGCGGCCCCGCGCCCGGTGCCCTGCTGATGAAACTCTCGGTGAACCTCTTCCTGATCACCCAGGTGACGGGCCTGACCGAGGCGTTCCACTTCGCCGAACGGCAGGGCCTTGACCGGCGCCTCTTCCTGGACGTGCTGGACGCGGGCCCCATGGCCAGCCCGGTCTCCCGGATGAAGGCGCCCAAGCTGCGCGAGCGGGACTTCACCGTCCAGGCGGCCGCCCTCGACGTGCTGAAGAACAACCGCCTCATCGCCGAGGCGGCCCGCAAGGCGCACCTGGCCTCGCCGCTGCTGGACGTCTGCCACACCCTCTTCGAGGAGACGGTGGCACAGGGGCACGGCGGCGAGGACATGGTGGCGGTGCTGCGGGCGATCGAGGCGCGGACCGCCGGGGCGCCGTAGGTCAGCCGCGCGGGATGCCGTACACCCGCTCGACGGGCAGTCGCAGCACCAGGCGGCGGTCACGGACCATGGCGGCCCGGTAGTCGTCCCAGTCCGGGTGTTCACCGGCCACGTCCCGGTACAGGCGGACCAGTTCCTCCACGGTCTCGTCGTGCGGGTCCTCGGCGACCGGTGACAGGTCGGCCGTGCCCTCGGCGACCGTGTACGCCCAGCGGTCGCCGCTGGTGACGTGGTAGGAGGCGCGGGGGTCGCGGCGCAGGTTGCGCGTCTTGGCACGGTCGTCGGTGACCGAGATCCGGATGACCCGCTCGTCGGGGTAATAGACATGGCTGACGTTGGACAGCTGCGGGCGGCCATCGCTCTTGAGGGTGACGAGTACCCCGCCCCGCGTCCCGGAGAGCAGCTCGATCAGTGCGTCCTGCGTCGAGTCCTGAGTCATACGAGGGTCAACTGGCCCGGCGGACCACGCATTCCCCGCCGCCGCCCTCCTCCGGCGCGGCCGTCGCCACCGGCCGCGATCGCCGGGCCGGCCGCCCGCGGTCTGCCGGGACGCGGCGTCGCGTCGATCACACACGCCCCGGATGAGCGGGTCCGTGCCGGTGTTCCTGCGCCACGATGAGGTGTGCGTCCCGACGGGTACGCCGGAACGCGCGCGTACGACGCGACCGGAGGAGAGCGATGGCACAGCTGCGACAGGAAGTCGACCCGGGCGAGGCCGGGCTGGACGCGAAGGCGCTCGGCCGCCTCGACCAGCACTTCGCCCGCCACGTCGACGAAGGACGCCTGCCCGGCTACCTGGTGGCGGTGGCCCGCGACGGCCGCGTCGCCCACCTCACCACGTACGGCCACCGGGACCTCGCGGCCGGGCTGCCGGTCGATACGGACACCCTGTGGCGGATCTACTCCATGACCAAGCCCGTCACCGCGGTCGCGGTGCTGCAACTGGTCGAGGAGGGCCGGCTCTCCCTGGACGACCCGCTCGACCGCCACCTGCCGGCTTTCGCATCCCCCCGCGTGTACGAGAGCGGTGCGGGCGCCGACGTACGCACGCGTCCCGCCTCCGGCCCGATCCGCATCCGGCATCTGCTCACCCACACGGCGGGCCTGACCTTCGGCTTCTACTACAAGCACCCCGTGGACGCCCTCTACCGCGAGGCCGGCCTGGAGTCGTCCGTGCCGCCGGGCGCGAACCTCGCCGAGACGGTGGAGGTGTACGCCCGTCTGCCGCTCCAGTTCGAGCCGGGCACCCAATGGAACTACTCGGTCGCCTCCAACGTGCTCGGCCGGGTCATCGAGGTGGTCTCCGGACAGCCGCTGGACGCGTACGTCACCGAGCGGATCCTCCGCCCGCTCGGCATGACCGACACCGGCTTCCACATCACCCCCGAGCAGGCCGACCGGCTGGCCGAGATGTACGGCGAGACGGAGGACGGCGGGATCGCACCGATCCCGGGACTGCCGGTGCGGGGCCGGCCCCGGTTCCTGTCCGGCAGCGGCGGCCTGGTCGCCACGGCGCGGGACTTCCACCGCTTCATGGAGATGCTGCGCCGCGGCGGCGAACTGGAGGGCACCCGCATCCTGTCCCCCGGCACGGTCGCCCTGATGACCCGCAACCACCTCCCCGGCGGCGCCGACCTGCGCACCTTCGGGGCCCCCGCCCACCAGGAGCGCAGCAACGAGGGCCTCGGTTTCGGCTTCAACGTCTCGGTCGTCCTCGACCCGACCCGCACCCTGGTCCCGCAGGGCCTCGGCACCTACGGCTGGACCGGCGTGGCCACCACCGCCTTCTGGGTCGACCCGAGCCACGACCTGACGGTCCAGTTCATGACCCAGGTACGCCCGAAGAGGCTCAAGGTCTTCCCGGACCTGCGACGACTGGTGCACGAGGCCCTGCTGGACTGACCGCCGACCGCAGAGACCGGACCGGGCCTCCGCGGCGCCTTCTCTCGTCGTCTACCGACCGAGCGAGTGCGGGGCGATGTTCTCCGGGTCCGCTACACGCTTCAACAGCGCGGTCACCGCCGACGACCACGTCAGTTCCGCCGCCAGGCGGGCGCTGAGCTGGGCCGTCGCCGTGAACTCGGCCTCCGGGCGGCGCAGGGCGCCGTCGATGGCATGGGCCCAGGCCTCGACGTCGCGGTCGTCGTCCCCGACGGTCGGCACCACGATGCGGGACGCCTCCTCGGGCACGAACCCTTCCAGCAGCTTGGCCAGACCGCTCTCACTGCTCACGAGGACCGGCGTGCCGGCGGCGATCGCCTCGGCCGCGACGAGGCCGAAGCCCTCCGCCCGTGACGGCATCAACACCAGGCTGGCGCCGCGAAGGTCGGCCTTCAGAACCTCGTGATCGGTCGAGTAGGCGCGGGCCCGCACCGGAAGCGAGTTGTCTCCCGCCCATGCACGCATCTGCTTCTCGAGCTCCGTGGCCGCTTCGGGAGGGGCGCCGCGTACGACGAGTTCGAGGCGGGGCAGGCCGGGCCTGCGAAGCTGGCGTGCCCGGTTGAAGGCGAGCGCCGCCAGGTCGAGGCCCTTGAGCCGGTAGTCCTCCGTCCGGCCGACGACGAGCACCGTACAGCGTCCCTGCGGTGGCCGGCCCCGCGCGGCGCCGGGGTCGAAGCCGGGGTCGAAGCGGATCAGCTTGTCCGGGTCGATGTCACGGGCGTCCAGGTCGTGCAGGAACCACTCGTAGATGCGTGGCCCCACCGCCACGGCGCGGTGGGCGGCGGCGCTCAGGGCCAGATCGACCTCCTGCCGTTCCTCCGCCAGCACCGCCGCGTCGACCTGGCGTTCGCCCTTGTACCGCTCGATGTCCTCCGGGATCACGTGGAGGAAGTGCAGGATCTTCGCCTGCGGGAAGTCGATCCCCATCCGCTGCGCTGCCGGACCGGTCCACCGGCCGTGTCCGATGATCACTTGCGGCAGGGCGTCCTCCGGGAACGCCGGAGGGTAGGTGAGCCGCTCGGCGTCCGTGGCTCCCGGAGCCTCCCGTGCCTCGACCAGGGTCACGTTTCCTGCCGCGGCATCCTTCCGTTCCTTGTCGGTGGCCCGAAGAACGAGGCAGGTCACCTGTGCCTGCTGCGCCAGCGACAGGCACAGGCGCCGGTTGAACGTGCTCACGCCGCCCTTGCCCGAGGACCATTCCGTGGCGATCGCGAGGATGCGCAGACGCCCGTCGGGGTCCGGAACGTCGACGGTCGGTTGATGCTGCGGCAGGACGGGGCCTCCGTACTGGGACCGGATCGCCACGGCCGGCAGTCCGCTGAGGGCGGACGGCAGGACGGGGAAGACCAGCGAGGGAATGGGGATGCCCGGCCTGGCGACGACCGTGTCCCAGGCGCGCAGCAGGCGGGCGCGAATCTGGTCCTTCGTCGAGTCGGAGGCGTCGGTGCCCAGGTAGTCGCTCAAGCGTTGTGCGGCAAGGGACAGACGGTCGAGTTTCAGGGCGACGAAGCTGGCGCACCACGTGTTGACCGACCCCTTCTCGAAACGGAGGTGGCTCGGGAACCGGTCCAGGGCAGCCTGGGCCGCCTCGGCGTCATCGAGAGCGAGCCGGCACAATGCCTCGTGGAGCGTGAACGCGATGTACCTGGGATGGTGTTGCCGGCCTTCGGCGATCAGCTCGACAGCCTCTTCCCAGTGCCCCTCACGTTCCCATAGGAGTGCCTCTACCAACCTGCTCAGAGGACCCATCCCCGGTTTGTCCCGCCATGCGCCGACTTCGCGGAGCAGACCGTCCGTCGGTTCGCCTGCCGCGATCTGGGCAGCCAGCAGGCCCAGCCGGTCGACACCTCTGGTCGCATGCTCAGTACCTTCACGCAACGCGGCGACGGCTTCGCCCGGTCGACCCATCTCGGCCAGATAGCTTCCCAAGAGTTGATAGACCGAGAAGAGGCTCTTGGCGGGCGAGACGTGTGCGATGGCCTCGCGGGCCGCCGCGATCGCGGCCTCCGGGCCGTCGACGGCGTGCACCAGTTTGACCCACAGCACCCAGGGTTGGGAATGTTCCTGGCCCGCGGTCGATCGTCGCGCATGTGTGAGCGCCTGGCGCACGTCCTCCGGTCTGCCCCGATCCCGCAGCAGGGCGGCCAGGTAGAAGTGCGTGCCCGCCGTGCCCCACCGGCTCGTGTACGCCTCCAGCAGGGTGATGCGGGCGTCCCGCTCTCCGTTGGAGCTGAAGGGTGGCGCTGTCCAGCCGTAGCGCTGCTCGATGTAGCGCCGGGCCGGCTCCATGGCCGTGAGCAGGGCGTCCTGGGCATCGGCCGCGGCGTAGTGGTACCAGGCGCCCTCCAGGCCCAGGGTGAGCGTACGGTCGTGGACCGCAACTCCCCCGACGGGCTTCAGCTTCCTGGCGTACCACTCGCCCGCGCGGAGATGTGCGGCCCGCCACGCGGTGCTGTCACGGCGCAAGTGGACGACGTCGACCTCCCGGACCAAGGGGTGGACCTGATGGAGGCCGCCTCCGCGCTGCGTCGCACCTGACCCGGCGGAGCCGCGGTTCTGCAGGAGATACCGCTCGCGCGTCTCCCGCACGAGTTCCCGGACGTCGCCCCGGCTGTGGCCGATGGCGTCGACGAGGTCCCAGGCGGCCCAGTCCCGGACCACCGACATGTCGCGGAGAAACGCGCGGGCCGGCTCCGGCAGGTCCTCGGCGGCCTTCGCCAGCAGTTTCCGTTCGATCTCCTCGACGAGTCGCGGTTCGAAGGGTTCCTCGGGAACGTCACCGATGGGCGGCAGCAGATCGTCCAGAGCGTGAGTCTTGAGGAGCAGGCCGAGCAGTCTCAGGACTTCCGGATTGCGCCCCAGACGGCGCACGACTTCCAGGCGCCTGGCGTGGGGGAACCTGGCGTCGCCCTCCTCCTCGTCCAGCTTCTCCAGGACGATCGAGGTGGCGTCGGCGTCCTCGGGCGGCTTCAGCTCGGTCACATAGAGCTGTCCGGTCCAGGTCCAGTCGACATGCCGGTTGGTGACCAGCAGCAGGCAGCCCTTGTCCGCCGGACGACGCGCGAGTCGCTCGAGTGCCCGCGCCATGGACGGTGACGGCCGGCCCTGGGAGTCGAGCAGCCGCTGGAACTCGTCCACGACGACGAGGGCTCCCGCCCGCAGAAGGGGAAGGACCGTGGAGACGAACGCGGAGCCTTCCGCCGTGGGCGACACGCGGGAGGCGTGCTCCGTGCCTTCCACGCTGCTCGCGATGCGGGCTGCGAGGGCACTGTCCATTTCCAGGGGACTCTCGGGCACGTCCTCCCACGCAGTGGGGACTCCTTGGCCTGCGGCCCAGTTGCGGAGCGGCCGGACGACCCGGTCCGACTTGCCGACACCCGAGAATCCGAAGAGCAGGGCGACGCCGTGGCCCTCCAGCCACCAGTTCCGCCACAGGTCCTCCGCCACCTCGGCGCGGGCGGCACCGTCCAGGTGAAAGTTGGGTTTCGACTCGGGCTCATCCACCACAGGCTCCTCCGGCCCCCGTCCCAGGATCTCCTGACGCACCACCAGTAGAAGATCCCGCCAACGATATCGCCCCTCACGGCGTCGGATTCGGCTCCGGCGGGGTCAGGCGGCCGCGGTGGTGCTCGGGGAGGTCCCGAACGCCGCCGTGGAAACGTCCCGTTCCAGTTCCGCTCGGTGGAACCCGTACGTGGCGATGTCGGAGACCTTGATCAGGAGGCAGAACCGCTCGATCGAGGACAGCTGCTCGGCCACCCGCGCATACTCGCGCCGGAGGAGGTGGATGGCCGCCAGGTTGGCCACCGACGACTGCCCGGACACCACGAAGACGGGCCTGCTGGACTCCACCGGCGTGAACTTCGCCACGAGGGCGTACTCCTGGTTGCCGCGGTCGAAGAGGAACTTCTCCCCGCCGACCTCGATCGCCACCGAGTCCGCACGGGTGCCGTCGTAAGGATGGACCGTGACGCCGGGGAGGTGCGCCGCGAGGTGGCCTCCCGTCCGGACGTTCGCGCCCCCGGTCGGGCCGCCGACGCAGAACTCGGTTCGGTCACCGTTGCTGCCGACGTACTCGCCGGTCTCCACGGTCACCTGACAGCCCAACACTCCTGCGAGCAGAGCCAGTTCGACCACGGCTCGGACGTCCCGATGGTGCGCGGTACCGGGCGAGTTGTACTTGTTGCCCAGCACGACGAGGCAGGTCTCCCCGGGCCGGACGCCGAAGAACGCAGCCCTTCTGTTCACCGCCCGCATGCGCTTGGTCCGCTCCCACAGCCAGACGAACCCACCGCCGAGCAGGCTGGTCACCAGCCCGATCGCGATGTTCGCGAGTACCGACTCCATGCGCGCCCCCCTCGCACACTCTACTGCCCGAGTCTCTGGCCGAACTGCAGTCCGTCTCCGGCCAGTTCGGCCAGCCACCGGTCCGACCGCTGCGCCGTTTCCGCCGCCCGTTGCAGTCCCGCCGGCAGACTGCCGTCGAGGATGTGGCGGACGCCCAGGGCGAGGGGGCGGGAGACGCAGCGGGCCATGGCCGACTCCTCGGCGTCGCCCACGAGGTCGAGGAGGTAGCCTCCCGTCCAGGTGCGGTTCGGGGTCTCGACCTCCAGGGACACCGACAGCACGACGCGGTCGCGGTCCTCGTCCGTCGTCGGGTACGCCGCCGCCAGCTCCTGTGCCAGGGCGGCGATGCGCTCGTCGTCGCCCGCCCTCAGCTCCTCGAAGACCGGCTCCCACGCCTTCAGCCAGCCGTCCAGGCGCAGGGTGCCCCGTACGAAGGTGCGCGGGCTCCAGGCGGCCGGAAACCCGTACTGGGCGATGAAGGGGATGCTGTCCCGGTTGGGGTAGGCCTCGAAGGTCTCGCCGCCGAGGACGAGCGGCCGGGTCGCCTCCCAGGGCCGTTCGGCGACGGTCTCGGTGCCGTCCTCGAGGTAACGGGCCGGCGAGCGCAGGGCGCCCAGGACGCCCAGGGGCGCCCAGCTGAAGCGGTAGCGGAAGTCGTTCGGGATCGCGGGGACGCCGCCGCAGTAGGAGGTGAGGCGGTAGGAGGCGGGAGTGTCCGCGCCGATCTCCCCCCGCGCCCTGCCGACGAGGCTGTGCGCGAAGAGGTGGTCGACGCCCGGGTCCAGCCCCGCCTCGGTGAGCACCACCAGCCCGGCCGCCTGCGCCCCGGGCACCTGGTCCAGCACCTCGGGCGAGACGTAGCTGGAGCAGGCGAAGTGGGCCCGGGCGCCGACGCACACGGACAGCAGCCCGGCGTGCTGCGGCGCGGGCAGCATCGATACGACGACGTCACCCGGCGCCAGTTCGGCCGTGAGCGCGGGCAGGGTGAAGGCGCGGGGCTCGGCGCGCCCGGTCAGGCCCCGCTCGGCCAGGGCGGCCGCCGCGCGGTCCTCGGTGCGGTGCCACAGCCGTACCCGCGCGGCCCGCTCGCACAGCACGGCCAGTCCGCTGCCGGTGGACAGCCCGGCCCCCACCCAGTGGACGGTGCCGCTCGCCGGGACACGGTCAGTCATGACGGGACTCCCCTTCCGCGATGCCCAGTTCCCGGCAGGCCCGGTGGAACCGGTCCAGGCAGCGTCCCCACGCGCCCGACGTGCCGAAGTCGAGCAGCTGCGGCACCAGGTCGGCGGAGAAGTCGGTGCTGGACTCGCGGGGCAGCAGGGAGGGCAGGTTGTCGATGGCGATGAGGTCCAGCGGCGGCTCCTTGCGCAGCCGGCGCACGGGCTCCGTCCACTCGGTGGTGCGGTCGTAGACCGGCAGGACGTTCAGTGGGGAACCGACGTCGCAGGTGACGTCGCACAACGTGCGCAGCCGGCGGGCCGGGTCGTCCAGGTCCTGCTCGCGCACGAAGGGCGGGACCGGGCTGGTGGCGAGGACGCAGTTCACCAGGACGTCGTGACCGAGCAGCGCCGGCCGGTCCAGGTCGCGGGTCTCGGCCAGGTCCCAGCGGGTCGCATCCACCCCGGCGGCGTCGAACGCGGCCGAGGCGCCGCGCCCGCTGCGGCCCAGCGCGCCGATCACCAGCGCCGTGAACGCCGCGTCCCCGCCGGCCGGCTGGAGGAGGGCGTCCAGCTCCTCCTTGGTGGTCGGGGCGAGGGGTGCGTGCAGCCGGCCGCGGTGCTGGAGGACGGCGAGGGCGGCGCCCAGGTAGCCCGCCCAGTAGCCGAAGGCGGCGAGCCTGCGGCCGTGCTCGTCGACCAGGTACTCCAGGTCAAGCAGCGCCCCTCCCCCGGCCGCGAACCGGCGCAGCAGCTCGGCGGCGCCCGGCTGCCGCTTGTAGGCGTGCCCGAAGAAGAGGTGGCGGTGGGTCAGCGCGGCCGGTTCGTCGGGGAGTTCCTTCAGGCCGAGGATCACGGCGTCGGGCGGTGCCGTCACCCAGGAGCCGGCGGGGGCGCGGCGGCAGCCGGCCGCCTCGTACTCCTCGACCGGGAAGATCCGCTGCGGGGACTCCTCGACGGTCAGACGCACCCCGCTCCCGGTCAGCCGGCGGGCGTCGGCGGGGACGACCGGCGTGCGCCGCTCGGTCGTACGGGACTCGTGGCGCAGCCACAGGTGGAGCTCGGTCATACCAGGTTGGCCTCCGGGCGCGGGGCGTCGGCCGCGAACCGGCCGGCGCTCAGGGGGCGGACGTCGAGGAAGGGCGCGCGGCCCAGGTACAGGTCGCGCACGATCTCGCCCACGGCAGGTCCCTGCAGGAAGCCGTGGCCCGAGAAGCCGGTCGCGTACAGGAAGCGGGACACCGTCGGCGCCTCGCCGATCAGGGCGTTGTGGTCGGGCGTGTTCTCGTACAGCCCCGCCCAGCCGCCGGTGCGGCGCAGCTCCAGCAGGGCGGGGGCGCGCCGCTGCATCGCCTCGCACAGCCGCGGTATCCAGCGGTCGTGGGTGTCGGTGGCGAAGCCCGGCCGCTCGTCCGGGTCGGACATGCCGAGCAGCAGGCCGGGGCCCTCGGCGTGGAAGTAGAGGCTGGTGGTGAAGTCGATGGTCATCGGCAGCGCGGACGGCAGGCCGGGCACCGGTTCGGTGACGGCGATCTGGCGCCGCAGGGGCCGTACCGGCAGATCCACGCCCACCATCGCGCCGACCGCCCGTGACCAGGCGCCGGCCGCGCAGATCACCGTGTCGGTGGCGATCGGGCCGAGGGTGGTGTCGACGGCGGTGACGCGGTCGCCGCGCAGCTCGATGCCGGTGACCTCGGTGTGGCGCAGGATGCGGGCGCCGTGGGCGCGGGCGGCGGCCGCGTAGCCGTGGACGACGGCCTCGGGCGTGCAGTGGCCGTCGTCCGGGGAGTAGGCGGCGGCCAGCAGGCCGTCGGTGGTGATCAGCGGGGAGAGCCGGCGGGCCTCCTCGGGCGCGAGCATCCGGCTCGGCACCCCGAGGGAGTTCTGCAGCCGCACGCCCGCCTCGAAGGAGGCGACCTGCTCGGGCGTGGAGAGCAGGAACAGGTAGCCGACCCGGTGCAGCCCGATGTCCTGCCCGATCTCCTGCTGGAACCGGCCGAAGGCCTCCAGGCTGCGCGCGCCGAGCTGGATGTTCAGCTCGTCGGAGAACTGCGCCCGCACCCCGCCGGCCGCCCGGGAGGTGGACCCGGCGGCGAGTTCGTCGCGCTCGACGAGGACGACGTCCGGTACTCCGGCGCGCGCGAGGTGGCAGGCGATGCTGGTGCCCATCACACCGCCGCCGACGACGACCACCCGGGCCCGAAGGTTCACGCGGCTGCCTCCTTCGCGGCGCGGATCACGGCCCAGGCTGCCGCCGCGTCCTGGATGCCGAGTCCGACGCTGTTGTAGTAGACGATGTCACCCGCAGCGGTGCGCGCACCACGGCGCCTGGTCAGCACCTCGCCCAGCGGGATCAGTCCGCCGGGGGCGAGCAGCCCGTCGCGCAGGGCGGCGACCACCGGCCCGGCGTGCCCGGCGGCGGTGCCGGCGTCGTCGACCACGACGGCCGCGGCACGTCGCAGGACCTCCTGGTCGACCTCACGGCGGGTGGGCTCGAAGGATCCGACGCTGACCACCGTGCAGCCGGGTGCCAGCCAGGCGCCGTGCACCACCGGGGTGCTGCTGAGCGTGCAGGCGGCGACCACGCCGGCGTCGGTCACGGCCTCCTCGGCGCCGTCCACGGCCCGCACCGGCAGCCCGAGTTCGCCCGTCAGCGTGCGGGCGGCGGCGGTGCGGTGGTCCGGGGTCGGGCTCCACACCCGTACGGCGGTCAGCTCCCGCACCCGGGCGATCATGCGGGCGTGGGCCAGGGCCTGGGTGCCGGAGCCGAGCAGGGCCAGCTCGGTGGGTCCGGGCACGGCGAGGGCGTCCACGGCCACGGCGCTGCCGGCGGCCGTGCGCAGCGTGGTCACCGCGGTGCCGTCGAGGACGGCGGCGAGCCGGCCGGTGCCGGGGTCGAGCGCGGTGACGACGGCGTGCACGGTGGGCAGTCCGGCCGCCGCGTTGCCCGGGTTGACGCTGCCGAACTTCGCCACCGCCCCGGTGTCCCGGGACAGCCGGGAGACGTGGGCGAAGACCACGCTGTCGTCGAAGCGGCTCGGCGCCATGATCTTCCCGGGCAGGTCGGCCTCGCCGGTGGCGAGCGCGGTGAAGGCAGCCCGCTGCGAGGCGATCGCCGCGTCCGCGCCGAGCAGCCGCGTCACCTGCTCGCCGGAGAGGATGAGGACGTCGTCGGTCATCCCCTGATCCTGTCCGGCGCGCCGCCCGCCGAATCAGGAGCTGTGCGCGACCGCGTCCAGATGGGGCAGGATGTGGTCCATCCGCTCCCGCTTGGTCCGCAGATAGGTGATGTTGCTCTCGCACGGCTCGATCAGCAGCGGCACCTGCTCGGCGACCTGGATGCCGTGCCGGGTCAGCGCCTCCCGCTTGGCCGGGTTGTTCGACATCAGCCGGACGGAGCGCACTCCGAGGTCGTGCAGGATCTCGGCGGCGACGCCGTAGTCGCGGGCGTCGACCGGCAGCCCGAGCGCCAGGTTCGCCTCCACGGTGTCCAGGCCCTCCGCCTGCAGGGCCATCGCGCGCAGCTTGGCCAGCAGGCCGATGCCGCGGCCTTCGTGGCCCCTCAAGTAGACGACGATGCCGCTGCCTTCGGCGACCACCGCGCGCATCGCGGAGGCCAGCTGGTCGCCGCACTCGCAGTGCTGGGAGCCGAACGCGTCGCCCGTCAGGCACTCGGAGTGCAGCCGGGTCAGGACGCTTTCCGTGCCGATCTCCCCGTGCACCAGGGCGACTTGCTCCTCGCCCCGGTCGTGGTCCAGGTACCCGATCGCCTGGAATTTCCCGTACACGGTGGGCAGCGGGGCATTCACGACGCGTTCCGCACCCGAACGCCGCGGGGACTTCTTGCCGAGGACACCGATGTTTTCTGTCATGATCTGATTCCTAAGCAGAGACGAAAGGCCGGGAAAAGATGAGTGGTTCGGGCGCGGGTACGGCCGGCTTCGGGCTGGTGCCGGGGGACACTACGGAAGACGTACGGATGCGGGGGGCGGGCGTTTCAACACAGGTGGCCGTCCTTCCCGTGGGCAGCTTCGAACAGCATGGGCCCTTCCTTCCGTTGGCGACCGACACGCTCGTCGCCTGTGCCGTGGCACGGGAGATCGCCGCCGCGCACCCGGTGCACCTTCTTCCCCCGGTGACCATCGCCTGCTCGCACGAGCACGCGGCCTGGCCGGGGACCGTCAGCATCTCCGCCGTGACCCTCCACGCGGTGGTCCGGGACATCGCCGCGTCGCTGCGCCGCTCGGGGGTCGAGGCGCTCGTCGTGGTCAACGGGCACGGCGGCAACTACGTGCTGGGCAACGTCGTCCAGGAGGCCTCCGCGCGCGGGGAGCGGATGGCGCTGTTCCCGGCCGCCGAGGACTGGGAGACGGCCCGGGAGCGGGCCGGTGTCCTCACCTCGCTGCTCACCGACATGCACGCGGGCGAAATCGAGACCTCGATTCTGCTGCATGCTCACCCCGAATTCGTCCGCTCTGGTTACGAGTCCGCCGATTTCACCGCGGACGACCGTCGTCATCTGCTCACCGTGGGAATGTCCGCCTACACCGAATCGGGCGTCATCGGCCGTCCTTCCCTGGGTTCGGCGGAAAAGGGGAAGGAACTGCTGGCGAGCCTCGCCGAATCGTTCGGTGCGTATGTCGAGCTGCTCACGTCGGACGACGGCTCGGAAGCGGCACGGGGATAGCCGCGCATTCCGGCGCACCAGCGGGCGACGAGGACGACGGCGCCGGGCAGACTCGCGACGAAGCTGAGCACGCCGTACACGACGGCGACGGCCACCCCGCTGCTCGCGCCGAGCCCGGCGGCGCCGAACGCCCAGGCGGTGACGCCCTCGCGGGGGCCGAAACCGCCGATGTTCAGCGGCAGTCCCATGGCGACCAGGGCGAGCACCGCGAGCGGCAGCAGCACCGGCACGGAGGCGGCGGAGCCGGCGACCCGCGCCGCCACGACGAACATCGCGACGTGCCCGGCCAGGACGACGGCCGAGGACAGCGCCACGCCGGGCCCGTTCTCCCGGGACGCCAGCCCCGCGCGGGCCTCGGTCAGCGTGGCGCGCAGGGCTCCCGTGCGCCGGGAGGGGCCCCGGTTCATCCGGACGGCGAGGACGACCGCGACCGCGCCCGCCGCGGTGAGCGCGACGAGCGGGGCGAAGCCGCGGACGTCGGCGCGGACCGGTGACGGCAGCGTCAGCAGAACGGCCGCACCGCACACGGCCAGCGCGATCTGCCCGGCGACCCGCTCGAGCACCACCGCCTTCACACCGCGCCGGACGTCGCCCGCGCTCTGTCCGTGCCGGACGGCCCGGTGCACATCGCCCAGCACCCCGCCGGGCAGGGCCGCGTTGAGGAACAGCGCCCGGTAGTAGTCCGCCACGGCGGCTCCCAGCGGCAGCCGTATCCGCAGCCCCCGGGCCACCAACTGCCAGCGCCAGGCGCTGAAGACGGTGGTGACCACACCGACACCGAGGGCACCCAGCAGGGTCATCGCGTCGATACGCCGAAGCCCGTCGAGGAGCACACCGGTGCCCAGCCGCCACAGGAGGACGGCGAGGATGACGGCACCGGCCAGGGTGCCGAGGTGCGTGCGCAGGGCCCGAGGGGTGAGGCGGGAGGGGGCGGGGGCTGCGGGCTCGAAGGTTTCTGCAGGTGGCTCCTCGGTCGTGGCCGTCCCTGCCTCGACGGGGGGCTCCAGCAATGCCGTTGTGGTGGCCGTGGCGGCATCCCCGGCGGTCCGCGCGCCGCCCTCCGCCGCCTGCCCGTTCATGACGCGCCGCCCGTCGGCCGGGGCAGTGCCAGCAGGTCGCTGTGGTGCACCACGACCCCCAACTCACCGGCCTCGCACGCCGCGAGGCGCTCGCGCAGATAGCGCTCGGCGTGCTCGTGCAGCTCGGGCCGCTGCTCGACCGCCGCGCCCACCCAGCCCCGCAGCCACTGGGCGGTCAGCGCCGCGGACCCGGGGCCGAGCCGCCACGGGCTCGGATGCACCCGTACCGTCGCGCCGCGCTCGGCGAACGCCTCGCAGGCCACGGTGACCGCCTCCGGGCCGAGCAGGCCGGTACGCCGCTGGTGGGCGTTGAACGCCTCGGTGATCTCGTCGTCCAGCGGGTCGGGCCGGCTCAGTTCGACGCGCCCGGCGACGGAGAGCGTGAGCAGCGCCGGGCAGCCGGCGCCGGCGCAGGCGTCGGCGAGGGTGTCGATCTCGTCGTGGGTGAGGACGTCCAGCAGCGCCGAGGCGGTCACCAGGGAGGCACCGGTCAGCGCGTCCGGGGTGAGCCGGGCGACGTCGCCGCGCCGGGTCTCGACCGTGACGCGGCTGCCGTCGGCGGCGGCGCGCGGGGAGGCCACGGCGGCGAAGTGCAGCAGGTACGGGTCCCGGTCGTGCAGCACCCAGTGCTGGGCGCCGTCCAGGCGGGGCGCGAGCCAGCGGCCCATCGAGCCGGTGCCGCAGCCCAGGTCGTGCACCACCAACCCGTCCGCGCCGCCACCCGCCCGGCCCGGCAGATTGGCCAGCCGGATGCGCAGCGGGTCCAACAGGTCCTGCGCCCGGGCGTCGGCGTCGGCCGGCTCCCGCAACTGCAGCCACTCGGGCGCGTACCGCGGTCCCTCCTCCGCACCGCCGTCCCGCAACCGCACGGTGGCCCGCTCACCGGGCCGGGCCACGGGGCCGGCACCGGCGATGACCTCGGTCTCGCTGGGCCCCGGCTGGGCCGGGATGCCGTCGGTCAAGGTCGGGGTGTCCTTCATGCCGCCCTCCTCGGTGCCTCGGGGAGCCGGCCGAGGACCCCGGCCAGGCTGCGGGCGGTTCTCGCCCAGCCGTCGAGCGCGGCGCGGCGACTGCGCGCCGCGGCCTTCAGACGGCGTCGTACGTCCGGTTCGCCGAACCACCCGCGCAGCTCGGCGGCGAGTGCGGCCGGGTCCTCCGGCGGCACGAGGATGCCGGGAACACCGCCGTCGGGCGCCCGCCCGACCGCCTCGGGGACACCGCCCACGTCGGTCGCCAGCACCGGGATGCCGCGGGCCAGTGCCTCCGTGATCGCCATGCCGTACGTCTCGGCGTACGAGGCGAGCACCATCAGGTCGGCCGCCGCGTACCGGGCGTCGAGGGCGGCGCCGGCCTGCGGCCCCGTGAGAAGCAGCCGGTCCTCCAGACCGTGGTGCCGGATGAGGTCGCGCAGATGGGCGACGTACTCCGGGTCGCCGGTCAGCCCGCCGACGCACTCGCAGGTCCACGGCAGGTCGGTCACCGTGGCCAGCGCCTCGACCAGCCGGTGCTGACCCTTGCGCGGGGTGACGGCGGCGACGCACAGCAGGCGGGAGACGCCGTCGGTGCCGGCGGCCAGCGGCGCGATGTCGGCGCCGGGAGCGGCGACGTGCACCCGCTGCGGGACGAGCCCGTGGTGGGAGACGAGACGCCGGACCGCCCAGTCGCTGGTGGCGATGACGGCGGGCACCGCCCGCAGTACGGCCCGTTCGCGGGCGTCGAGGTCGGCGGCCACGGCCGGCTCCAGACCGGTCTCGTCGCCGAGGGGCAGGTGCACCAGTACCGCGAGCCGCAGCCGCTCCGCCTCGGGGACGACGATCTCCGGTACGCCGCACGCGACCAGCCCGTCCAGCAGTACCACCGTGTCGTCGGGCAGTTCCCGCAGCGTACGGGCGAGCGCCTCGCGGCCGTCGGCGCCGGGTCGCGGCCAGCTGCCGGGCACCGCGTGCCGCACGGCCTGCCAGCCGAAACCGGGCAGGTCCAGGCAGACCCGGCGGTCGTAGGCGTTGCCGCCGCTCGGCGCGGCCGGGTCGTCGACGCCGCCCGGCATGACGAAGTGCACGGTGCGCAGGGACATGGGGGCGATCCCGAGGTTCACGGTGTCGGTGGAGGCGGAGGAACGGGGCTGCGGGGGCACGTAGTCGAGCCGCGGCGCCCGGTGTACGGTCACGTCGGTCACAGCGCACGCTCGTAACTCGCCCAGGCGATGTGCGACTCGTGCAGCGTGACCGTGAGGCCCGCGATGCCCTTGGCCCCTTCCCCGAGGGCACCCTTGTGGATGCGTTCGGCGAGCCGGTCGGCGATGACCTTGGCCAGGAACTCGGTGGAGGTGTTGATCCCGGCGAACTCCGGCTCGTTGTCGAGGTTGCGGTAGTTCAGCTCGCCGACGACGGCGCCCAGTTCCTGGGTGGCGAGGCCGATGTCGACCACGATGTTGTCCTCGTCCAGCTGTTCGCGGCGGAACGTCGCGTCCACGAGGAACGTGGCGCCGTGCAGTCGCTGCGCGGGCCCGAACACCTCGCCGCGGAAGCTGTGGGCGATCATGATGTGATCGCGGACGGTGATGCTGAACAACGGACGACCCTCCAGGTGCGGCGCGTCTGATGCCCCAGCGGTTCCCTGCCGGGGGATTGCCGTGTAGTACGGCTCTTCGCTTCCCCGTGTTCAGCGTCCTCTCACTCTTTTCTCAGGTCAGGCGGTCTGTTCTCGGTCAGGTCGCGGCCGGGTAGCTGATGCGGTGGCACAGGGCCGGGATCTCGCCGGAGGCCAGCCGGGGCATCAGCTCGGGCAGCTCCTCGAAGCTGCTCTCCCCGGTGACGAGGGCGTCCAGGGCCGGGTCGGCGAGCAGATCGAGGGCGAGGGCCATCCGCTCGGCGTAGCCGCGGCCGGCCCGGGCGGCCGGGGAGACGGTGCCGACCTGGCTGCTGCGCACGGTGAGCCGGCGGGAGTGGAAGGCCTCGCCGAGCGGCAGGGCGACGCGCCGGTCGCCGTACCAGCTCAGCTCGATCACCGTGCCCTCCGGGGCGAGCAGTTCCAGCGAGCGGGCGAGGCCGGCCTCGGTGGCGCTGGCGTGCACGACGAGGTCGCAGTCGCCGAGGGCGTCGCCGGGCGCGGCGAAGTCCACGCCGAGCGCTTCAGCGGTCCCGGCCCGGCCCGGATCGGCGTCGACGAGCTGCAGCCGTACGCCCGGGAAGCGGGCGAGCAGCGCGGTCACGGAGCAGCCGACCATGCCGCCGCCGACCACCGCGATCCGGTCGCCGATCAGGGGCCGCGCGTCCCACAGGGCGTTCACCGCGGTCTCCACGGTCCCGGCGAGCACGGCCCGCCCGGCGGGCACCCGCTCGGGTACGACGGTCACGGCGCTCACCGGAACGACGTAACGGCTCTGGTGCGGATACAGGCAGAAGACCGTGCGGCCGATCAGCTCCCCCGGGCCCTCCTCCACGACCCCGACGCTGAGGTAGCCGTACTTCACCGGCCCAGGGAAGTCGCCTTGCTGGAACGGCGCCCGCATCGCGGCGTGTTGGGACGCGGGCACCCCGCCCCGGAAGACGAGGGTCTCCGTCCCCCGGCTGACCCCGGAGTACAGCGCGCGGACCAGCACCTCGCCCTCGGCCGGCGCCGTGAGGGTGACGTCGCGAAGCTCGCCGCGCCCCGGAGAGCGGAGCCAGAACGCGCGGGCCGAGTGGTTCATCGGCATCCTCCTGAACGATCGGGAAGTGGTGCACGTACGGAGTGCTGCACAGGGAGATGTGCACTGGCCGCGCACAGTACGCGGCATTGATCGACTCTGTCACTCGGCCGGAGGATGTGCGGTGGCCCTGAACAACACGTACGACGCGAGGCCCCAGCAGGAGACCGCTGTGGGAGCGGGCGTCCAGATCCTGCTGCTCGCGCTGCTCGGCACGGCCATCGGCATGGGCCCGGCCGGCTGGCTGACCGGACTCGTCTTCGCGCTCGCCACCTGGGTGGTCCTCTCCCGCGCCCTGCACCGCTCCCGGCTCAGCTCCTTCGGCCCCGCCAACCGGGTCACCCTCGGCCGGGCCACCCTGGTCGGCGGCGTGACCGCCCTGGTCGCGGACTCCTTCGAGAGCGCGCCGCCGGTCACGCTGCTGGTCGGCCTGACCGCCGTGGCCCTGCTCCTGGACGGCGTGGACGGCAAGGTGGCCCGCCGCACCGGCACCTCCACGGCACTCGGCGCCCGCTTCGACATGGAGGTCGACGCGTTCCTCATCCTGGTGCTGAGCGTGTACGTCTCCACGCAGCTCGGCCCCTGGGTCCTGCTGATCGGCGGCATGCGCTACGTCTTCGTCGCGGCGGCCCGCGTCGCCCCCTGGCTGAACGCCCCGCTCCCGGCGTCCTTCGCCCGCAAGACGGTGGCGGCCCTCCAGGGCATCTGCCTCCTCGTGGCAGGCGCGCAACTGCTGCCGCACGCGGCCAACTTCGCGGTGGTCCTGGTGTCGCTGGGCTCCCTGGTGTGGTCCTTCGGCCGGGACGTGCTGTGGCTGCGGCGGAACTCCGGCACGAGGGTGGAGGTGGTCACGGTCTCGGAGCCGAGGGCACTGGACCTGGAGCTGGCGACGCGCTGAGGGTCGTGAAGGAGGGGCCCGGACCGATGGATTCGGTCCGGGCCCCTCTTCCGTGTGTCTGTACCGCTGTGTCTGTACTGCTGTCGTGACCGCTGTGTCTGTACCGCTGTCGTGACCGCTTCCTGCTACGACCGCGGAGCGCGCCCCCGCAGGATCGCGAACGCGGCGGCGGCGAGGCCGAGCACGCCGACCACGAGCCCGGCGATGCCGAGTCCGCGGGCGGTCGAGTCACTGCTGCCGGCGGCCTTGGAGGTACTGGCCGAGTCGCTCTTGGAGGCCGTCGCGGCGGTGGGCGCGGAGGTTTCGTCCCCGGCGGTGAGCTTGAGCACGGGCGCCGGGTTCTCCGGCTCCTCCCCGCCGGTCGGCGCCTCGATCCAGCGGGTGACCTTGCCGTCGGAGTAGGTCTGCAGCGCCTTGAACGTCAGCTGGTCGGTGTTGTCCGGGAGTTGCCCGAAGGCGACGTCGAAGTCCTCGTACTGCCCGGCGCCGATCTTCCCGCCGGTCCAGGTGATCGCGGAGACGGCTTCGGTGATGGTGCCGTCGTCGGTCTTGACCGGCGTCTTGAGCTTGGTGGTGGTCACCTTGGGGGTCCAGCCGTCCTGCGGGTGCACCAGGACGCCGAGGACGGGATGGTCGGTGGGCAGGAAGACCTGCACCTCGGTGGTGGAGGCGCTGTCCTCCTCGTTGGGCACCCGGAAGGTGAGCACACCGTCGGTGGCTCCCTTGGCGTAGCTCTCCGGATGGACGGTGACGTGCGCGGAGGCGACCCCGGCCGCCGCGAGGACTCCGCCGGCGGTCAGCGCGGTGACGGCCACGGCGCGGCGCAGGGCGATACGGGTGGCGGACATGTTCTTGGACATGGGTGAGTGGATCTCCGTACGGGGCGGGTGACGAACGACGTAGGTCGACTGATCAGCCTGAGTACGAGATCGACACCGGGGGCCCGCGCCGGCTCACCGCATGCCGCAGCAGCAGAGTCCGGCAGGCGGATTCGGGCCCGTCCGGCACACGTACGGCACGCCCACCCGGGACGGCCGGCGGAGTCCCCCGCCACCAGGCGACGAGCCCCGGTACGAACGCGACCGCCCGCCGCAGCAGCGACCACACAGCGGCCTCTCCCCGCCGCAGCCACCAGGAGGCGAAGAGAGCGGCGAGGAGATGAGCGGCGGTGGCGGCATGGGCGGTGGAGTGGGCGTGCATGGCGACCATGGCATGGCCCGGCATGTCATGGGCCGGCATGGAGGCCATGGCCTGCATGCCGGATGCCCGCCCGGCGCCGGCGATCCGGTGCGCCGCATCGAAGGCGAAGTGCAGCGCACCCTGGGTGACCAGCATGGCCGCCCCGATGCCCGGCAACGACCGCTCCCGCCCGCCGAGCGCCCACCCGACCACGAACACGGTCAGAAAGGCCCCGGCGTCGGCCCACAGGGGCGGCATGTCCCCCATCGCCAGCCCGTGCCCGGCGACAGCCAGCAGCACACACACCGCGGCGAACACCGCAGCGCGCACACTCCTCACCGCCGCCGACGCGCTCATGGTGAGCGATCCTCCCACGGTGGGGGGATACGAAGGGCGGCGACGCGGTGTTCAGTCGGAGACACAACCGCTCGGGTCACTGGTGGGAAGACGGGAATGAGCCGGTCCGGAGCGTGGCCGTCGCCTGCGGCGACCGGAACGATTGAGACGCCGCGTCCCTGGAGATCTCAGCCGATCCGGTCCTGGTCGGACGGATGCCTCCCGCTGTCTCTTCCGATCCGGTCCGTCCGCAGCGTTTCGTGGACCCGCCGGGGCTTCGTCGGCTCAGGGCAGTTCGTGATCACCAGGGGACGACGCCTTCGTCCTCGAAGAACGAACCGCTCGGGCCTCCGTCGGGCAGCGTGGCGAGCCGGACCGCAGTGGCCGCGCCCTGTTGAGGGGTGCGGGATCCGTGGAAGCCGGTGAAGTCGGTCGCGACCAGGCCCGGACAGGCCGCGTTGATCAGGATGTTCGTACCGGTGAACTGCCGGGCGTACTGCACGGTGAGAGCGTTGAGAAACGACTTCGACGGCGCGTAGGCCGCCATGATCGGGCCGATCTCGGTGTCCGGGTCCGCCTGCCGGGCCAGGGAGCCGACGCTGCTGGAGACGTTGACGATGCGTGGCGAGGCCGAGCGCCGCAGCAGCGGCAGCATCGCGTTGGTGACCCGGACGACACCCATGACGTTGGTGTCCACGACCGTGCGGAGCACCTCCAGGTCGAGCGTGGTCGGGTCCTGCTCCCACCCCGGGCCCATCTCGCCCGAGATGCCGGCATTGTTGACCAGGGCGTCCAGGCGCCCGGCCAGCCGTTCGACCAGTGCCGCGGCATCGGTGACGCTCCGGTCGTCGGTCACGTCCAGCGGTACCCCGAACGCGTCGACGCCGAGGAGGCGCAGTTTTCCGACGGCGGTTTCACGTCGGGTCTCGTCGCGGGCACCGACCCCCACGCGGTACCCGAGGCGGCCCAGCCCGGCCGCGATCTCGTACCCGATGCCCTTGTTCGCGCCGGTCACCAGCGCGATCATCGTTTCGCTCATGCCGGTGATGGTGGCCCTCGGACGAGTGGCGGGGCCAACACCGATACGGTGCCCTGTCATACTCACCGGGTATCACCACGTATGCTGCGGCGGTGGACGCCCTGGAAACCCGCGAGTTGAGGTACTTCGTGGCCGTCGCCGAGGAGCTGCACTTCGGGCGCGCCGCCGAGCGCCTCGGCATGGCGCAGCCGCCGCTGTCGCGGGCGATCCAACAACTCGAACGGCGCCTCGGGGTCTGCCTGCTGCAGCGCAACCGCCGTGGTGTCCGCCTGACCGGTGCCGGAGAGGTGCTCCTGCACGAGGGCCGGGCGGCCCTCGCCGCGACCGCCGCCGCCGCTCGCCGCACCCGGCGCGCCGGCGGTGCCGACAGCCCCGGCGGCCCCCGCGACCGGCTGGTCCTCGCGGTGAAGGCCGCCGCGTCCCACGAACTGCTGCGGAAGCTTCTCGACGCCTACGCGGCCGAGCCCGACGGCGCCGAGATCGAGGTGCTGCCGTGCGGCATCTGCGAGCAGGAAGAACTGCTGCGCGACGGACGCGCCGATGTCGCGCTCATGCACACGCCGTGGAACTCCCTCGCCGGCTTCGACAGCGAGGCACTGACGACCGAGGGGCAGGTCGCCGTCCTGCCGGCCGGGCACCCCCTCGCCGCCCGCGAGACCTTGTCACTGGCCGATGTCAGGGAGGTCCCCGATCTGCCGCTCGCCCGCTGGCCCACCCACGGCACCTACGCACCCGGCCCTGGCCCCGAGATCCACAACCAGACGCAACTGGCCCAGCTGATCGCCCTCGGACGCACCGTGGCGGTCGTCCCCGACTCCGCCCGCTCCTGGCTGTGGGCCGAGCACACGGCCGTCCCCTTGACCGACGCACCGCCCGTCGTCACCCACATCGCCTGGCCCGCGCACAGCCGCTCCCTCACCCTGGCCGCCCTGGTCCGCACGGCCACACGGCTGTGACGGCCGCGTCGGACGGGGCTTCCCCGTACTCGGTGACCAGCTGAGCCACCCTCGATCACGCGACGGCCGGGATGGACGCGATCAGTGGTCTTGATCACTCATTTCTTGCGAACGCGGTACAACCATGCGAATGCCTTGCGTGTCATACGAGACAAAAGCAATCACCGCCAATGCCAATAAGGGGGAAATATGGCATCAAAGCGTTCCATTCTGGCTACCCTCGCGTTAGCGGCCCTGCCGCTCGGGACCATGACCGCTCTGGCAACGCCGGCCTCGGCCGCAGCCAACACCACGCCGCAGAAGGTCTGCGGAAGCGGCTACAAGACGGTGAACTCGGCAGCCGTCGGCTCGCTGGGCACCGTCTATCTGACGTACAACTCGTCGAACGGCAAGAACTGCGTCACGACCATCCGCACCAACCCCGGCACCGTCCTGGACATGTCCGCATGGATCTACGTCTCCGACACCGACCAAGGGGACGACGACTACGGGCAGTACACGTCGTACGCGGGGCCGACCTACGTCTACGGCAAGGGCCACTGCGTCGACTGGGGCGGCAACATCAGCAACGTGTACGTCCAGGTGACCAACTCCAACTGCGGCGCCCTGAAGGAGAGCCGGGTCACCTTCACCCGCTGACCCACCGCTCCCGCCCGGCCTCCACGTTCCGGTACCGGGACAGCACCCTGACACGCAGGTCGTGCGGGGGCGCGTAGCGGTCGGGCTCGCCCTGGCAGAACTCCGCGGGTTCTGCCGGGGCGGCCCTGAAACGGCACAAGCCACCAGAGCGGATGAAATACGAGGCGCATGTGGCCCGGCCTACGTGTTGGCGGCAGGGCAGGACCCTGTCAGTTGGCCGCCATCACCCCGGCGGCACGCTGGTCGGTTGGCGGAACTGTGGGAACCGCTCGGCCTTCGGGTCCAACACATCGATCAGGCTGATGAGTTTCCGCTGGAGTTCGGCGAGCCGGGGCACGGCCTGCGCTGTGTCCCCAGCGAGCCGGTCCATGTCCTCGAGGAGCGGGGTGAACCACCGGCGGAAGACGTCGTCGCCGTCGAGCTTTGCGCAGAATTCGGCATAGCCCAGGCACCTGCGCCGACCCGGTTCTCCCTCCGGGTGCACCATCAGCTCTCCGAGGGCCCGCTGCTCGGCGCGCCAAACACGCAGTACATCGTCGGCCGACGTGGTGCGATTCAGAACTGTGCTGATGGACGAGATGACCGTTACGGCGCTTCGGTTGGTCCGTGACCGGCCAAGGTCGAGGAACTGGATGTCCCGTCGCAGGATCTCCACCCAGCCCAAGTACTCGGCGAGCACGAACACCGTGCTGCGCCGCACGTACTCGCGCTGCTCCGGCGTGCCCTGCATGTGAAAGAAACTCATGAACCCGAGGAAGGACCCAGGCGAGAGGTCGGTCTGATGGCCGTGCAGGATGTTGTACAACCTGGACTGCAGGTCGTACGCGGCCCAGGCCAGAGAGCCTCCGTAGGAGTCCATGAGACTCCGCTGCTCCATCACGCGCAGGCGCCGCTGCGTCCAGTAACCGAGCACTACCGTCGTGGCTGCGCCGGCCAGCGCTACCAGCGCGGACACCAGTGTCAACGCATCCACCGCACCCACCCCCTTGAACTCTTGCAGCCGATCGCAGACTTGGACACCCTGAACAGTGGGGCCAGTTGACGCAGGGTCTGGTACGTCCGCCAGTACGCGGCGATCAGGAACACGCGGTCCTTCAGCGGCAGGCTCCAGGGTCGGCCCCTACGCACCAAGTCCACACCTTCACGCCGTAGACCGCTGATCAGTCTGCCGACCTGGCGCGGGCTCAGCGCGGTGAACCGGGCTGTCCAGGAGAACGCCGACGCCGCTGTCAACCAGATACGACGAGATCATCTCACCCATGACCGGCAGACTCCCTCCTGTGCCAGGGCACGGTGTCCGACCCTCGACCTACCATGCCCAAATGCAGCCGCACTTCACCGGCGCCCCCCTGATCACCGACGATGTCCCGGCCCTCGCCGCCTTCTGCGCCGCCGTCCGGGACGCAGATGTCGAAGAAAGCGACCCCTTCACCCGGGTGACCGTCCCCGGTGCCGTCCTGTCGTTCTTCTCCACCCAGGGCATGGAGTCGATGGTGCCCGGATCGATGGCCGGCGCTGCGAGTGGAGGCTTCACCCTGGAGTTCCACGTCACCGACGTGGACGCACGCCACGAACGCCTGCCGGCTCAGGGTGTCGAGATCCTCAAACCGCCGACAACCCAGCCGTGGGGACGCCGCTCAGTGTGGCTGCGCGACCCAGACGGCAACATCGCCAACCTCTACCGGGAGGCGTGACGACTTTGGGCGAGAAGCGCAGGCCGCCGAACTGACCCGTCGGCTGCACTCCTGCGCGTCCCGCCCTGCCCACCGCCCGGCCCGGGCCAGCGAGGACTTGCCGCTGACCGGATTGAACCCGCTGCACGTACCCAGAAACGGGCCTGCACTAAAACTACTTCCGCCACTACGACCCCGAAACCGCCCGATACCTCACGCCGGACCCGCTCGGACTAGAGCGTCTCCGGTGGGTCGCTCATTACCGTCGCGCACGCCGTCACGGGCGACGTTCGCTAGCCACTCTGCGTGTGTTGCTTCCTGCGAGAGTGCGCCGGAGAACGACGACAGGATCCTGCGGCAGCGGCTAAGGAGCCATATCAGCGAAGCGGGATGGAAACCTGTTTCACAGTGCCTGAGCAGTGGAAGGGATGGGTAATTCTTCGCCCTTTGGAGGAGTTCATGCCGGAAGATTTCGAGTACATCCCCGAGTTTGAGGACGACATCTCCGACGACACCCCCGACGAGACCGGGGTTGACCCCAAGGACATCGAATTGATCATGCAACAGGTTGGTTGTTCAAGGGCGAGGGCGGTCAGGGCTTTGAAAGAGTGCAGCGGCGACCTCATCAACGCGATCATGTGGGCCAGTGAATAGTCGGCGAGTCGTGACCGTGATCGGTCAGCATCGTCCTCCGGGAGAGGACAACGGGCCGTTTTAATGGACAGGGTGGCCCGCTGCTGCGGGGTGGTGGGCAGGGCAGTGACGCCCAGCGCGGCGTCTCTTGCAGCAAGGGCCCTACGGCTCCTTCCGTCAGGAATGATCCACAGGTACTGAGCATTGCTCGCACCACCGCCGAAGCACTCCCGACCGGGCCTGTCGCTCACGGGGTAATAGCACGCGCGCAGGCTCGACGGCCGAGGTGCGGCGATCATGCTGGTCGTGACCAGTTGCTGATCCGCCGGCCGACGGGTGCCCACGACACTCTGCGCGTGCGCCCGTGGTCCGGTGATCTCGATACGGAAGCCGGGATGCGCGGGCCATGCGCGGATCCAGCCGGCTCGGCAACTGGGACTTTCACGGATCTCCAGCCGGGTGCCGTCGGCGGCCGTGTGGCTCGCCAACGTCTTCGGGTCCTCGCACGCCGTGGTACGCGGGTTACGGCCTGCGCAGGTTCCGAGCCGGCAGACGGGCGGGCGGGCGGCCGGTGCTGGGCCCGATCCGCGGGAGGCATGGAAGACAGCCGCGGGCACCAGCATCATGGCGCACAGAAGCAAGGTCACCGCCGCCGTGGCCCTGGGGTGTCTGCCGATCAGGCCGGACGCGGCCAGGAGCAGGTGCCGTACCCGCCCTGGGGGAGGTCGGCGGCCGGAGTCGCAGGAGGGGGAGGGATGTCCGCGTCGACCCCAGGCCGCGTCCGCCGCCTCCCAGTGCCGGACCAGCCGGGCGTCGTCCTCGTCCGCGGCCTGGCACAGCGCCCGCACGGCGTGCAGCGGGGGGAACTGCTTGCCGTTCAGATACCGCTCCCACGACGACTTGCTGATGGCGGTGGCCGCTGCCAGGTCGGCCAGATTGAAGCGGGTTCGCTCTTTCAGTTCGCGCAACTCGGCCACGAGGCGCACCCATGCGTCCGGCAGCGGCTGTGGCGGCCGCTGCCGGTTCGCCGCGCTCCGCATGCTGCCGCTCCCCCGCTGTCGCACGCTCACCGCTCCTCAGTCCACATGGCGTAACAGCGCCCAGGTCTGCTCGCCGACGATGCCGTCGGCCGGAACGTGATCCTGACGCTGAAGTCGCCTGACTTCCGACTCCGTGTGCTGACCGAAGTAGCCGTCGACGTCCCCGGGTGACAGCTTGTGGCGCAGGAGCAGACACTGCACTTCGGCTGCTGCCGGGCCCGTGTTGTTGCGCATGACGACCTGCGACGTGGTGTCGCTGTTCCCGGCGAACAGCATGTCGCCGTGGCGCGCGTACCTGCACGTGTACTTTCCCACCCCGTTCGCCCCCTGCGACGCGTTCGAGACGCCCGTGTGCCCGGAGTCCAGCACCAGCAGAACGGAGATCACCGCCGACAGGAGCAGCGCGGCTCCCACCACGGCCAGTGCTCCCACCCGGATTGCCGGCCCCCCGTCCCCCCGTTCTGCACCGGCGTCGGCCGGCTCTCCGAGGGGCACGTCGTCATCGGTGCTCCTGGCCGCCGCATGACGTAGGGCCAGCAACGGAGCGGGATCCTCGCCGGCCAGTTTCGCCAGGGCTTCGACGGCGGCAGGGGGCGGCAGCACTGTCCCGTTCAGATACCGGTCCCACGACGAGCTGCTGAACGGCGTCTTCGCCTGCAGCGACTTCAGGCTCAATTCGCTGTGGTCCTTCAACCGCCGCAGTTGGGCCACAAGCCTGCGCTCATCCTCGCCGAGTGAGCGCGGCAGCTCCTTCCATCTCATGATGCTCCCACCCCAGCACCAGCTCCCCACTCATATGGAACATGTCGCCGCGAACGGCCGTCCAGATCCGATCCGGTCACGGGCAGAGGGCACCGAGCGCCTCACCGGTGTCCCGGGACGTATCCCTTCGTACGGTGTTTCCGCAGGTCACCGCCCGGGACGTCCCGGGATGTCCCGGGCTGCCCGGTGGGTCTGCGAAGTGTCCGGCACATCCGGCAGGCTCCTGCACACAACCGCTCTCCAGCGGCGCGCTGACACGAGGGTGTGGGCGCCGACGACTCCTGTCGCCCTGCGGTTGCCGGCCGGAGTCGCCGAGACCAAGAAAACGAGGGAAGGAAACCGAATGGCTGAGCTGATCGGCTCCCTGCGCAGGCGCGCGGCCCTGGCCGTCGCCGGCGCCGTGTGCGTCGGCGGCCTGGGGGTGGGGCTGGCCCCTTCCGCGCAGGCCACCAACATCGACACGTGGTCGAGCTTCTCCCAGTCCTGCGGGACGTACCTGTGTCTCTTCTACAGCCCGGGTCTCACCGGGGGCAGCTGGAGGCCCAGCGGCACGAGCTACTCGAATCTCAGCGGTTACACGTTCAGCAACGGCCAGGCCGTGCGCAACAACGCTGCCTCGATGGGCAACAACACCACCAACTGCAACGTGACGACCTGGATCTCTCCCGGCTTCACCGGCCCCTACGGCAACTACCACGACAACAACTGGCTCCATCCGGGCCACGCGGGGAACCTCAACGGCGATCTGCGCAACAACGAGGCGTCGATCAGGGTCGACCACTGCGCCTGACCTGAGACGAGACCGGGACGGGGCGGCCGCGCACCCTGCGGCGCCCCGTCACCGCGGCGACGGGAAAGGAAGCGGTGTGACCCCACGGCGGACCAAGGCGGCGAAGCTGCTGCTTGCGCTGACCGCAGCGGCGGCGGCAGTGGGCGGCTGCTCGGAGACGAGACAGCCCGCCTCCGTACCTCCGACCGGCACTGCGGCCGCGCCGGCGAACCGCATGCCGTTCGACGCCTACCAACTCAGCCCCGAACAGCAGGCGCAGCAGTCGGTCCTCCATACCGTGATCAGGAACAACTGCCTGCGGAAGCCCACTCCCCGCTCCGGCGGTGTCAAGCAGCAGATCGAGGATTCGTTGGCGATCGACCACGAGTACGCCTCCCGGCGTTACGGCATCAGTGATCCGGCCCTCGCCCGCACCTACGGCTACGAACTCAGCCCCCGGACACGGGGAGCGTCGCCCCCACAGTCGCTGTCGACGCTCTCCGCCTCCGAGCGGCGCAAACTGGCGGCCTGTACCACTCGCGCCGACCGGATCGTCTACGGCAGTGCGCAACAGGCCGACGCCCCGGCTGCGTCGATGGCACGCCGAACGAGGGACGCCTTCGAGGCGACCCAGCGGGACCCTAGGGTCAAGGCCGTCTTCGCACGTTGGTCGGCGTGCATGAAGGCACACGGCTACCACTACGCCGACCCCTTCAAGGCGGCCGGCGACACGCGCTGGTCCCGAAACCACGCCACTCCGGACGCCCTGGAGATCAACGTGGCGAAGACCGACGTCGCCTGCAAGAAGCGAACCCACCTGATCGAGACCGAGTCCGCGGTCGAGTCGGCCTACCAGCAACGAGCCATCGAGGGTTCGGAATCCGCCTTTGCGGAGGTCAGGCGAGCGTTGAGGAAGGACGCCGCGCGCATCCGCGCCCTAATGCGTCAGTACGCGAACTGACCGCCGGGGAGCGTCCCCGCCTGATGCGGGCAGTGACACCCCGAGGTGACCACGCGGCCTGACGGGTGAGCCACTGGACCTGGACATCGACTGCATCCTCAAGGATGATCTCGGATTTCGCGACGATGTCTCGGTCCACATCGCCCAGAACCAGGACGCGTGGCGACAGCAAGGGCTCGACGCCTTCGAGAAGGCCGGTGGTGACAAGACGGTCGTCGTGCCGGTGGAAAGCAAGGCGGTCGGTCGCACTTTCCGGAGCGACGAGAGGTTCTGCGCGGTCTGCTCCCACCAGCAGAACGTGTCGGGGATGGTCACCGTCACCCCCGGGGCGGACGGCAAGCCCAAGGTTTCGCTCGATACCAGGCCAACGTGTGGGACCGGTACAACTGGGACGCCGGCAAGTCGACCACCTTCCCCGGAGGTGTGGTGATCCCGGACTCCGAGATGGGGCGGTTACACAAGACCGGACTTGCTCGGGAGTTCGACACGCGAGGCAGTAGCTCCACGTACACGCACGACCTGAACAGCGATGCCAAACCGACAGTGAGCCCGCCGGACCAAGGACGAGAAGGAACCCGCGGCGATCTCTCGCGCGGTGACGAGGAGAACCGGTGACGACCAAACGAGGTGCCCTCCTCATCGCGGCAGTGGCAGCCACTTTCTTGCTTTCCGCCTGCTCCGGCCCGGACACGGACGATCGCCGTGTGACCGACGGGCGCACCTCGCGGTGGGACGAGAACGCCGGCGCACCCGAGGCGTCGGCGTTCATGCACGTGACGGCGCCCAAGGGTGCGACCGAGGTCAAGGGAGCCGTGCAGATCAACCACCAGGAGGACATCTACCTCCTCTCGTTCGTCACCAGCGAGAAGAACGCCGAAGGCATCGCGGCAGACCTTCGTCCCGAGGAACCGCTGAAGGTGAAGAAGGTCGACTTCGCCCCGGACGGCGAGCTGTTCCGGCACCTCGGGCTGGCCGAGCCGCAAACGCTGAAGGGAACCCGCTCTGCCGGTGTCTGCCCCCCGTGCGTGAAGGACGATCGCCGCAAGACGGTGCAGTGGATCGACATCTACGTCCAGGCGCTCAAGAATGATCGGGCCAGGGTCTATCTGAAGGCGTTCTGACCTCAGTCGGCAGCCGAGCGCGGCACCGGGCCCGAGGCGGACGTTGACGGCCGCACCGGCCTGAGCCGGCCCGGGCATCCGGCGACCAGGGCGCCTGGGCTACTGAGCCGTTTTCAACCTGCCGCCGATGCCGACGCTCCCTACTGATCTACGGACGTTGGCGGACGAAGCCCTTGCTCGGATTGCCGCCGACGATGAGGTCCTCGCATGGTACTGACTGGGCTGGATGCGCTGATGCGCGCCGCTGGCTCGCCATGATCAATGGCCTTCGACCGGTGCTCAGCACGTCCCCGGCGTCGATGAACGTACTCATGTTTGACTTGTGACGCAGTCGGAACTTGCGCCGTTCTACAGTGGCCAGGTGCCTGAAAACCCGTGGTTCGAGATCGATGGCCTTGTTGACGAGTTGGAGATCGACGAGGCTGAGCTCGCCTTCGCGGCACGGCTCCGAGCCCTCGCGGGGTGCTGGGACGTGCCCTTCGCGTCCAGCTGGGTGGGGAGGCCGGAAGACGACTCATCGCTCTTGGCGGTTGTCACGTTGGGGACGTCACAGCTCTCGCTGGCTGACTTCGGAGTCCACATCACCGGTTCGACGATGCGCGGCGACCGGCTGCACAATCAGTTGTACTTTCTACCGGAGCGGCCGACTTCGTTTTCGATGGAGGTCAACGGCTCCCCTGAGGAGCTGGCCGAGCGGGCCGCCGAGTGGTTCGAGACGATCCTTCGCAAGCCTGTTGTGCGGTACGAGTGGGAGCACAACGGCCAGATCTACGCTGAGCTCTACCTGTTTGCGGATACCAGGGAGGGCATGGCTCAGGGGTACGACAGCACGCTTTCTCCACCTGGGCAGGAACAAGAACTCATAGCTGCTGGCCAAGTGGTCGGCCTGAACTGGATCCAGACTTCAGGTCTTGGTCGGCCCGATCGAATCGTCCCCGTCAGAGGGACAGTAGACGACGGGGCTAGCTCCAAACGTCGACGTATGAGCTTGCGAGGTCTGCTGGGAAGGCTCTGATCAAGAGGTTTGCCGAGGCCGGGGCAGCTCTTCCTGAGGTTGCGAACCGATGACGGGGTGGGCCGGTGCGCGTGCGGAAGGCATCCAGTGAGCCGTTTCAAACCTCAGCGTAACGCTGCCAGGTGAAGGGCGAGGATGGCCTTGACCAGGCCGGTGATGCGGTTGGTCGAGCACCGGAGCTTGCGCAGGAGCCGCCAGGATTTGAGGGTGGCGACGGCCTGCTCGACCAGAGCCCGGATTCTGGCGTGGGAGCGGTTGACAGCTTGCTCGCCGACGGAGAGCGTCTCCCAACGGCCGCGGTAGGGAACGCGGACTGTGCCGCGGGCGCCTTGGTAGGCCTTGTCGGCCCAGCAGGTGATGCCTGCGTCTGCGAGGGTGCTGACGATGCCGTGCTCACGGGCCGCACGGACGTCGTGGACGGCGCCGGGCAGGGCCGGCGAGACCCACAGCAGACGGCCGAATGGATCGGCGATGACCTGCACGTTCATCCCGTGCTTCTTATGCTTCCCGGAGTAGTACGGCCCGTCGGCGGCAATACGGTCGATCGGCAGCAGGGTCCCGTCCAAGAGCACGAACGCCTTGGATGCCGCAGTGCCGGCGGCCGCCTGGAGGTCCGGGGCTAGCGCGGCTAGGAGGCCTCCACTACAACTACTTCCGCTACTACGACCCTGACACCGCCCGGTACGCCACCCCGGATCCATTGGGACTCGCGCCTGCGCCAAACCCCGTCATGTATGTCCACAACCCGTGCAGCTGGGCCGACCCGATGGGGCTCGCGCCTGAGGAATGCGGCGAGTTGGGGATTTCACCGGCGGCGCAGCGGGCTATCGAAAAGTTCGAGAACATAAAGAAAGATCCTCTTGGGACGTAAACTCGCAGCCCAATCACAATCACTATAATGCCGCCAGACGGGAAGCGAACGGAGAGGTGGTCGCACGCAAGGCCGATGGAACCCCGTTTGACCATATCGCTGAGCTGAAGCAGGCGCGGGACGGCTTGGACAGGGTGAGAAGGGTTCTCCAGAGGGAGATCGAAAGTCCACCCGAAACGCTCACGGAGCGAGGTCTGGATGTTCTAACCTCGAAGCGTAAGGAGGTAATCGGGGAACTCGACCGACTCAATGGTTTCCTGCATTCGGTCGGACATCGTACATGAGCTAGTCAGAATGGACGGCTTGGTGCTCTCGGATTTTGTCGACAAGGATAAGTCAATTGAGGAACTAGAGGGGCATCGTTGGCCGGATGCACCCCAGAACAGTACGACACTGGTCCGCGGCGTCCACGAGTTGAGGCGGCGAGCCATCAAGGATCTGTCCGTAGAGGACCTGCGTCGACTGATCAGTCAGGATGTCGGCCTTCGTTGGCTTCTGCCCGTGGCCCTGGATTTTTTGCGTGAAACGGTGCCGCAGGAGGCAGAAACTGGCTGGTATGACGATGACTTGCTGTCGGCAGTGTTGACGCGAAAGGAATCGTATTGGCGGGAGGTGCCGGAACTTGCCCGCCATTTGGCGGAGACACTGAGTCTGCTCACCGATATCTCCTCGTATGTCCAGCGGGAGGTGGACGACTATCGCTCCGCTTTGTCGGACCTGCTGTGATACGGATGCACCGGCAGAGGAACCAGAGAGATGGCTGGACTTATGGGGCCAGCATCGTCAGTTCAGTGTCCCGGGCACCCCCGCCTGCGTTCTCGACCCTGCCTGCGGCAGCAGGGCGCTGCTGGCGGCTGCCGCCCACCGGGGTGCACGCGAGCTGTACGGCCGGGCTGATGCTGACCACGCCGGGGGGCACGGTCACCGTGCGCCGCCGACAGTCTCCATGCGGTCGCCTTCCCGAACCTGCTCGTGGACGCGGTGCTGTGCAATCTGCCTTTCGGTGTCAGGGACTGGGGTCATGACACGAGCTTGCCCACGATCCCCGCTGGGCCTACGGGGTACCGCCGCGCGCCGAGTCGTAGCTGACCCGGGTGCAGCACGCTCTGGCGCGCATGACCCCGGGTGGCTACGCGACGCTGGTCCTCCCGTCGGCCACAGCCGGGCACGCATCCGGGCGTCGCGTGCGGGCGGAGCTCGTCCGCATCGGGACCCTGCGCGCGGTGGTGGCTCTGCCGGTGGGGCGCCTCGGCCCGGGAGTGGTGCACCGCAACGGCTTCGGACCTCGCGCGGGGTGGTGCGCTGGCGCTTCCGCGCACGGTGCCGGCGAGCGCGCGTGGGCGTGCGAGGGGCAGGGACGGGGGCTCGGCGGACAAGCCGGTCCTCACCGGTTCCGACATCGCGGGCGGGTCGGGGCCGACCGGTGACCCGGCGGAGCTGCACAGCGCCACCGCGCCCGTGATTGCCTCCGGGGACGTGCTCCGGCGAGCGGTCGCGGCAGGGGACGGCCCGATGGTGCGGGGCGCGAGCGAGGAGGAGGCCGGTACGCTGCTGGGCCCGCAGGTCCACCTGTTCCGGCCCGACCCGGGACGCCTGGACGCCTGGTTCCTGGCCGGGTTCCTGGGCGCGGAGGGCAACATCGCGGGCGCGTCGACGGGCAGCACCGTTCTCACTGTCACCCCCGGCCGGCTGCGCGTGCTGCTGCCGCTGGAGGAACAGCGGCGATACGGACAGGCCTTCCGGCGCGTGCATGAACTCCGGGATGGAGGCGCGGCGAGCCACGCGGCTCGCTGAGGAGAAGGCCAGGCTGCTGTCGGGAGGACTGACCGGCGGACAGTTACTGCCGTCCCGGGAGCCAACGAACGAAGAGGCACGTCCGTGAGGCAGCGGCCCACCACCCCGAGGACAGACCCTCACAGGTTCTTCACTCCGAAGGGTTGATATCTCCGTCCGCCAATCCTTGTACCCGACACCGGTCGCATCCACTACCGTGTCTTCACGCGCGCATCGTGGCTGATCGGGTACTCGCGGAGCGACTGAATTCGAGGACACACGTGCAGATCTCGCCCCTGAACCCCGAGGACTGCAACTCGCTGGGCGACTTCGAGCTCCTCGGCCGTATCAAGCGGATCATCGACGAGGCGCAGGCGGTCCGTGAATGGCGCTCGCTCCTGGACGAGCTCGGCGAGGACGGGTGGGACGCGGAGTTCCTGAACGACGAGTGGACGCAGGTGATCCTCGGTCAGGCCGTGACCTCCCGCACGGACTACTTCCGTGCCCGTCGTGCCGGACGCGGACGCACGGTCAGCCGTGCCGAACGCGCGGAGATCTGGCAGCTCACCGAGCGGTTCGCCCAGCGTCTGGATCGGCTCGGAGTGCAGACGTGGGACCAGGTCGCGGAGCGCGCGGCGCAGCTCGAGACAGAACGCGCCCGGCGTATCCAGGCCATCGACCGCCGTCGGGACGAAGCGGGCGGCCTCGACACGTCCACGTGGCCGATGGTTCGGGTGGCTGGCTGCGCTACCGGTACCGGCACATCGTGGTCGACGAGGCCCAGGACCTGCGGCCCGCGCACTGGAAGATGCTGCGCGCGATGACCGCGCCGGACCGCAACGACCTCTTCCTGGTCGGTGACACCCATCAGCGCATCTACAAGAACCAGGTGACGCTCGGCAGCCTCGGCATCAACATCCGTGGCAGGTCGTCGAAGCTGTCGCTGAGCTACCGCACCACCCGGCAGATCCTGCGCTCCGCGCTGAACGTGCTCGGCGACGAAAGCTACGACGACCTCGACGGCAGCACGGAGACACTGGCCGGGTACCGGTCGGTGCTCAGCGGCGCCGTACCTGACCTGCACCGGCTGAGCGGCTGGCAGGACGAGCGCGAGGCGATCGCCGCGCTGATCGAGTCCTGGGGTCAGGTGCCGCACGAGCAGATCGCCATCGCCGTGCCGACCAACCAGATGGCGAGCGAAGCCGCGTACACGCTGGCTCAGCACGGCATCCGGGCCCTGGAGATCGGCCCGGACGGGCCCCGCGGTGACAGCGGCGTCCACATCGGCACGATGTTCCGGTTCAAGGGTCTGGAATACCAGCGCATGATCATCGCCGGTGTGACAGACGGGCTGGTGCCGCGCGCGAGCGTCCAGCAGCGGCGCACCACGGACCCGGCGCGCTACCGGGCGGAGATGCAGCGGGCCCGGTCCCTGCTCTTCGTGGCGGCCACGCGCGCCCGCGACAGCCTGAACATTTTCTGGCACGGAGAGCCGAGCCCGTTCCTCGAGGAACTGATCAGGGTCCGGCCGCCGGTCGCGGTGTGACCGGCCCCAGTGTGCCGTGCCTGATTTCGGCTAACGCGTCATGATCGGCCCTCGGGGTACCAGGAACGGCCGCCGGGGATCCTCCGGCGGCATCCTCCTGGTCCCGAGCGCCGGATCCTGTGCCGGCAGGTGCGCGGCGAGGGCCGCATAGACCTCCGCTGCCCACTCAACCAGCCTCTCGCCCGCACGACGAAACTGCTAACGGATGCTCTGCAGCAGATCCCCAGTGGCACTGACGGTCCAGAACGACCATCCGTTGCGATTGGGATTCACATGCGGATTGAGGGCTCTCACCACGGCGACAGCCGCCCCGCTCGGAGTCTCGTACTCGCCGCGGCCCGGGCCCGAGGAAATCGTCACCGTGCGGGATGAGGGGTTGTAGTACGCGTTGACGCGACGGCCTTCGTAGACCGCGTGGATCTCGACACCATGCTCCGTGCGAAGCTCCTGAACCGCCGCGCCGACGAGCGTGGGTGCCGTCGGGTCCTCTGCGATCACCTCCTCGTCGGCAGGCAACTCATCGGCATCCTGGTGGGTGGCCTGTCCGTCGTAGGTGGGAAGCCCCAGTAGCCGGTTGAGGACGTTGGCCAGCTGGCTCCTCCGTGCAGCCAGGAAGTCGGGGAACCTGTCCAGGGACCGCAGTTCCGGATCACCGGGGATCCACTGCTCGGTCAGACGCTCCGGCGCGATACTCGCCATGTACTCGGCGGGAAGCCGGGAGGAGATCATCTTGTTCGTCTGGCCGGTGACGAAGGCCAGGTTGGCCAGGCTGTTCCACTCCTCCTTCGCGTATGTCCCCTGTACCCGGGCGCGTGGGAACACGTGGTGGAACTCGATCTTGGCACCGCTGCTCATCGGCTGGTCACTGATCGCGATGTTCGTCGCCCAGTCCCGCGCCGTCCCCCGCAGCGCCGCGATGTAGAGCAGCTTGAAGAAGGGATGTGTGGAGTACTTCTGCTCCAGATCCCTGGGGTGAAGGGCGCTGTCCCGGGACCGGGTACCGGAGGCGCGACGGATCAGTTCGGCGAACAGTTCCTCTCCCGCCCGCGACTTGATCAGCCTGGCCTCCGCGTCGAGCTTGCCCTCGACCTGCAGCGAGTAGTGGCTGAACGCCATGGCCGTGTACACCCAGCGCCGTAGAAGCTGGGCCTCCCCCGGTCGCAGCTTGCCGTCCCGGTGATGCAACAGAAGGGCCGGCACGATGGCGACGTTCGGCGACGAAAGGACCTCGGACCGAGGGATCGAGCACTCGCCCTTCAGGAAATCGATGGCGAAGCGAAGAGCCCTTTCGGTGGCCTGCCAGGCCTCCTTCAGTGCGGCTTCGTCGATGTGCGCCCCGATGAGCTTGATGTGGTGGGCCCCTGTACCGGCGAGCAGGCTCATCAGTCGCAGGACGGCCTCTCTGTTCAGAGGGAAGTTGCTGTCCTCGAGCTCCTGGTGGAAGGCATCCATGGTCTCCAGACCATCGGCCCATCGGGCCGCGATGGCGCTGTATACGAGATCGCCCTTGGACAGCCGCCTGCCGCCCTTGTTCAGCCGTGCGAAGAGCTCGGCCACCTCTTCATAGTCGTCGGACTCATAGGTGATGACGGCGATCTGGTGATGCCGGATGTTGTTCACCTTCTGCAACCGCTGAGTCCACGTGTCGAAGTTCGGGTCGTCGAACGGCACTCCTGCCTTGTGCAGGACTTGGTAGAACTGCACGTTCTCCTGCAGCAGAGTCGACACCGGGATCAGCAGCTCGTCCTTCCGCTGTACGGCGCTCGGATTGACGAACTCCTCGGTGCGCACGTCGAACCGAAGGTCGATGAGCCGGCCATCGGCCTTCGACTCCGGTCGGTAGACCCAGGCGAGGGAGGTCAGCCGCTGCTGCCCGTCCAGCAGATAAACGGGCTGGTGTTCGGACTTGGCGGTCTGGACGACGGCTGCCGTCTTGAAGGGAACGGCCAGATTGGTCTTCCACAGCAGCAGCGCGCCGACCGGATAGCCCCTGTAGAGCGAGTCGAACAGATCTCGTACGTCGGGCCTCATCCAGACGAAGTCACGCTGGATGGACGGGATCACCACTCTGCCGAGCAGCAGGTCCTCCACCTGGGAGATGATCTTCTCGTTCGCCAGCCCCACGCCGCCCCCAACTTCGAATGCTCTGCTACACACACGATATCCACGGCCTGATCCACACATGACGGCTCAGCCATGAATCGGCGGGCGCGGCGCTCCGGCACCCACACCTCGATGGGCCGCCTCAAACCGCCCCGCCGAGCATCTCCCTCCCCCGATATGCGCTGCCGTGGCCGCGCCATACGAACTTTGTGCGGTAGAGCAGACGTTCAGCCAGCCGGATCGGGCGGACTGTTCGTCGTGAGGAGAAGCGTGTGGGGCTGCCTCCGGACCTGCAACGAACGGGAGCTGAGCCGCTACAAGAACGCGATGGCCAACCCGGCCAATTCGGAGATCCGTGGTCTTGAGATCGTGACCAACGGCAAGGACAACGCCGCCTACTGGGAGTCGATGATGGCCATGAGCGGTGTCAGTGGTTCCGCGCGGTACGTACCCTGAGAGTGAAGGACTTCTGTGGCAGCCGAGTACAACCTCCGATCGAACTTCGTCTTCGCCCCGCCCGAGGACAACCCTGCCGCGTGCCAGGCGAGCCTGGAGACCTTGCGAGGCGCGTTGAAGCGGGACTTTCCCGGTGCCTTCCTGGAAGCGAACACCTCCGCTCTGCGCGGCTTTCCTGTCCTGGACTTCGAGGTCGAGGTGGCTCCAGGCATCTACGTCACCGGAACGTCAGCCATGCCGAGCACCGACTACGCCTATGTCAGCATCATCGAGGCGACCGCCGATGAAGCGGCGCTGTTCGCCGTGTGGCTCCGCGACTCATACGTACCCTCACCGGCCAGTGTGCGCTTCATGAGCAGCTTCGTGATGGAAAACGGCGACGAGACGCCGTGGCGTCTGCCGGCGACAGGAGATGCCACGGACGTCGCCGCCATGAAGCGCGATCACCTGGCAGCCGCGGGAGCCGAGTGACCGGCTCCGTGGGTCGCCAGGTGGCGCGCGGTCCTCGAGCACTTCCTGACCGTCCGCTCCGCTGAGTATCTGCGGCGGTTCCTTCTCCTGCTGGGCGGCGCGACTCAAGCCGCCCGCCCCACCACCCCCCGATGCACCCGCACGATGTCCGCGTACCGTCGCCCGCTCCCCTTGATCGTCCGTGTCTGGGTCCGATAGTCGACGTGGACGAGACCGAACCGCTTCTCGTACCCGTACGCCCACTCGAAGTTGTCCAGGAGGGACCAGGCGAAGTAGCCGGCCAGGGGGGCTCCCTTGCGGGATGCCGAGGCGCAGGCGGCCAGGTGGCGTTCCAGGTAGTCCTGGCGCTCGGGGTCGTCCACGGTGCCGTCGGGGCGGACGACGTCCGGGAAGGCGGAGCCGTTCTCCGTGACGTAGATCCTGCGGGCGCCGTACTCCTCGGTCAGGCGGAGGAGGAGGGTCTCGATGCCGCTCGCGTCGATCTCCCAGTCCATGGCGGTGCGCGGGACGCCCTCGCGGCGTACCGAACGGGCGTGAGGTGCCGGGCCGGTGGGGTCGTCGGAGACGTACGCCGGGAAGTAGTAGTTCAGGCCCAGCCAGTCCAGGGGCGTGGCCATCGTCTCCAGGTCGCCGGGGCGCAGGGGCAGATCCACGCCGTACGTCTCCACCATGTCGGAAGGAAAGCCCCGCCCGTGGATCGGGTCCAGCCACCAGCGGTTGACGTGGCCGTCGTGGCGTTGGGCGGCCGCGATGTCCTCCGGGCGGTCGGTGGCGGGGTGGACGGTGGAGAGGTTGTTGACGATGCCGATCTCGGCGTCGGGGGCCGCCGCCCGGACCGCCTGGGTGGCGAGGCCGTGGCCGAGGAGAAGGTGGTAGGAGGCGTGGACAGCGGCCGTGAGGTCGGTCCAGCCGGGTGCCATCGTGCCCTCCAGGTGGCCGATCCAGGCGGAGCAGGAGGGTTCGTTGAGGGTGGCCCAGAGCTTGACGCGGTCGCCCAGGCGGGCGGCGACCGTCGCGGCGTAGTCGGCGAAGGCGAGCGCCGTGTCCCGTTCGGGCCAGCCGCCGCGGTCCTGGAGGGCCTGGGGCAGGTCCCAGTGGTAGAGGGTGACGGACGGGGTGATGCCCGCGTCCAGCAGGGCGTCCACCAACTCGTCGTAGAAGCCGAGGCCGGTGGGGTTCGCCGGGCCCTTCCCGTAGGGGATCACCCGTGGCCAGGCCACCGACAGGCGGTAGGCGTTGACGCCGAGTCGGCGCATCAGGGAGACGTCCTCGCGCCAGCGGTGGTAGTGGTCGCAGGCGACGTCGCCGTTGTCGTCGTTCGCGATCTTCCCGGGGGTGTGGGAGAAGGTGTCCCAGATCGAGGGCGCCCGGCCGTCCTCGGCGACGGCACCCTCGATCTGGTACGCCGCTGTGGCCGTGCCCCACAGGAAGTCGTGCGGGAATGCGGCGAGGTCGATGCGGTTGGACACGGAAGTCCCTTCGGAATCAGGGGTGGGGGTCACTTGACGGCGCCCGCCGTCAGCCCCGCGACGAGATAGCGCTGCAGGAGCAGGAAGCCGGCCACCACGGGCACGCTGACGACCAGCGAGGCGGCCATGATCTGGTTCCAGTAGACGTCGTTGAGGGTGGAGTAGCCCTGGAGGCCGACGGCGAGGGTGCGAGTGGTGTCGTCGGTCATGACGGACGCGAAGAGGACCTCTCCCCAGGCGGTCATGAAGGCGTAGACGGCGACCGCGACGATGCCGGGGATCGAGGCCGGTACGACGATCCGCAGCAGCGCGCCCAGCGGGCCGCAGCCGTCCACCAGGGCCGCCTCGTCCAGATCGCGCGGCACCGAGTCGAAGTAGCCGATCAGCATCCAGATGGAGAAGGGGAGGGAGAACGTCAGGTAGGTGAGGATCAGGCCGCCCCGGGAGCCGAACAGGGCGATGCCCGTCGCGTTGCCGATGTTGACGTAGAGCAGGAACAGGGGGAGGAGGAAGAGGATGCCGGGGAACATCTGCGTCGACAGGACCGTGACCGTGAAGACGCGCTTGCCGCGGAAGTCGTAGCGGCTGACGGCGTAGGCCGCGAACACCGCTGTCACGACCGAGCAGATCGTCGCGGCGCCCGCCACGATCAGGGAGTTCACGAAGTAGCGCGCGAGCGGGACCGTCGACCAGATGTCGATGTACGGCCGGACGGTCAGGCCGCTGGGCAACCAGCGGAACTTGCCGGTGACGTCCGCGAGCGGCTTCAGGGAGCTGGAGACCATCACGTACACCGGGGTCAGGACGAAGCCGGTGAGGAGGGTGAGGAAGACGCGGCGGGACCAGAGGAACGAACGCGGCGGGGACATGGGTGAGGGATCAGACATCGGACGTCCTTCGGCCGCGTGAGGTGAGGAGGAGGTAGACGCCCGTCACCACGAGCAGGAACAGCAGGAGCAGGACGGACATGGCGGAGCCGGTGCCGAAGTTCCAGGTGACGAAGGACGCCTGGTAGATGTGGACCGAGACGAGGTCCGCGGCCTCCGGTGCCGACCTGCCGAACAGGACGTAGGGCGTGTTGAAGTCGTTGAACGTCCACAGGAACAGGACGATGAGCAGGACCTGGTTGACCGGGCGCAGGGACGGGAGCGTGATCCGGCGGATCTGCTGCCAGACGCCGGCACCGTCCAGGGCGGCGGCCTCGTACAGCTCGCCGGGGATGTTCTGCAGGCCGGCCATCACGATGAGGAAGGCGAACGGCCAGCCCTTCCACACCGACACGGTCAGCAGGGCGTAGAAGCTGTTGTCGCCGATGAGCCAGAAGGAGGGCTTGTCGGTGAGGTGGAGCTGGTCGTGCAGGACGTGGTTCACCAGGCCGTTGTCGTGCTGGAACATGAACACCCAGGTGATGACCGCCGCGTACACCGGAAGCGCGTACGGGATCAGGAAGAGCGCTCTCAGCAGCCCTCGGCCGCGGAACGTGTCCTGCATGCAGATCGCTGCCGCCGTGCCGATCAGCCAGCACAGGGCGACCGAGAGCAGGGTGAAGCCGACGGTGACGAAGAAGGAGTGGAGCAGGGCCTCGCCGACGGGGGCGTCGAAGTCCACCGACACCCGGTAGTTGGCGAGGCCGGACCAGGGGGCGGTGCCCCAGTCGCGGATGTAGAACTGGGTGAGCTCCTTGAAGCTCATCACGATGCCGATGACCATCGGCACCAGGTGGACGAGGAGTTCGAGGACCAGGGCGGGCAGGAGCAGCAGGTAGGGCAGACAGACGCGGCGGATCCGCCCGGGGCGGCGGCCGGGTTCGCTCGCCGTCGCCCCGGGGAGTTCCTTGCGCACCGGCTCCTCGACGGTGGTGGTCGTCATCGCGTTCACGCCGCCGGCATCTGCGCCTGGGCCTTCTGCAGCGCGGCCTTCACGGAGTCCGTGGTGACCGCGCGGCCGGCGGCGGCGTCGGCGAACAGGCCCTTCACCGCCGTGCCGACCGACGTCTCGAACTGCGACTCGGCGGGGACCTGCGGCAGCGCTGCGGCGCTGGTGGCGAGCGTCTGCTTCAGGACCGCGGTGGCCGGGGAGCTGAACGCCGCGTCGGACTGGGCGGACTTGACCGGCGGTATGGAGGTGTAGGCCGTGTTGAGGGTCTTCTGCTCGGTGTCGCTGGTCATGAACTTCACGAACTTCACGGCGCCGTCGAGGTTGTGGGTGTTCTTGAAGACGGCGATGTTGATGCCGGCGACCATGGAGTTGACCTGGGTGCCGGTGCCGGGGGCGCCGGAGCGCACCGGCACGGGGGCGACGCCGTACGCGTCCTCGCTCATGCCCTGGGAGGTGAGGTTGGCGGCGGCGGACTGCCAGAGCAGCATGGCCTGCTTGCCCTTGGCGAAGTCGCTGACGGACTGGTTCTGCGCGTACTCGGCGTCGCCGGTCGGGATGACCTTGTCCTTGGCCATCAGGTCGACGTAACTCTTGACCGCCTCGACCACCTTGGGGTTGGTGAAGTCGGGCTTGCCGTCGGCGGTGAAGAAGTCGGCGCCGTGCTGCTTGGCGAAGACGAAGACGTGGTGGATGTTCTCCGAGACGTTCGCGCCCTCGGCACCGAGCACCGACTTGCCCTTGGCCTTGATCTTCTTGCCGTCGGCGACCAGTTCGTCCCAGGTGGCCGGGGGCTTGGAGAGGCCGGCGTCGGCGAAGATCTTCTTGTTGTAGTAGAGCGCGTACGCCATCGAGTAGAGCGGTACGGCGGCCGGGTCCTTGCCCTGGACGCCGGTCGAGCCGAGGGCGGAGTCGACGAAGCGGTCCTTGCCGCCGATCCTGGCGAAGTTCTTCGTGTCCCAGGGCAGGAGGGCGCCGGTGGCCTGCAGGGACGCGCTCCAGGTGTTGCCGATGTTCAGCACGTCCGGGCCCTGGCCCGACGTGGTGGCGGTGAGGATCCGGTTGAGCAGGTCGGACCAGGGCACGACCTCCAGCTTGACCTTGATCCCGGTCTGCTTCTCGAACTTGTCGAGTTCGGGCTGCAGGACTTTCTTGTCGACGGCGATGCTGGCGCCCTGGTTCGAGGCCCAGTACGTCAGCGTCCTGGGCGAGTCGTTGGACCCGCCGCCGGTCGACGAACCGCCTCCGCAGGCCGTGGCCGCGAGGGCGAGAGACAGGGTGACGGCGCCTACGGCCGCGGCTCGGATGCTGCGCATGGCTCCTGGTGTCCCTTTCCGGGAGTCGAGACGTGCGGTGCCCTCGAGGCCCAGCGACCTCTCATGGCTTAATTTAGGACGTGAGTTAATCCGGGGCCGGCTCGCTCGTCAAGGGATCCGACAGCAACGGTTGAGCATCGCGGGCCGCCGGAGGGGCCGTTCGCGAATTTCCGTCCCACCCCTTGACGCATCCTTCAAGCCACTGAAGCATCCATCGGCAAGAGAGCGCTCCCAGCCCCCACTTCGTTCATTTCCTGAACCAGGAGAGCCGCACATGTCCTCTTCCTCCCCATCTGTCGGTCGCAGAGCCGTCCTCGGCGCCGCGGCGGCCGCCGCCCCGGCAGTGACCGGCCTGGCCGGCGTGACGGGTCTCGCCACGCCGGCGAGCGCCACGACCGCCCGCCGCACACCGCCCCGCGTCCTGCGGGGCGGGGGCGATCTCGGCCCGAACGTCCTCGTCTTCGACCCCGGCACGCCCGGCATCCAGGACCGCCTCGACGAGGTGTTCGCACGGCAGGAGTCGGCACAGTTCGGCACCGGCCGCTACGCCCTGCTGTTCAAGCCCGGCACCTACACCGGCCTCAACGCCCAGCTGGGCTTCTACACCTCGATAGCGGGCCTCGGCCTGTCCCCCGACGACACGACGATCCACGGGGACGTGACGGTCGACGCGGGCTGGTTCAACGGCAACGCCACGCAGAACTTCTGGCGTTCGGCGGAGAACCTGGCGCTGGTCCCGGCGAACGGCACCAACCGGTGGGCGGTGGCCCAGGCGGCGCCCTTCCGGCGGATGCACGTGCGCGGCGGACTGAACCTCGCGCCCTCCGGCTACGGCTGGGCCAGCGGCGGCTACATCGCCGACAGCCGTATCGACGGCCAGGTGGGACCGTACTCCCAGCAGCAGTGGTACACCCGCGACAGCGTGATCGGCAGCTGGCTCAACGGCGTGTGGAACATGGTGTTCTCGGGCGTGGAGGGCGCCCCGGCGCAGAGCTTCCCGAACCCGCCGTACACGACGCTTCAGACCACCCCCGTCTCCCGTGAGAAGCCGTTCTTGTACGTCAGCGGCGACGAGTTCCGGGTCTTCCTGCCGGCGAAGCGTGTCGGTGCCCGGGGCGTCACCTGGGGCAACGGCACTCCGCGCGGGACCTCACTGCCGCTGACCCGGTTCTACGTCGCGCGGCCGGGCGTCAGCGCCGCCACCCTCAACCAGGCCCTGGCCCAGGGGCTGCACCTGCTGCTCACCCCGGGCATCTACCACGTGGACCGGCCGATCCGGGTCGACCGGCCCGGCACGGTCGTCCTCGGGCTCGGGTACGCGACGATCGTCCCGGACGACGGGGTCACCGCCCTGAAGGTCGCCGACGTGGACGGCGTACGGCTCGCCGGGTTCCTGATCGACGCGGGGCCGGTCAACTCCCGCACCCTGCTGGAGGTCGGCCCGCCCGGCGCGGCCCGGGACCACTCGGCCGACCCCACCACCGTGCAGGACGTGTTCGTGCGGATCGGCGGCGCGGGCGCCGGCCTGGCGACCACCAGCATGGTGATCAACAGCCGCCACACCATCGTCGACCACACCTGGGTGTGGCGCGCCGACCACGGCACCGGGGTGGGCTGGGAGACCAACCGCGCCGACTACGGAGTCGTGGTGCACGGGGACGACGTCCTCGCCACCGGCCTCTTCGTGGAGCACTTCAACAAGTACGACGTGCAGTGGTACGGGCAGCGGGGCCGCACCGTCTTCTTCCAGAACGAGAAGGCGTACGACGCCCCGAACCAGGCCGCGATCCAGAACGGTCCGGTGAAGGGGTACGCCGCGTACAAGGTCGGCGACGACGTCACCGCGCACGAGGCCTGGGGTCTGGGCAGCTACTGCTACTTCAACGTGGATCCGAGCATCGTCCAGCACAGCGGCTTCGCGGCGCCGAACCGGCCCGGGGTGCGGTTCCACGATCTGCTGGTGATCTCGCTGGGCGGCAACGGCCAGTACGAGCACGTGATCAACGACACCGGGGCGCCGACGTCGGGCACCTCGACGACGCCGTCGACGGTGGTGTCGTATCCGTGAGCGGGGGGCGCTCCGCCGCGGTTCGTGCCGCGCACCTGGCCGGTGCGTGACACGAACCGCGGGCGGGCGACCCCGGCTAGCGGGCCGTCACCGGCACCGTCCGCGGCGCCGGTGCGTAGCCCGCCGGGCGGGTCGTGAACGTGCCGCGGCCCTGGGTGCGGCTGCGCAACCGGGTCGCGTAGCCGAAGAGTTCGGCCAGCGGCACGGTGGCGGTCAGCACCGCCGCGCCGCCCCGGGTCTCGGAGCCGGTGACGCGGCCGCGCCGGGCGGCCAGGTCGCCCAGCACCGCACCGACCGCGTCCTCGGGAGCGGTGACCGTGACCTCGGCGACCGGTTCCAGCAGGGCCATGGCGCAGGCGTGCAGCGCCTCGCGCAGGCCCTGCCGGCCGGCGGTGCGGAAGGCGGTGTCGGACGAGTCCTTCACATGGGTGGAGCCGTCGGTCAACGTGACCCGCAGACCGGTCACCGGGTGACCGCCGAGCGGTCCCTCGGCCAGGGCGTCCCGGCAGCCGGCCTCCACCGCGCGCACGAACTCCTGCGGCACCCGCCCGCCGACCACGGCCGACCGGAACGCGAACCCGGTGCCGCCGGGTTCGTCGCCGAGCGGCTCGACGTCGAGGACGATGTGGGCGAACTGGCCCGCACCGCCGTCCTGTTTGACGTGCCGGTGGACCAGCCCGCGCACCCCGCGCACCACGGTCTCCCGGTGGGCGACCCGCGGGCGGCCCACGCCGACCTCCGGTCCACCGTCGCGGCGGATCTTCTCCACCGCGACCTCCAGGTGCAGCTCACCCATGCCCGACAGCACGGTCTGCCCGGTCTCGGCGTCGGTGCGGACCACCAGGGAGGGGTCCTCCTCCGCCAGCCGGGCGAGCGCGGTCGCCAGCCGGCCGGTGTCGGTGGCCCGGCGCGCCTCGACGGCGACGGACACCACGGGCTCGGCGGTCACGGGCGGCTCCAGGAGCAGCGGAGCGCCCGGGTCGCACAGGGTGGAGCCGGGCCGCGCCGCCTTGGGGCCCGCGAGCGCGACGATGTCACCGGCGACCGCGCGGTCGAGCTGGACGTGCCGGTCCGCCATGACGCGCAGGATGCGGGTCACGCGTTCGGTGCGCCCGGTGCCGGGGTCGGCCACGGTGTCTCCCTTCTCGAGGGCGCCCGAGTAGACGCGTACGTAGGTCAGGCGGCCGGTGCCGCCCGCGTGCACCTTGAACGCGAGCGCCGCGAACGGTGCCCCGGGGTCGGCGGGGCGCCGCTGTTCGGTGTCCCGGTGGACTCCGCGTACGGCGGGTACGTCCAGCGGTGACGGCAGGTAGGCCACCACCGCGTCCAGCAGCGGTTCGATGCCGCGGTTGCGGTAGGCGGAGCCGCACAGCACGACCACGCCGTCACCGGTGCGGGTGAGGTCGCGCAGGGTGCCGGTGAGCGTGGCGGCCGAGAGGGTCTCCCGGTCGCAGAACTCCTCGAGCGCGGCGGGATGCAGCTCGGCTACCGCCTCCTCCAGCATCCGGCGCCGGCGCAGGGCCTCCTCCCGCAGCTCGTGCGGTACGGGCCCCTCCACGGCCGTCCCGTCGCCGTCGGCCCAGACCAGGGAGCGCATGCGGACCAGGTCCACCACCCCGGTGAAGCCGTCCTCGGCGCCGATCGGGAGCTGGACGACGAGTGGAACGGGGTGCAGCCGCTCGCGGATCGAGTCGACGGCCCGGTCGAGGTCGGCGCCCGCGCGGTCCAGCTTGTTGACGAAGGCGATCCTCGGCACGCCGTGCCGGTCGGCCTGCCGCCACACCGACTCGCTCTGCGGCTCGACCCCGGAGACGGCGTCGAACACGGCGACCGCTCCGTCGAGGACGCGCAGCGAGCGTTCGACCTCGTCGGCGAAGTCGACGTGGCCGGGGGTGTCGATGAGGTTGATGCGGTGACCGTCCCAGGCGCAGCTGACGGCGGCGGCGAAGATGGTGATGCCGCGGTCGCGTTCCTGCGGGTCGAAGTCGGTGACGGTGGTGCCGTCGTGCACTTCACCCCGCTTGTGCGTGGTGCCGGTCGCGTACAGGATCCGCTCGGTGACGGTGGTCTTGCCGGCGTCTACATGGGCGAGGATGCCGAGGTTGCGGATGGTGGCGAGGGTGCTGAGGCTGGTGCGCACGGCCCAGGACCTTTCTGTGGTGCAGGGAGAGGGGCGGCGCGATTTCCCCGGACGAGCGGACACCGGGCACGACGAACTCACCTGCCCGTACAGGGGAGTTCCGGTCGGCGAACCGGGTCAGTGTGACGTCAGGGGCATCCGGTGCCGGCCGCGCAGCGGGCACCGGACGGACGAGGACACCAGGATCACCTCGGACCGCGACGGGGGAACGACGACGGCGGTACGGTCACGCACGGCCGGGCTCCCCTCGGTGGTCACGGTTCGGTGGACGGGCAGCGCGGGCCGCCGACGTGTGGGTGCGGCGCGCGGTGCATGCCGAGTCTAGGGACGGGGGCGGGGCGGCGCGTAGCGAATATTTGGTGAGCCGGGCCGGGCTTGACCCTCGACCTTGTGCAGGGCCCAGAGTTCCGGGTGTGGAGAGCGAGATGCGCAGCATTGGGGAAATGGCCCGGGACAGTGGGCTGGGCGTGAGTGCGCTCCGGTTCTACGACCGGGCCGGTGTGCTGGTCCCCGCCTGGGTGGACCCCGTCACCGGCTACCGCTGGTACGAGCCGGGGCAGTTGGAGGAGGCCCGGTTGCTGGCCCGGTTGCGCCGGGCCGGCATGCCCCTCGCGGACGTCCGGCTGGTGCTGGCCGGTTGGGCCGGCGAGGACGCGGACCTGGTGCGCGGACTCCTCCGGGCGCACTTGCGCCGCCTCGAACGGGGCCTGTCCGACGCCCGCAGCGCGTTCTCCGCACTCCGAGCCGTCCTCGACCACAGGGAGAACCCGATGACTTCGCTCCGCACCGCCACCGCCCACCTCGCCCTCAGCGCCCCGGAGTTGGCGGCCGCTCTGGACTCGGTGCGTTTCGCGGCCAGTACGGACCCCGAACTGCCGACGCTGGGCGGCATCCTGTTCGACATCGAGGCCGGCCGACTGGGCGTGGTGGCCACCGACCGCTACCGCATGGCTGTCGCGCACGTCCCTGCCTCCGGATACGACGGCCCGCGCGTGCAGGCCATCGTGCCGCTGCCCCTCGCCGATGCGATGCGGGCGCTGGTGCGGGGCGAGGAACCGGTGCGGCTCGCCGTGGACGGTGACCGTGTCTCCCTGGAGTCCGGCGACCGCCAGGCGGCCGGCCAGTGCCTCGGCCACGACTTCCCCGACTACCGTCGTCTGGTCCGGCTTCCGGCCGGTCGCCGGGTGCTCGTCGCCACGGCGGCCTTCCGGGAGGCGCTGAGGACCGGTGCGGTCCGTCCGGCCGAGGTGCGCGAGCAGGACGGCGCGTCCTACGACGTCAGCGTGCTCGGGGTGACGGACGACGGCACGGTGACCGTCTGCGCGGACGGCGACGACGGCCAGGACGGCATCGGCGTCAACCGCGAGTTCCTGCTCGACGCGCTCACGGCCGGCGCCCGGGACGAACTGATCCTCGAGATCGGCGCCCCCACGGCGCCCCTCGCGATTCGCCGTCCCGGCGACGAGCGGACCTTCTCGCTCCTGATGCCGGTCCGCCTGGAGCACTGAGGACTGCACCGGGCGCGGGGCGCCCTCGCTGAACCGTCACACCGGACGCTTGCGGCCCACGCCCGCGTACACCCAGTACTCCGTGGGGTTCTCAGGGGTGGGGACATCGGGGTCGGGGCGCCACAGGGGGACGTGGACCAGGCCCGGTTCGGCGAGGTCGAAGCCGTCGAAGAGATGGAGGATCTCACTGCGGGAGCGGGCGGTCACAGGGGACGTGGCCCTGTCCCGGTAGAGCTTTCCCACTGCCGCGGCGGTGTCGGGCCGGTCCTGGTTCGTGGCGTGGGTGAGGGCCAGCCAGCCGTCGTCGGGGAGGGCGTCACGGAAGGCGGCGACGATGCCGGCGGGGTTCTCGTCCGGCGTGATGAAGTGCAGGATCGTGATCATCAGTACGGCGACGGGCTGTTCGGGGTCGATCAGCTTGCGCACCTGCGGGGACGACAGGATGTCGGCGGGGCGGCGGATGTCGGCGTCGAGGATGTCCGCGTTCGGGTTGTCGGAGAGCAGGGCGGCGCTGTGGGCCACGGCCACCGGGTCGTTGTCCACGTACACCACCCGGCAGGCCGGGTCGGCGGCCTGCGCCACCTCGTGGACGTTGCCCTGGGTGGGAATCCCCGATCCCAGGTCGATGAACTGCCGCACCCCGGCACCGACGAGAAAGCGCACGGCACGCCCGAGGAAGGCGCGGTTGGCCCGGGCCAGGGTCCGCACCTGCGGGTCGATGGCGGTGAACGCCGCCAGGGCCTCCCGGTCGACGGCGAAGTTGTGGTCTCCACCCAACATGGCGTCGTACATCCGAGCGACGCTCGCCTTTTCTGGCTCCGCACGTTCCGGGCGGCCTGCGTTCACGGCAACTCGCCTTTTCTCAAGGGATGGTTGACGCCTCATCCTATAGTTGACCAGGATGCGGACGAGGCGCGCGCGGCAGCACGGGCGTGCCCCACCCGGAAAGGCACGATCCTGCGGAACGAGACACGCGAGCACCCCGACGAGTCCCTGCGTCATCGCACCCCACGTCGTTCGTTCTTCTCCCCCGCAGCCGACGTCATCGGCTCGGAACTGGACCTGCACCTGACGGGTGACCACGTCGTGCACGCGCTGACCCCGGGCTTCTGCGACGCCGCCTCCGTCTATCTGCTGGAGCGGTGGCTCCAGGGGGAGAACTCCTACGCGGCCGCCGACCCGCCCCAGATCGAGGCCCGCCGCCTGGCGCTGCGGGTGGGGACGGACAGGCGCGAGGACTGGGAACCGCTGCTGCCGGTCGACCAGGTGATCGTCCTTCCCCGCGAGACCCCCTACGCCCGCGCACTCGCCGACAGGCGGACACAGCTCCTCGACGCCGTCGATCCGCACACCCGTGAGCGGCTCAGCGCCTCGACGGGCGACTCCCGTATGAAGAGCATCCTGCAGACGACGTCCTTCCTGGTCGTGCCCCTGCATCTGCGGGACACCGCCGTGGGGTTCATCGCCTGCGCGCGCGGGCCGGGCAGAGCCCCCTTCGGCCCTGGCGACGCCGTGGCCGTGGAGCGGCTTGCCGCGCGGGCCTGTGTCGCCCTCGACAACGCCCGCCGGTACGAACGTGAGCGCCGCACCGTGCTCGCCATCCGCAACAGCCTGCTCCCCACCACCGATGACGCGATCACGGGCTGCAGCGTCGCGCACAGCTACCTCCCGGCCGGAGACGGGAACATCATCGGCGGCGACTGGTTCGACGTACTGCCCCGGCCGGAGGGCCGCGTCGGTCTGATCGTCGGGGATGCCATGGGCCACGGACCGGAGTCGGCCGTCGCCATGATCCAGTTGAGCACCGCCGTCCGCACCCTGGCGAGGTTCGACCTCACGCCCGTGGCCCTGATGGGCCGGCTCGACGAACTCGCCTCCGCCGTCCCCGGCGCCTCCTTCGCCACCTGCATGTACGTCGAGTGGGACCCGCACCGGCGCCTGTGCACGATCGTCGGCGCCGGACACCCTCCACCGCTCATCCGCGGCCCGGACGGGCCGGCCGCCCCCGTCGCACTCACCAGCGCGGGCCTGCCCCTCGGACTGGGTGCGGGCACCTACGAGGCGACGACGCTGCCCTTGACCGATCCGGCCCTGCTGGTGCTCTACAGCGACGGCCTGGTCGAGTCCCGCCATCGCGACATCGATCAGGGCATCGCCCGCCTCGCCGAGGCCGTCGACTCCGTCGTCGCCCAGGCCCCGGAGACCGGTGGTCACGGCAGACTGCAGTCCTGGTGCCGGGAACTGGTGGGCGCCCCTCCTCCCGAGGCAGCTCCGGACGACCGTACGCTGCTGCTCGCCGAACTGGCGCCCGCCTGACCCACGCCCAGGACCCGTACGGATCGTCCACCGCCTGCTCGACGCCCTGCCGCCGGGCAGCACCCGGGCGCTGAGCCACTGCACGCCCGACTTCGCCCCGTCCGCCCGGCAGAAGGCACCGGCATCTGCACCAGTGCCGGGACCCCGGTGCGATTCCGCCTCCGGGCCGGCGTCGCCCGCTTCTTCGACGGGCTGGAACTCCTCGACCCCGGCATCGCGGTCGGCCACCGCCGGCGCCCCGACGCTCCGAGCGGGCCCGTCACCGAGACGGAGCCACTGACCGACGCGCAGGTCAGCCTGTGGACCGGGGTGGGCATCAAGCCGTGACGGGACGTGGTCCGGCCGGCCGGACCGCGACGATCACTTCCGGAGACGGGCCGAGGGCCGCGACCGGCAGGTCGAGGCCCTCGCAGCCGTGTCGTCACGGTGAGGTGGAGTCGGCCGCTGACGGCACGGTCGAGCCGGCGCAGGCCGGGCTCAATCCCTGGAAGCGACGTGTGCCGAGCAACAAGGGCGTCGGGCAGTGACCGATCAGGTCAGGACGAGCTCCAGTACCGTGACGGAGAGCGGTGGCACGGTGCTGGTGAAGGAGGCTGCCGCGCCGGTCACGGTACTCGTCCTGGGCACCAACGTGTCAGGGGCCGTCAGCGTGTTGGTGGTCTCGCGCGAGGGGCCGGTCAGGACCGTCGCGGTGGCATGTCTCTTGACCCCCTTGGCCAGCCCCGTCAGCTCGACCGGTACCTTCACCTTCTCCGTGCCGCAGTTGACGATCGCGACATAGAGGCGCTTCCCGGAGCGGGTGGCCACGGTGGCGAGGCCGGGCAGCGCACGTGCGGTGGCCGGAAGCACCGTGTCGCCGAGTTGGCTCGTCAGCATGTGCTGAGCCCAGTAGCTGGGCGACACGTAGCTGGTCAGGTTGTCGTACGCGATCAGGTTGGTGGCCCAGACGTTGTTCTTGACGTGCGAGAACAGCGGCGCGTAGCACTCCATGAGGACCTGGTCCGAGTTGCGGATCAGACCGGCCAGCCAAGCGGCGTCGCCGAGCGCCGCGTTGAGGTCGGGTGTGGGACGGCCCTCCTGCGCGGCCCATTCTCCGACGAACACCTTCGTCGAATCGCGGTCCCGGTTGTCGTACTTGTGGGTGGAGGCCTGGGCGGCGGACGGCGCGAGATAGTAGTGCTCGTCGATGAGGTCCGGCGTGCGGCTCGTCACGGACGTCGTGGCGATCAGCTTCAGATGCGGGTACTTCGCCTTGATCGCGTCGTGGAAGGCGGCGAACCGCTCGTCGTACGACCCCGAGGAGTCGAACCAGTCCTCGTTGCCGATCTCCACGTACTCCAGCGGAAACGGCTCCGGATGCCCGTCGGCGGCACGTCGTGCGCCCCAGGTGCTGGTGACAGGGCCGGTGACGTACTCGATCTCGTCGAGCGCGTCCTGGACGAACGGCTTGAGTGCGTCACCGGTGACGTGTTCGCCCTTGAGCGCGTAGCCGGCGAACACGGCGAGGACCGGCTGGGCGTTCAGGTCCTCGACCCATTCCAGGTACTCGAGGAGGCCGAGGCCGTCCGTGGACCAGTAGCCCCAGGCGTCGTCCATGTGGCCGGGGCGTTCCCAGACCGGACCGATGGTGTTCTTCCAGTTGAACCGTGTCGCAATGGTGTTGCCTTCGAGGAAGTTCCCGCCGGGGAAGCGCAGGAACTTCGGCTTCAGAGCGACCAGTTTGTCCATCAGGTCGATGCGCAGGCCGTTGGGTCGGTTGTTGTAGGTGGGCGGGAAGAGGGACACGTGCTGGAGCCACAGGGTCTCGCCCGCGGCGGCGGGGTCGGCCGTGGTGACGGTCAGCCGCGCGTCACCGACCACGGGAGTGCGCGAACCGGTGCGCAGGGTCAGCTCGAACGGGCGGCCGCGAAAGGCCGTGCCGATGTGGGGCACATGGGCGGACGCGTACACCGTCGAGCCGTCCGCCGACTCGATGGCCATCCTGAGCGGGCCGATGCGTCGCGAGGCCTTGGCGAACAGCCGGGCGGTGTAGACGGTCCTGGGCCGCACGGGTATGCCCCAGAAGCCGTCGTTGGCGACGCCGGCCCGGTTTCCGGCCCCGGTGCTGCTCGGCAGTGCGACCTTGAGGGAGCGGTCGAGCGCGGCGTTCAGCGGGGTGGCGGTGTCGAGTGCGAGGGTCGTTCCGCCGACGGCGGACCAGTGGACGGGCGTGGTGTCGCTGGCCATCATCGAGCGGTTCTGCACCAGTTCGGCGTAGATGCCGCCCTCGCCGGAGTGGTTGATGTCCTCGAACATCAAGCCGGGGAGGACGGGGGACACGGCGTGCGCGGGGTTGCCGACATCCACGCTCAGCAGCGGCGTCGTGGTATCCACCGGAACCCCGGCCAGCGCCGCGACCTGGTCGGACGTGAGGGCGGTCGGGAACATCCACACGTCATCGACGAGGCCGTGCCACTGGTCCACGTGCCCACCGCCGTAGAGCGCACGGCCGATGGCGGTGTCGCCGCTGCCGGCCCAGCCCGCGGTGTAGGCGGTCTCCCCTTCCAGCACGCCGTTGACGTAGAGGCGGATGACGCCGGCGGCCGGATCGCTGACACCGACCAGATGGGTCCAGGTACCGGTGGTGGGCGCTGAGGCGGCGGCCGCGACCGCGGCACTCTGGGTGGCGTCCGAGCCCAGCCGGGCGAAGGCGAAGGTGCCGGTGTCGTCGCGCAGCCCCAGGTAGAAGGAGCTGACGACCTTGCCGTCGATGCTGACGGCGGTCTGATAGCCGCCGAGTTGAGCGAGGTTGACCCAGACGCCCACCGAGAACGCCTTGGAGGTGTCGAGGGCCGGCCCGGACGCCGTGGCGTTGCCGCCCGCCCTGAGGTTCAGGCTGTGGGTTCCGGCCTTGCCGGTGTCCCAGCCGGCCGCGCCCTGGAGCGTCGCGGTACGACCGTTGCCGGAGGAGTCGGCGGCCAAGGTGCCGGAGCCTTCGTCGAAGGTCCAGTGGGCGGCTGCGGCGGGGAGGTCCGCGGCAGGGGCGCTTGCGGTGCTGCCGGTGAACTCGGCGGCTCCGGCGGGAGCGGCGGTGGCGAAGGTCCCGGAGAGGGAGGCGGCGCCCAGGACGGTGAGGACGGTTCTGCGCGGCACTCCGGGTTCTGAAGGCATGCGGCTCATTCCTTTGTGACGGACCGTTTGCGTTGCGTACCGGCCGGAGCAGGGCAGCCTGCGGCAACTGCCGACCGACCTCGTTCGATATTTCGTACAGTGATCGGTACTTCGAGCAGCAGGGATCTTAAGGTGCGGGCGAGTCCCGTCAATACCCCTCGTACGGCAATGCTTCTTCCGGCACAGGAGCCGAAGCAGCGGCATGGGTGTCCGAAATCCGGCTGAACCCGTACAGCACTCCCGTGGGGACGGAGGCCGGAACACGCAACGAGGGCCGCGACCGTCAGGTCGGGGCCCTCGCAACCGTGTCATCACGGTGAGTGTCCGAGGGGGGACTTGAACCCCCACGCCCGATAAAGGGCACTAGCACCTCAAGCTAGCGCGTCTGCCATTCCGCCACCCGGACCAGGTGTGCCGCCTGAGCGGGGGCGTACCCCGCGGCGACAGGGACAACAATACCAAGGTTTCGGAGTGCGTTTCACCTGCGTATCCGTGCGGTGGGGCGGCCGGGACGCCGACGGGCGCTCCGGCCGCCGCGCCGCTGCGCAACGTGGGAGATCGCATGCCTTCCGCGCCGGCGCCCGGTCACGGCATGAGCTGGTACTCCGGGAAGTTGCCCGGGAGGCGCTCGTCGACGGGACCCTGCGTGACCGCGCGGACCAGGAGGTCGCCGCCGACGAAGGCGCCGCGCCAGGAGGCGCCGAAGCCGCCGAACAGCTCGTCGCGGTCGCCGCGGGAGCGGGGCCTGCCGTGGCCGATCTTGAAGGCGCGGATCTGCGGTGCCAGCCGCTCGAAGGTGGCCCGGTCGTCGGTGGAGAGGGTGGCGACCAGGGCGCCGTTGGAGGCGTTCATGGCGGCCAGCAGCTCGGCCTCCGTGTCGACCAGGACGATCGTGTCGACCGGGCCGAACGGTTCCGCGTGGTGCAGCGGGGAGGAGCGGGGCGGGTTGAGCAGGGTGACCGGGTGGACGTAGGCCGAGGTGTCCTGCCCGGGCAGGAAGCGGGCGTCGGCCGGCCTGCCGCGGTGCAGGGGGACGGCACCCCGGTCGACGGCCTCGGCCACCTGGTCGCGCAGTTCCTTGGCCTTGGCCGCGTTGATCAGCGGCCCGAAGTCCAGCTCGGGGTGGGGGTCGTCCGGCTGCTCCACCGCCAGCGGGTGGCCGACGGTGAGGGTGCGGACCGCGGGGAGGTAGGCCGCGAGGAACTGGTCGAACAGGCTGCGCTGGACCACGAAGCGCGGATAGGCCGTGCAGCGCTGTTTGCCGTAGTCGAAGAGTTTGGGGACCACCGCGGCGAACGTGTCCCAGTCGGTGTGGTTCCAGATGCCCCAGGTGTTCAGGCCCTCCTGTTCGAGGATGTGGCGTTTGCCGAGGTCGGCCACCGCCGTGGCGACGGCGGCGCCGGTGTCGCGGCCGCCGACGAAGGAGACGCAGCCGATCTCGGGTGCCCGCACCAGCGCCTGGGACAGCTCTCCCCCGCTGCCGCTGACGAGGGTGACGGGCAGCCCCTCGCGGGCGGCGAGCGCCGCGGCCAGGGTGAGGCAGGCGACGCCGCCGTCGGTCGGGGTCTTGGCGATGACCGCGTTGCCGGCCAGGGCCTGGACCAGCAGGGCGTGGACGAGCACGCTCATCGGATAGTTCCAGCTGGCGATGTTGGACACCGGTCCGTCCAGCGGCGCCCGGCCGTCGATCATCGGCTCGATGCCCTCCACGTACCAGCGGACGCCGTCGATGGCCCGGTCGACGTCCGCGAGGGCGAGCCGCCAGGGCTTGCCGATCTCCCAGACGAGGAGGAGGGCGAGCAGGTCGCGGTGTTCGGTGAGGGCGTCGAGGGTGGCGGCGACCCGGGCCCGGCGTTCGGGCAGGGGGACGTGGCGCCAGGCGCGGTGCTGGTCGAGGGAGGCCCGTACGGCCTGCCGGGCCGCGGCCCGGTCCAGCCGGGGCGGGCCGGCGACGGGGCTGCCGTCCACCGGGCTGGTGGCGGGCAGGGCCCGGCCGTCGGCCCGCCAGGCAGCGTTCCAGAGGTTGAGGACTCGGTCGTCCCGGAAGGCCTCGGGCGCGACGGTGAGGCAGCGCCGCCAGGCGTCGGCCCAGGAGGCTTCGGCCTTGAGGGTGAGGGTGGATGCCATTGGTTGCTCCGCTCTCGGTGCACGGTCGGGGGCGGGAGGTGCATGGCGCGGATCCGGTCGTAGAGGAAGTTACTGCCGCGGCAACATCTGCGACAGTGACGGCGCCCCCACTATGAGTGACCTCACGCTCCCGTCCGCAGAAGGGTGAGGGCCGACCGGGCCGTCACGGTCGGGGTGCTGCCCACCCGGACCCCGGCGGCCTCCAGCGCCAGCTCCTTGGCCTGCGCCCTGCCGGAGGTGCCGGAGGTGCCGGAGGTCCCGCAGACGATGGCGCCCGCATGGCCCAGTGCGGTCCTCGGGTGCGGCGAAGCCGGCGACGCAGCCGCCGATCTCGCGGATCGTCACGATCAGTTCGCTGTCGGGGTCGGCCTCGAAGGCGGCCAGGCAGTCGATGTGGCACGGCGGGCGTCGCCGTCCATGGTGGTGACCTGCTGGACCAGCGGGTGGGCGCGCGCCCGTCGGGGACGGCCCGGCCGCGAGCCGCGTTGTCGCCGTCGAGCCGGACGACCAGCGGCCGACGCCGGCCGGGCTGGCGGCACCGGCCGTGGGACCGCCGCCGGTTCCCTGACGGCAGGCACCGGGGGCGACGCCGGACAGGCCGTCGCCCCCGGCCGTCCGGGCCCCTAGTGTGTGCCCCGGTCGCCGCACATCGCCTGCCGGTACAGCGTCCGCAGCGCCTCGTCGATGGGATGGGGCCGGGGCGCCTGTGCGGGGTCCCGCTCGTTCCACCGCATGAGGTTGATCGCGACCGACACCTGGCGCCTGCCGTCGGCCCGGGTCATGGACAGGGTCCCGGCTCCCCAGACCGTGCCCTCGTTGCCCCAGAAGGTGCCGCATCCCGGGATGTCGGTCTTCTGCAGGCCGAGGCCGTAGTCGATCGTCGTGCCGTCCAGGGCGCGGACCGGGAGGGTGCGTTGCATCTGCGCCAGCGACGACCGGCTGACGATCCTGCCGTCGAGCAACCGAGCGTAGAAGCGGTTGAGATCGTCCATGGTCGAGATCAGGGAGGCCGTCGCCGTCACCCAGGACATGTCGTAGACGCTGTAGTCACGCGGCGGGTCCAGCAGGCCCCAGAGCGCCTCGTACATCCGGGGGTGCGGTCCCTCGATGCGCGGTCCGTCGGGGAAGTGGGTGTGCCGCAGCCCGGCGCGTTCGATGACGTGGCGGGTGATGTACGCCTCGGCGGGGATGCCGGTCACCTTCTCCAACAGCTCGCCGAGGAGCACGTAGTTGGTGTTCGAGTACACCCCTGTCGGGCCGCCCGGCTCGCCGGTGGGAGGCGCTGCGAGGCCCAGCTCGATCAGCTCGGCGGGGCGGAAGTGCCGGAACCGGTTGTCGTCCAGGCTCTGCGGCGAGGGCTGCCGCAGGGACGGGAAGGCGTAGGGGATGTAGTCGGGTATGCCGCTGGTGTGGTTGAGCAGCATCCGGACGGTGATCGTCCTGCCCCGCTCCCCCGGCACCGACTGCGGCAGATAGTCACCGATCGGCGCGTCGAGCCGGATCCGTCCCTGCTCGACCTGCTGCATGATCGCGGCGGCGGTGAAGGTCTTGGTGATGCTGCCGACGCGCTGCCGCATGCCGGGCCGCACCGGCCGGCCGGTCCGGAGATCGGCGACGCCCGACGCGCCGCGCCAGGTCCGCCCGGCGTCGCGCACCTCGGCGAACACGCCCGGCACGCCCGCGCGGTGCACCTCGTCCAGGGCGGACCGCAGCTCCGCCGTGTCGAATCCGGCCGACGCGCCGGTGTCGCCGGTCGCGGGGGCCGCCGTCGCCATGCCCGCGGCGACGCTCAGCGCGGCCACGCCCGCGTACAGAGCCAGTCGTGTCCTCATGACATCCGTCCTTTCCCGTGCTCCATGGATGCGGCGGGTCCCTCCCGCCGCAACGTCCGGCCGGTACGGCTCAGTCGGCCAGGGCGCGGCGCAGGGCCGCACCGAGTTCGGCGTTCTGCCGCTGCGAGACGTCGGCGGAGACGATCGCCTGCGAGCCGTGGAAGGTGCCGGGCCACTGGTGCAGTTCGACGGACACGCCCGCCTGCAGCAGGCGCTGGGCGTAGGCGAGGTTCTCGTCGCGGTTCGGGCAGAGTTCCGCGGTGGCCAGGTAGGCCGGCGGCAGCCCGGACAGGTCGGTGGCGCGCGCGGGGGCCGCGTACGGTGTGGCGGGCCGGCCGCCCAGGTAGTGCCGCCAGGAGGCGGTGACCTTGTCGCGGTTCATCCAGGGCGTGTCGGTGAAGTTCCGCTGCGACCAGGTCTCCTGACGGTCGTCCAGCCCGGGCTGGTTGAGCAGCTGGAAGCGGATCCGGGGGCCCCGTTCGTCACGCGCCCGCAGGGCCAGCGCGGCCGCGAGTCCGCCGCCGGCGCTGTGGCCGCCGACCGCGATCCGCTCGGGGTCGATGCCGAGTGCGACCGCCTGGCGCGCGGTCCAGTGCAGTACGGCGTAGGCGTCGTCCAGGGCGGCCGGGAAGGGGTGTTCAGGGGCGAGGCGGTAGGCCACCGAGATCACCACCGCGCCGGAGCTTTCGGCGATCCGGGTGGCCCACGGGTGCTCGGTGTCCAGGTTCCCCATGACGAACCCGCCGCCGTGCAGCCAGACGATGGCGCCGTGGGCCTGGCGGGGACGGTAGATGCGCACCGGCACGTCCGGGTCGGCGGGTACCGTGCGGTCCTCGATCCGCAGGTCGGCGGTGTCCGGTGCGGGCACCGCCGCGGCCAGTTCCGCGAGGTGTCCCCGGGCGGCGACCGGGTCGTTGAGGTCGGCGCGGGGGAAGAACGGCACGAAGGCCTCGAGTTCGGGATCCATGACGCCCATCCTCATGGCCGCGTACCGAGCGGTCACCCGCCGTCCGTCGCGCATCCCGCCCGTTTCGCGCGCCGGTCGGCGCGCCCGCGGGCCGGCCCGGCCTTCTATCCTGAGGCCATGGAGGCGCTGGCGGTACGGCTGTCGGGACTCGACCCCTACGTCGACGGTGCGATCCGCATCGTCGGGTTCTACGACACGCTGATGCGCCGTCGGGTGGATCTCCCGGCGCTCGCCCGCGCCTCGGCGGGTCTGGCCGAGTGCGTCGCCGGGATACGGCTGCACGGCACGGGGCGGGTGATCCGGGTCTCGCCGCAGGGCACCGAGGCGGCCGGCCCGCCGTCACCCGCGTCCACCACGGTGCCGGTCACCCTCGACGACGAGGAGATCGGCACGGTGTGGCTGGAACGCCCCGGTCCGCCGGGCGCTCTCGACGAGGTGCTGCTGGACCGGCTCGCGATCGCCGCCGCCGCGGCGGTCGAGCGGTACGGACCGGCCCGCACTACCATGGCCGACCCTGCCCTGGTCGAACTGGTGGTCGGTGCCGACACCGACGAGGCGGCCCGGTCCCGGGCGCTGCGGCTCCTGGGGTTCGCCGCCGACGCGCCGGTCCACGTCGTCGCCGTACGCTCGCGGCTTCCGCTGGACCGTATCGGCCAACTGCTCTGCCCCGGGCGCCCGGTGAAGGCGGCACCGCTCGCCGAGGTGGGGGTCGTGCTGGCCACGGCGGTGGACCCGGCCGGGCTTCCGGCGGAGGTGCGCGCGGGCATCGGCGGGGCCGGGAGCCCCGAGCGGTCCTGGCGGCAGGCCCGCACCGCCCTTCGCTTCACGACCGCGCGCGAACCCGTCGTCCGGCACGGTGATCTGGGCGCGCTGGCGCTGCTGGCCGAGATCCCCGCCGGCAGCTCGCGGGAGAACCCCGATGTGGCCGCCGTCGCACGGATCGCCCGGGATCCGGAGGAGCTTGAGACCCTGGAGGCCTACTGCGCCACCGGTTCCCTGCGCCGGGCCGCCGACCTCCTCCATCTGCACCACAGCAGCGTCGCCCGCCGCGTCGAGCAGCTCGGCCGGGCGCTGGGCGTCGACCTCACCGGGCCCGTCGGACTGACCCGGGCCAGGCTGGCCCTCACCGCGTGGCGGCTGCTCGGCGACTGACGGGGTGGGCTCGGCGCCGCGCAGAGCCGCTCCGGTGGCGGCGCGCCGCCCGGTTGCGCCGCCCGTCCCGCTCGCGCAGACAGCCGGGCAGGGCGAGCGCCGCTGCCCCTCGGCCGCGTTCGCCGCCTCCGGGTGCCGGCCTTTCCCGGACGTCGGTCAGTCGGTGTTGCGCTCGTGGTAGGAGCGCCTGGTGTGCTCGGTGTGGGCGCGCATCAGATGGGTGGCGCGCTGTTCGTCCCGGGCGGCGATCGCGGTGATCAGTTCGCGGTGCTCGATCCACGACTGACGGCCGCGCTGCCGGGCCACCGGCGTGTAGTACCAGCGGACCCGCCGGTCGACCTGGGCAGCGAGTTCCGCGAGGACCGCGTTGCCCGCCAGCTCCATGACCTTGGCGTGGAAGGCCGCGTTGAGGGCGACCGCGCGGTCCACGTCCTCGGCGGCCACCGCGTGCTCGCCCTCGGCGCACAGCTCCTCCAGGGCGGCGATACCGGTGCTGCCCGCGTGGGCGGCGGCCAGCCGGGCGGCCTCCGCCTCCAGGAGCGTACGGACGGTCAGGAGCTGGTCGGCCTCCTGCTCCGTCGGCTCGTGCACGAACGCACCCTGGGCGGGCCGCAGATCGACCCAGCCCTCGGTGTTCAGGCGCTGCAGCGCCTCGCGCACCGGCTGCCGGGAGACGCCCAGGTGTCCGGCGAGTTCGCTTTCGACGAGGTGCTGGCCGGGCTGCAGGGCGCGGGTGGTGATGAGCTCCAGCAGGGCCTCGTAGACCCGCTCGCGCAGGGGGCCGGGCCGTTCGAGCCGGGGCACGGCCCCCTGCGGCAGTCCGGTCGACAACATCGCGGTCCCCCTCCTCGGCATGCCGTACTCAGGCGTACGGAAGAGCCAGTGTCGATCGTCTATCGTCTACAGTCTACGGCGTACAGAGGTCAGGGGCAGCGAGAGACGATCGCGCCGCACCCCGGCGCACGGCCGTCACGGGCACCGTACGACCTGACCCGCGTACGAGAGGTTGCCGCCGAAGCCGAACAGCAGGGCCGTGTCGCCGCTGCGGACCTCGCCCCGCTCGAGCAGCTTGGACAGGGCGAGGGGGATGCTGGCCGCCGAGGTGTTACCGGATTCGGTGACATCGCGTGCGACCACGGCGTTGACGGCACCGATCTTCTGCGCGAGCGGCTCGATGATGCGCAGGTTGGCCTGATGCAGGACGACCGCGGCGAGGTCGGCGGGGTGGACGCCGGCCTTCTCGCAGGCGCGCCGGGCGATGGGCGGCAGCTGGGTGGTGGCCCAGCGGTAGACGCTCTGCCCTTCCTGGGCGAACCGGGGCGGCGTCCCCTCGATGCGCACCGCGTGGCCCATCTCCGGCACCGAGCCCCAGAGCACCGGCCCGATACCGGGCTCCTCGCCCGGCCGGCACGCCTCGACCACGGCGGCGCCGGCCCCGTCGCCGACCAGGACGCAGGTGGTGCGGTCGCTCCAGTCGGTGACCTCGGACATCTTGTCGGCGCCGATGACCAGCGCGCGGGTCGCGGCACCCGCCCGGACGGTGTGGTCGGCGGTGGCGAGGGCGTGGGTGAAGCCGGCGCAGACGACGTTGACGTCCATCGCGGCGGGCTGCGGGATGCCGAGCCGGGCGGCGACGCGGGCGGCGGTGTTCGGGGAGCGGTCGATCGCGGTGGAGGTGGCGACGAGCACCAGGTCGATGTCGCCGGGGGCGAGGCCGGCGGCGGCCAGGGCCTTGGCGGCGGCGTGCGCCGCGAGTTCGTCGACCGGTTCGTCGGGGCCGGCCAGGTGCCGGGTCCGGATGCCCACCCGGCTGCGGATCCACGCGTCGCTGGTGTCGACCAGGCCGGCCAGGTCGTCGTTGGTGAGCACCTTGGCGGGCTGGTAGTGACCGATGGCGGCGATGCGCGAGCCGTTCATGGCGGGATCCCCCTCGTGGCCGTGGGTAGCGGGATCCACAGTCTGATCAGTGACTCACGGGTACGACGGCAGGCGAGGCAACAGGAATCGGGCGCCCGGGTTGTCGGCTTCCCCACCCTTGGCCACCTCCATGCGGTAGACAATATTTGGTCGACAGGATTCAGCCCTCCCCGGTGCGGCGACCACCGACGTGGCTCCTTCGGTGCGATCGGCCGCTGTCGTTCCGTTCGGAGTTCGAGATGCGGGGGCGGGTACCTGGAGCGAGTCGCGGCGGCACGCTCCCCGTGCAGGACAATGAGGATCTCTGCAGCAAGGGCCGATTCGGCTACCAGCACGTACAGAACCGGGGCTGATCAGGACATGGGACGAGTCACGGAACGACGCAAGGTCCTGCGCATCCGGGACGGAGCGGTCTCCGCCCGGCCGGACACGCTCGTCGCCGAGGAACCGCTGGAGATCCGGCTGAACGGAAAGTCCCTGGCGATCACCATGCGCACACCCGGGGACGACTTCGCGCTGGCGGCGGGGTTCCTGGTGAGCGAGGGGGTGCTGGCCAGGGCGTCCGATGTGCTGAACATCGTCTACTGCGCCGGGGCGACGGTGGACGGCTCCAACACCTACAACGTGGTGGACGTGAAGACCGCCCCCGGTGTCGCCCTGCCCGACTTCACCCTCGAGCGCAACGTCTACACCTCGTCCTCGTGCGGACTGTGCGGCAAGGCCAGCCTGGACGCCGTACGGACGACGGCGCACTGGCCGATCGCCGACACTCCCCCGGTCCGGGTCACCCCCGAGCTGCTGGCGAGCCTGCCCGACCGGCTGCGGGAGTCCCAGCGGGTGTTCGACCGCACCGGCGGCCTGCACGCGGCGGCGCTGTTCGCCGAGGACGGGGAGCTGCTGGACATACGGGAGGACGTGGGCCGGCACAACGCGGTGGACAAGCTGGTCGGGCGGGCGCTGCAGAACGGCGGCCTGCCGCTGTCCCGGACGATCCTGCTGGTCTCCGGGCGGGCCTCCTTCGAGCTGGCGCAGAAGGCGGTGATGGCGGGCGTCCCGGTGCTGGCCGCCGTGTCGGCGCCGTCGTCACTGGCGGTGGACCTGGCCGTCGAGACCGGGCTGACCCTGGTGGGCTTTCTGCGGGGCAGCTCCATGAACGTGTACGCGGGCGAGGACCGCATCGCCCTGCGGGCCACTGCCGCGCAGGGCTGACCGGGCACCCGCGGGGCCCGGTGGGCGGGGAGCGCCCCCGTGCCGCAGGGGCCCCGCTGTGTTCTCCGTCTCCGCTCGCGCGCGGGGTGCGACCGGCGTATGCGCTCAGACGGTCCCGAGGCGCAGGTCCGCCGCCCTAGTCACCGTGCCGAGGCGGGGGAAGTCGAGGCGGACCGACGCCTCGTGCTCGGCGGCGGTGAAGGCGGCCATGGCGTCCTCGGCGAAGACCAGCTCGTAGCCGAGGTCGGCGGCGGCGCGGGCGGTGGACTCGACGCCGAGGTTGGTGGCGATGCCGCCGAACACCAGGGTGCGGATGCCGCGCTCGCGCAGCCGCTCGTCGAGGTCCGTGCCCTGGAAGCCGCCGATGGTGCGCTTGACCACCTCGAGGTCCCCCTCCCGGCACAGCCCCGCCACCAGGGCACTGCCGGGCGGTTGCTCGGCGGCCGAGGGGCGTTCGACCCGGATCAGCACGACGAGCGCGCCGGCGGAACGGAAGGCCGCCGCCAGTTCCTCGGCCGCGGCGAGCACGTCGGTGCCTTTGCGGGGTTCCAGGGGCAGCGCGACGATGCGGTCCATCAGGTCGACGAGGACGAGGGCGGTGCGCTGCGGATCGAGCACGGGAGCTGCGGTCATGACGGAACGTTAGCCGCCGTCAGCCGTCCGTGCCGGAAATCCGGATCAACAGGCCCATGAACTGCTCGCGTTCGGCCGTCGACAGGGGGCCGAGCAGCGCGTCGTTCGCCTCCCGGGCGGCCCGTTCGCAGCGCGCGAGCAGCCGGGTGCCCTCGTCCGTGAGGGACACGGCGTTCTTGCGCCGGTCGTGCGGGTCGGGGGCGCGCAGCACGAGGCCGGCGGACTGCAGGTCGTTGAGGACGCCGACCAGGTCCTTGGGGTCGAGCCCCACGCTGCGGCCGAGGTCGGCCTGGGCGAGGGGGGCGAGGTCGCGGACGGCGGAGAGGACCACGTGGTGCCACATCCTCATGCCCTCGGCCGCGAGGGCCTCGGCGACCAGGGCGCGGCCTCGCGCGGCGGCCCGGCCGAGGAGCCAGCTGGGCAGGGAGCGGATGGCGGGGAGGGGTGCTTCGGGCATGCCGCGCAGCCTACCGAGTAATCGTTGGACTTCCCTACGACTTTCCCGATATCGTTGGGACTCCCAACGACTTTCCTGCCCTGGAGGTTGCGCATGCGTCGTGTCCGGTACGAGTCCGCCGGCGGTCCCCTGTTCCTGGAGGAGGTGGCCGTGCCCGAGCCGGGCGCCGGTGAGCTGCTGGTGCGCTGCGAGGCGGTCGGGGTCACCCTGCCCGTCGTCCGCAAGGTCACCGAGGCCGCCGAGCCGATCCCGCTGGGCGGCGAGCTCGCCGGCGAGGTGGTGGCCGTGGGCGAGGGGGTGACCCGGTACCGCGCCGGCGACCGGGTCACCGGCCTGTGCTTCGGCCACGGGTACGCCGACTACGCCCTCCTGCGGGAGGCCATGGCCTCCCCGGTGCCCGAGGGCGCCACCTGCGTCGACGCGGTCGCGCTGGTGCGCAGCGGCCTGGTGGCGTTCGGCGCGCTGGAGGCGGCGCGTCCGGTGCCGGGCGAGGCGGTGCTGGTCACGGCCGCGGCGAGCGGGGTCGGGCACCTGGCGGTACAGCTGGCCCGGGCCCGCGGGGCGGGCCGGGTGGTGGGCGCCGTCTCCGATCCGGCCAAGGCGGACTTCGTCCGCTCACTCGGGGCCGACGCCTGCGTCCGGTACGGCGACGACGGCTGGGGAGACCCCGTCGACTGCGTCCTGGACGCGGTCGGCGGCGCCCTGCTCACCCCTGCCCTCGCCGCACTGGCCCCGCACGGCCGGCTGGTCGCCTACAGCTCCGGCGGCGGCACGATCCAGGCGTACGACCTGCTGGTCGGCGCCAAGTCGGTGATCGGCTTCCAGATGGCGCTGATCGCCCGCGGCCGGCCGGAGCTGTACGAACAGTGGCGCCAGGAGCTGTGGCGCCTGTTCGCCGCCGGCACGCTGCGGCCGGCCGTCCACGGTGAGTTCCCCCTGGAGGACGCGGCGGCGGCGCACGAGGCGATCGAGACCCGGCGCAACCTCGGGAAGGTCGTGCTGCGCCCGTAGGGCCTGTCCGGCGGATCATGCCGGGGTCGCGGGGTCCGGCACGCCCAGCTGCGGCGGCATGGTGCCCTTCTTCGAAGCCGGCCCGATCCGCCGGACAGGCCGTGGGGCAAGCCGGCCGCGGTCAGCGCAGGACCCGGTGCTCCGGCTGCCCCTGCACCGCCTCCGGGGCCGACCGCTCCGCGGTCTCCTCGGGGTCGCGGGCGCGCCGCTTGGCGATGACCGCGCACACCATGAGCTGCATCTGGTGGAAGAGCATCAGCGGCAGCACGGCCAGGGAGGCATGGGCGCCGAACAGGACGCTCGCCATCGGCAGCCCGGAGGCGAGGGACTTCTTCGACCCGGCGAACTGCAGGGCGATCCGGTCCGCCCGCCCGAACCCCAGCGCCCGGCCGCCGTACCAGGTCAGCCCGAGCATGACGGCCAGCAGGACGGCCTCGACAGCGAGCAGCGCACCCATCCGCACGGCGCTGACCTGGTGCCAGATGCCCTGGGTCATGCCCTCGCTGAACGCGGTGTAGACGACCAGCAGGATGGAGCCGCGGTCGACCAGGCCGAGGACCTTCTTGTGCCGGGCGACGAAGCCGCCGATCCAGGGGCGCAGCACCTGCCCGGCGACGAACGGCACCAGGAGCTGCAGCACGATCTTCACCAGCGAGTCGGCGGAGAACCCGCCGCCGCTGTTGCCGAGCAGGGCGGCGGCCAGCAGCGGGGTGACGACGATGCCGACCAGGGAGGAGAAGGAGCCGGCGCAGATGGCGGCGGGCACGTTTCCGCGGGCGATCGACGTGAAGGCGATCGACGACTGGATCGTGGACGGCACCAGGGTGAGGAACAGCAGCCCCTGGTACAGCGGCTGGGTCAGCAGCACCGGCACCAGGCCCCGGGCGGCCAGCCCGAGCACCGGGAAGACGACGAAGGTGCAGGCCAGTACGGTGACGTGGAGCCGCCAGTGCCGCAGCCCGTCCAGCGCCTCGCGGGTGGAGAGCCGGGCGCCGTAGAGGAAGAACAGCAGCGCGATCGCGCCGGTGGACGCCCCGGAGGCCACGTGCGCGCCGGTTCCGTGGGCCGGGAAGAGCGCCGCGAGCCCCACCGTGGCGACCAGCAGCACGATGTACGGGTCGATCGGCATCCAGCTCGGCCACTGCAGGCGTTTCACGGTGCTCCACTTGCTGCTCGTCGGTACCTGTTGCCGTGCGTCGGGCGTGCGGCCCGCGGGATCCCCGGGATCCCCCTCCATCGTCCTCCTCCGCCCGCCGATCGGGAATCCGGCATACCGCTCTGACTGTCATCATGATCTGCGATGGCCGGGGCTAGGCTTCCCGTCATGTACGACCCCACACAGCTGCGCACCTTCCTCGCCGTGGCCCAGACGCTGAGCTTCACGCAGGCCGCCCGGCGGCTCGGCCTGCGCCAGTCCACGGTCAGCCAGCATGTGCGCCGGCTGGAGGACGCCACCGGCCGCCGGCTGTTCTCCCGGGACACCCACTCGGTGGAGCTGACCGAGGACGGCGAGGCCATGCTGGGCTTCGCCCGCCGGCTGCTGGAGGTGCACGAGCAGGCGACGGCCTTCTTCGCCGGCACCCGGGTGCGGGGCCGACTGCGCTTCGGCGCCTCGGAGGACTTCGTCCTCACCCGCCTGCCCGAGATCCTGGAGGGCTTCCGCCACGACCATCCCGAGGTCGATCTGGAGCTGACGGTGGAGCTGTCGGGCACCCTGCACGAGCAGCTCGCGGACGGAAAGCTCGACCTGGTGCTGGCCAAGCGGCGCCCGCAGGGTCCGCGCGGTGAGCTGGTCTGGCGCGACGACCTGGTGTGGATCGGCTCCGAGCACCTGCGCCTGGAGGCCGACCGCCCGGTCCCGCTGATCGTCTATCCCCCGCCCGGCATCACCCGCGCCCGCGCGCTGGAGGCCCTGGAGGCCCAGGGGCGGGACTGGCGGATCGTCTGCACCAGCGGCAGCCTCAACGGTCTGATCGCCGCCGCCCGCGCCGGCCTCGGCGTCATGGCCCACTCGCGCCGGCTCGTCCCACCGGGCCTGTTCCGCGTGCCGCACCGGGCCGGCCTGCCGGAGCTGGGCAGGGTCGACTTCGCGCTCACCCACGGCCACCGCCCCACCACGGCGGAGCCGGCCGCGCGCGCCCTGGCGGCGGCGATCCTGGCGGGCGGCGAGCGACTGCGTCGGCGAAGCGGCTGAGGCGCAGGCCGTAATCGGTGCGTACAGATTCGGTGGAGATTACGGTACCGGAACTTACTGACTCGTCAGTATTGTGTCCGGCCCTTCCCCATGTGCGGGCATTTTCCGGCCGTCATGCGGGAAGAACGTGAGCTTTGCTCGGTTTCCGTACCCCTCCCGTCCGGCCAACGGGTGGGGTAGCTTTCACGGCGCTGCCGAGCATCAGGGGCCTGACCAAGCAGCGAGGATCGGGAGCCAGGTTTGCGCGAGTTCACCAACCCGCCGTTGGCGTCGGCGCCGCCGCTCGGCGGTCTGGCCGACGTCGTCTTCGAGCATGCCCGGACCGACCCGCACGCCGTCGCCCTCGGCCGCAAGGAAGCCTCCGGGCAGTGGCGGGACGTGACCTCCGGCGAGTTCCGCGACGAGGTGCTCGCCCTGGCCAAGGGCCTGCTCGCCCGGGGCGTGCGCTTCGGCGACCGCGTCGCGATCATGTCCCGCACCCGCTACGAGTGGACCCTGTTCGACTTCGCACTGTGGACGATCGGTGCCCAGGTCGTGCCGATCTATCCCACGTCCTCGGCCGAGCAGTGCTTCTGGATGCTCTACGACGCCGAGGTGTCGGCGGCGATCGTGGAGCACGAGGACCACGCGATGACCATCGCCACCGTCATCGACCGGCTGCCCCGGCTGCGCCAGCTCTGGCAGCTCGACGCGGGCTGTCTGCAGGAGCTCTACGACAGCGGCGCGCACCTGGACGACGAGGTGGTGCACCGGCACCGGCAGGCGGTCACCCCGGAGTCGATCGCCACGATCATCTACACCTCCGGCACCACGGGCCGCCCGAAGGGCTGTGTGCTCACCCACGGGAACTTCATGATCGAGGCGGACACCGTCATCGAGCGGTGGGAGCCGGTCTTCCACTCCAAGAAGGGCGACGAGGCCTCCACCCTGCTGTTCCTGCCGCTCGCCCATGTCTTCGGGCGGATGGTGGAGGTCGCCGCGATCCGCGGCCGGGTCCGCTTCGGCCACCAGCCGCAGCTGAACGCGGCAGCGCTGCTGCCCGACCTCGCCGCGTTCCGGCCGACCTTCATCCTCGCGGTGCCGTACATCTTCGAGAAGGTGTTCAACGCGGCCCGGCGCAAGGCGGAGAAGGAGGGCAAGGCGGGCCCCTTCGAGAAGGCCGTCGAGGTCGCGGTGAAGTACGCCGACGCCGTCGAGGCCAAGGCCTGGGGTACCGGGCCCGGTCCGTCGGCGAGTCTACGCGTGCAGCACCAGCTGTTCGACAAGCTCGTGTACTCCAAGGTGCGCGCCGCGATGGGCGGCCGGATCCGCAACGCGATGTCCGGCGGTTCGGGCATGGACCGCCGGCTGGGGCTGTTCTTCGCGGGCGCGGGCGTGCAGATCTACGAGGGCTACGGTCTGACCGAGTCGACGGCGGCGGCGACCGCCAATCCGCCCGAGCGCACCCGCTACGGCACCGTCGGCCAGGCCATCCCGGGCGTCACCGTGCACATCGCGGACGACGGGGAGATCTGGCTGCACGGCGGGACCGTCTTCCAGGGCTATCTGAACAACCAGAAGGCCACCGACGAGACCCTGCACGACGGCTGGCTCGCCACCGGTGACCTCGGCTCCCTCGACGAGGACGGCTATCTGACGATCAGCGGCCGCAAGAAGGAGATCCTGGTCACCTCCAGCGGCAAGACGGTCTCCCCCGGTGTGCTGGAGGAGCGGGTCCGCGACCATCCGCTGGTCAACCAGTGCATCGTCGTCGGCAACGACCGCCCCTACATCGCCGCCCTGGTCACCCTCGACCTGGAGGCCGTCGAGCACTGGCTGCAGATGCGCGGCAAGCCCCGGCTCAGCCCGGTGCAGCTGGTGCGCGACCCGGATCTGGAGACCGAGGTGCGGCGGGCGGTCGTCGCCGCCAACACCCTTGTCTCGCAGGCCGAGGCGATCCGCACCTTCCGCATCCTGGCCCAGCCGTTCACCGAGGAGCACGGCCTGCTGACGCCGTCGCTGAAGCTGAAGCGCAAGGCGATCGAGAAGGCCTACGAGGCCGAGGTCGAGGCCCTGTACCGGGCCTGAGCCGCGGATCCGTCGGTGCGGATTCCGTGTTCAGGAATGCATCGCGGCCCGTGATCGTTGACGATGGGAGTACCACCTGTCCACAACCGAAGGATCAACAAGCTCGTGAGCAGCAAGGTCCCCCCGATCATCCTCAACAACGGCGTCGAGATGCCCCAGCTGGGGTTCGGCGTCTGGCAGGTGCCGGACGACGAGGCCGAGCGGGCCGTCGCCACGGCGCTCGAGGCCGGGTACCGCAGCATCGACACAGCGGCGATCTACGGCAACGAAAGGGGCACCGGCAAGGCCATCGCCGCCTCCGGCCTGCCCCGTGAGGACATCTTCGTCACCACCAAGCTCTGGAACAGCGACCAGGGGTACGACGCCACCCTGCGCGCGTTCGACGCGTCGCTGGAGAAGCTGGGCCTGGACCACGTGGATCTGTACCTGATCCACTGGCCGCTGCCGGCCCGGGACACGTACCTGGAGACCTACAAGGCGTTCGAGAAGCTGTACGCCGACGGCCGCGCCAAGGCCATCGGCGTCTCCAACTTCCTTCCCGAGCACCTGCGGCGGCTGATCGACGAGACCTCCGTGGTCCCGGCGGTCAACCAGGTCGAGCTGCACCCGCATCTGCAGCAGCGCGCGGCGCGGGAGTTCCACGCGGAGCAGGGCATCGCCACCGAGGCCTGGTCGCCGCTCGGCCAGGGCAAGGGCCTGCTGGAGGTGCCGGCGATCGTCGCGATCGCGCGGAAGCACGACCGCACCCCGGCGCAGGTCGTGCTGCGCTGGCACATCCAGCTCGGCAACGTCGTGATCCCGAAGTCCGTGACGCCGTCGCGGATCAAGGAGAACATCGAGGTGTTCGACTTCAGCCTGGACGACGAGGACCTCGCGGCGATCAGCGCCCTGAACGAGGACCGGCGCATCGGCCCGGACCCGGCGACGTTCGACCTGGTCTGACGCCCGCTCGTCCGACGCGTCGCGCACGGCCGCCCGAGCCACGGTTCGGGCGGCCGTCGCACGTCACCCCACCGCCCGGCGTCAACGCGCCTACGGGAGGCGTCAGTCGAGGCGTACCTCGGAGTGGAGGACCTCGAACTCCTCCAGGCCGGTGACGCGCACATGCGCCTTGGCGGCGCCCTCGTGCCGGGCCGCCGCCTGGCCGGCCCGCGAGGCCGCCATCGACGCGCGGTCGACGAACAGGGCGCCGACCCGCCCCCTGCCGCGCTGCCGGTCGACGAGCAGGGCGGCCCGGGCCAGACCGGGCAGGGCGTCGAGGCGCGGGATCACGGTCGAGCGGAAGGTCTCGGCGAACAGGTCGGTGTCCGCGGGGTCGAACTCGACGCGGGTGACGCGCAGTCCGCCGCCGATCCGCGGTGCCTGGACCGGATGGACCACCACCGCCTCGTAGTTCTCCACCGTCAGGGTGCCGGCGAACGGCTCCAGGAGCGCCTCCCGGTGTGCGCTCATGACCTCGTCGCTGTTGCGCCGCGCGTGCTCGGAGTCCCACCAGCTCGTGCCCAGCAGCGTGCCGAGCTCGCGGTCCACGTAGACCCCGGAGCCGAGGTAGCCGGGGCGTTCCTCGAGCAGTTCCCGGCCCTCGTTGTTGAGCGCCCGGACAGCCGTGTCGATCTTCGCGGGGTCGCCGGTCACGAAGAGGGTGCGTACGAACATGACATTTCGCCTCCCGGTTCGACACCACCAGTCTTCTCCCGGGGCCGAACACCCGCAAAAGAGCGCGGCTTGTTCCCAGACTTGACGCGGACATGCATATGGGCCACCTTGGACGCGCCCGGTAAGGAAAGTTTCCTAACAGAAGGGTCCCCCACCGTGCGCCTTCGTTCACTGACCCTCGTCGCGGCCTCCGGCGCCGCCCTCCTCGCAGCCGGAGTGCTCCCCGCCCACGCCTCCACCTCCGCGCCCGCCAAGGGCCCGACCACCACCCAGGAGGGCTCGGTCAGCGCCGCCGACCTGCTCGCCAAGGTGACGTCCTGCTCCCAGATCTCGCACGGCAAGTACCAGACCGACGACGAGACGTCGGCGACGGTTCCGGTGTGCGGCAAGAACGGCGCGGTGTTCTGGAAGGCCGACATGGACATCGACTGCGACGGGCAGCGCACCGCCAACTGCAACGAGGACCGCGACCCCTGGTACCAGGACGACACCGCCTTCCACCAGTCCGACGGCCGGCCGCTGCGGGCCGAGTCGCTGCCGTACGTCGTGGTCCCGAGCTCCAGCAGCATCTGGAACTACTCCGGCGCCGGCATCAAGGGCGGCGGCGTGGTGGCCGTCATCTACCACAACAAGGTGGAGTACGCCGTCGTCGGCGACACCGGCCCCACGAAGATCATCGGAGAGGCGTCGTACGCCACCGCCAAGGCGCTCGGCATCGACCCCGACCCGGCGACGGGCGGGGCCGACTCCGGGGTCACCTACATCCTGTTCAAGAACTCCAAGGTCTCCCCCATCGAGAGCCACAGCGCGGCGGTGTCCCTCGGCGACCGGCTGGCGCGGCAGTTCCTCGCCGAGAACTGAGCCGGTGGGGCCTGAGCCGGTGGCCTTGAGGGCGGGACCGCCGCCGCGTCAGTTGGGCTGTCCGACGGGGCGTACGACGGCGGTGTTGACGCGACCCCGGCCGGCTGCCGCAGGGCCCACACCACCGAGTCGGCGATCTGGTCGGCGGTCAGCAGACGTCCCGGGAGCAGGCTGCCGTGACCGTCCCAGAACGGCGTCTCCACCCGGCCCGGCGCCACCAGCGTGACGCCGATGCCGAACTCGGTGACCTGGCGCCGGGCGTTCTCGGCGAGTCCGGTGACCGCCCGCTTGGTGGCGCCGTAGAGATTGCCCGGCGTCGGCACGAAGTCGGCGACGCTGCCGACGAGCACGATCCGGCCCCGCGTCTCCTTCAGCGCCTCGACGGAGGCACGGATGAGGAACGCGGGGCCGAGGACGTTGGTGAGCACCATCTCGGTACCTGGCCTCCCCGCGCCCGGTGGCGGTCACCCGCCAACCGGCATCCAGCAGTTGCCGGGCCACGGCGGCACCAATACCTCCCCCACTCTCGGCTTCGCTCGAGCGGGGGGACCCCCACCCCCGTCGGTGATGAGCGCGACCCGAGAGTCGTTCACGAGGGTCCCCCTGTGCGGTGAATGAACGCCGGAGAGTCCATCACGTGGAGAGCTCTCGAAGTCGAGTGCCGACGCTCCGACGGCACTTACACCGGCCGCACCGCCGTATGAACGGTGTATGCGCCCAGGAGGAACACGTCCGGCCGGTGGTGCACGCTCGCCCCGTCGGACGGGTCCAGCAGGCGGTCCAGCGTGGCCCGGTCCTCGGCGTCGAGTTCCTCGCCGACGGCGTCCCGCAGCCGGGTGAGGGTCGCGGTGACGTAGGCGCGGGCCCGGTCGGTGGCCGGGGCGGGCAGGTCGAGCAGAAAGCTGCGGGTGCGGGGGTGCCGCAGCCCGGCGGAGGCCAGCAGCGCCGGCCAGTCCTCGGTCTCGGCGACGGAGCCGGGCAGGTCGGCCCGCATGCGGGCGAACCACTCCTCCTCCAGCGCGTCCAGCCGCGCCTGCAGTCCGGGCCGGCCGAAGCCGAGGTCGCGGGGCAGGAACCGGGTGGGCAGGCCGCCCTCCAGGATGGCCAGGGTGCCGCCGGGGGCCAGCCGGGCGGCGAACGCGGCGAGCGCGGCTCGCTGGTCACCGAGGTGGTGCAGGCTGCGGCTGGCCCACAGCAGGTCGGCCGGGTAGTCCAACTCGTCCAACACGCCCGGCAGTTCACCGGCGACGGTGTCGAAGCGGTCGGCCACCCCCAGGCGTGCGGCGCGGGCGCGGGCACGCTCCAGCAACGGCGCGCTGGCGTCTACGGCCACGACCCGGGCGCCCGGGAAGGCCTCGGCGAACAGGCAGGAGACGACGCCGGGCCCGCTCCCCGCGTCGACGATCAGCCCCGGCTCGGTCACCTCTTTCGCCAGCCAGGCCATCGCCCGCTCGTAGACAGGGCTGAACAGCTCCGCCTGCGCCTCCAGCAGGGGGGCCATCTCGTTCCAGTCGATGTCGGTGTCGTGGTGGTGCGCCATGGTGGTCAGCCTCTCCTCGGTCTGCGGTCAGCGTGCGACGGCACACCGGGCGCGGGCCAGCGACGTTGCCGTAGCGGCAAAAAACGGGATGCCGTGAGGAGGGGGAGCGACCACGATGGGCCGGTGGACAACGCACTGGTGGATCGCTTCGTCGAAGACGGGTTCGTGAAGATCGAGGGGGCGTTCGCGCCTCGGGTCGCCGAGGACTGCGCACGGCTGCTGTGGCGGGAGACGGGGTACGACCCCACGGACCCGGGCACCTGGAAGGACCCGGTGGTGTGGGTGGGCGGCATGGCCCAGGGACCGTTCGCCGCGGCCGCCAACTCCCCCGTGCTGCACGAGGCGTTCGACCTGCTGGTGGGTGAGGGACGCTGGATGCCGCGCTACTCCCTCGGGAGCTTTCCGCTGCGGTTCCCGCACGAGGAGGAGCCGGACGACGCGGGCTGGCACATCGAGGGCAGCTTTCTGCCGGAAGGCGTCGAGTCGCGCTGGTACCACACCAGCCTGCGCTCGCGCGATCGCGCCCTGCTGATGCTGTTCCTCTTCTCCGAGGTGACCGAGCGGGACGCACCCACCCGCATCCGGGTCGGCTCGCACCTCGACATCCCGCCCGTACTGGAGCCGTACGGCGAGGAGGGCGTGTCCATGCTGAAGATCGCCCCGCAGGTCGTCGAGGCCTCCGCGCACCGCCCGCTCGCGTACGCCACCGGCAGACCCGGCGACGTCTATCTCTGTCACCCGTTCCTGGTGCACGCGGCGCAACCGCACCACGGCACGCGCCCCCGCTTCATGGCCCAGCCGCCGCTGATGCCCGCCGTCCCGTGCGAGCTTCGGCGGCCGGACGGCGACTACTCGCCGGTCGAGACCGCGATCCGCCGGGGACTGGCCCGAGAGGGCTGACCCCGGCGGACCCTCACGGCGTCGCGAACATCAGTTGCGGGCTCCTTCTGTCGTCCGTCGAGGTCTACGGGTTGAGGGCGCGCAGGTGGTCGCGCAGCCCGGCGCCGTACGCGGTGGGCGTGCCGTCGTACGCGGAGATCAGGGAGGGGCCGGAGGAGCAGTCCCAGGTGTTCCAGGTCCAGCCGAGGTAGGACAGGTTCCGGTCGTCGAACCACTTCATGACCCGGTCGACGAAGGAGTGCGAGCAGGTGTTCTCCCCGATCTCACCGGCCACCAGCGGTACTTGGGCGGCGACCGGGGCGAGGGTGGAGTTCCAGCAGCTCTCCGTGGAGCAGGTGTTGAAGTTGTACACGTGGTACGCGGCGGCGAGATTGCCGGCCGGGTCGGTGGGCCGGTAGGTCAGCCACTGGCCGAGGTCGTTGGAGTAGGCGAGCCCGCCGGCCATGACGACGTTCTTCGCACCGGCGCCGCGGATGGCGTCGACGAGGTCCTGCATGCCGGCGACCTCGTAGGAGATCCCGGGGCAGGTGCCGCCGTCCCGCCAGCACTTCCAGGCGTCGGTGGTGCTGGAGGCCGCCCGGTCCGGGTAGGGCTCGTTGAACAGGTCGAACACGACCGCCTGGTCGCCCTTGAAGGTACCGGCGACCGAGGACCAGAAGGACGGGGCGTACTGCGCGTCGGGCATCGGCTTCTGGCAGGTCGCGTGCACGTCGGAGCAGCCGGCCGAGTTGCCGGTGTACTGGCCGTAGGACCAGTGCATCTCGAGGATCGGGGTCAGTCCGTGCGCCTCGGCGCGGGTGACCAGGTCCTTGACGGCGTTGATGTAGTTGGCGCCGGCGTACTCGGGCTTGATGTGGGACAGGCCCAGCCAGCACTCCTCGTTGAGCGGGATGCGGATCGCGTTGGCCTTCCAGTCGGCGATCGCCTTGATCGCCGCGTCGTCCACGGGTCCGTCCCAGATGCCGTAGCCCTGCACGCACATGAACTCGCCGCCGGAGCGGTTCACGCCGAGCAAGCGGCGGGTCCTGCCGTCGGCGTCCACGAGCTTGGTGCCGGACACGTGCAGGGCGGGCGCGGTGCCGGTCGACGGCGGCGGGTCGGTGGGCGGGGGTGTCGTGGGGTCGGCGTCGACGTTGCAGGTGGTGCCGTTGAGCTTGAACGAGGCCGGTACGGCGTTGCTCCCCGACCAGGAGCCGAGGAAGCCGGCGCCGACGCTCGCGCCGGTGCCGAGGGAGCCGTTCCAGCTGTCGTTGGCGGCGGTCACGGTGGTGCCGGACTGGGACCACTTGGCGTTCCAGCCCTGGGTGACCTTCTGGCCGTCCGCGAAGTCGAAGGTGAGCTTCCAACTGCTCAGATCAGCCTGGTTGTTGGTTATTTTCACGGAGCCCTGGAAGCCACTGTCCCACTGGCTGGTGACGGCGTACTCCACCGTGCAGGCGGGCGTGGCTCCCTCGGCCGTGACCACCGGCAGGACCGCGCCCGAGACGAGCGCGACCGCACCGGCGACGGCTAGAAGTACTGAACGCGGGGGGTGTCGCATGGGCGACTCCTTGCAGTTTGGCGCGCCGTGACGGACGCGTCGACTGATTGGAACCGCTCCCACTGGTGCGAAGGAACGTAGCGGCAAGTGGCCGGATTGCACAGGGGAGTTGCGTGACTTTCCTCAACCGGATCCGTCGAATCTTTTCGACTCTTCAAACGCCTTGACCGTTCACAGGGCCGTCCTCACTATGGGAGCGCTCCCACTGGTTCAAGTCTTGACTTCCCCCGAGCCGCAAGCCGCAAGCCGCAAGCCGCAAGCCGCAAGGAGGAACCAGCACATGGATCCCGGACGCAAGGGCACCTACCACCGGTTCTGGGCCCAGGCGGACATCGCACTGGCCGGAGGTGCCGGCGGCGACGGTCGTTCCCGCGGAACCGCTTGAAGGCTCTGCGTGCGCAGGCCCCGTCACCTGACGGCCGGGCCGAAACGCCGGGCGGTCACCACTGGTACCGGGGACCGCCCGGCGCTCGCGTCTTCCCCTCACGGAAGGACCCCACCGTGCGAAGAACCCGTATCCTCACGGCCGTGCTGGCCCTCGCGGCCGGCCTCCTGGCGGGCAGCCCGCCCGCCGTCGCCGCCCCCACCGCGAAGGCACCCCTCGCCGCCGACACCTACACCTGGCACAACGCCCGGATCGACGGGGGCGGCTTTGTCCCCGGGATCGTCTTCAACCGCTCCGAGAAGAACCTGGTCTACGCCCGCACGGACATCGGCGGCGCCTACCGCTGGCAGCAGTCGACGAAGACCTGGACCCCGCTGCTGGACTCCGTCGGCTGGACCGACTGGGGCCACACCGGCGTGGTCTCCCTGGCCTCGGACGCGGTGAACCCCGACAAGGTGTACGCGGCGGTCGGGACGTACACCAACAGCTGGGACCCCGGCAACGGCGCGGTGCTGCGCTCCGTCGACCGGGGTGCGAGCTGGCAGAAGACGGACCTTCCGTTCAAGCTGGGCGGCAACATGCCCGGCCGGGGCATGGGCGAGCGGCTCGCGATCGACCCGAACAAGGACAGCGTGCTGTACCTCGGGGCGCCCAGCGGCAAGGGGCTGTGGCGGTCGACGGACTCCGGGGTGACCTGGTCGCAGGTGACCGGCTTCCCCAACCCCGGCAACTACCAGCAGGATCCCACCGATGCGACCGGGTACGCCTCCGACAACCAGGGCGTCGTCTGGGTCACCTTCGACGAGTCGGCCGGCACCTCCGGGAGCGCCACGAAGACGATCTACGTGGGGGTCGCCGACAAGGACAACGCCGTGTACCGCTCGACGGACGCCGGCGCGACGTGGACCCGCCTCGCCGGGCAGCCCACCGGCTACCTGGCCCACAAGGGCGTGCTCGACGCGAAGAACGGCTACCTCTACCTCGCCTACAGCGACAAGGGCGGCCCGTACGACGGCGGCAAGGGCCAGTTGTGGCGGTACGCGACCGCGAGCGGCACCTGGACGAACATCAGCCCGGTGGCGGAGGCCGACACGTCCTACGGCTTCAGCGGGCTGACCGTCGACCGGCAGCATCCCGGCACCGTGATGGCGACGGCGTACAGCTCCTGGTGGCCGGACACGCAGATCCTCCGCTCCACCGACAGCGGCGCGACCTGGACGAAGGCGTGGGACTACACGTCGTACCCGAACCGCTCGAACCGCTACACGATGGATGTGTCGTCCTCCCCGTGGCTGACGTTCGGCGCGAACCCGCAGCCGCCCGAGCAGGCGCCGAAGCTCGGCTGGATGACGGAGTCGCTGGAGATCGACCCGTTCGACTCCGACCGGATGATGTACGGGACGGGCGCGACGCTCTACGGCACCGAGAACCTGACGCAGTGGGACAGCGGGGGCCGGTTCACCGTCAAGCCGATGGTGCAGGGCCTGGAGGAGACGGCGGTGAACGACCTCGCCGCTCCTCCCTCCGGCGGTGCCCAGCTCTTCAGCGCCCTCGGGGACATCGGCGGCTTCCGGCACACGGACCTGGCCAAGGTCCCGTCGATGATGTACACCTCCCCCACCTTCACCACGACCACCAGCCTGGACTTCGCCGAGACCAACCCCGACACGGTGGTCCGCGTCGGCAACCTGGACTCCGGTCCGCACATCGCGTTCTCCACCGACAACGGCGCCAACTGGTTCGGCGGGAGCGACCCGTCGGGTGTCTCGGGCGGCGGGACGGTCGCGGCGGCTGCGGACGGCAGCCGGTTCGTCTGGAGCCCGCAGGGCGCGGGCGTGCAGTACACGACCGGCTTCGGCTCGTCCTGGGCGGCGGCGAGCGGCATCCCGGCGGGCGCCCTCGTGGAGTCGGACCGCGTGGACCCGAAGACGTTCTACGGCTTCAAGTCGGGCAGGTTCTACGTCAGTTCGGACGGCGGCGCGACATTCACCGCGTCCTCGGCGAACGGCCTGCCGAGCGGCGACAGCGTCCGCTTCAAGGCGCTGCCCGGCACCAAGGGCGACGTGTGGCTCGCCGGCGGCGCGACGGACGGCGCGTACGGCCTGTGGCACTCCACCGACGGCGGGGCGAACTTCACCCGGCTCGCGAACGTCGAGCAGGCCGACACCATCGGCTTCGGCAAGGCGGCGAGCGGGGCGTCGTACCAGACGCTCTACACCAGCGCGAAGATCGGCGGTGTCCGCGGCATCTTCCGGTCGACGGACAAGGGGGCGAGCTGGACCCGGATCAACGACGACGCGCACCAGTGGGGCTGGACCGGCGGGGCGATCACGGGTGACCCGCGGGTGTACGGGCGGGTGTACGTCTCGACCGACGGCCGGGGCGTGATCTACGGCGACACGTCGGACACCGGCGGCGACGGAGGCGGCGGCGGAGGCGGCGACGGTCCGCCGCCCTCGGGTGCCTGCTCGGTCGGCTACAGGGTCACCAACCAGTGGGCGGGCGGCTTCCAGGCCGACGTGCAGCTGACCAACACGGGGTCGACGGCGTGGTCGGGCTGGTCCCTGGGCTGGAGCTTCGCCGACGGACAGAGGATCACCCAGCTCTGGAACGCCGACTACGGCCAGTCGGGCGCCTCGGTGACCGCGAAGAACGTGAGCTGGAACGGCACGGTGGCGGCGGGCTCGTCCGTGGACTTCGGCTTCACCGGGAGCTGGTCGGGCGGCAACACGAAACCGGCGTCGTTCAAGCTCGGTGACCAGGCCTGCACGGTGACCTGATCCGTCCGGAAAGCGCCTGGCCCAGGGCCTGCTTCTGAGAGGGAACTGAGAGGTTTCTGTGCCAGGCTGACGCGCCCCCGACCCCCTTGGAGAGCGTCCCGATGAGTCTGATCAACGGTCTGCCGGCCCATGTGCTGCTGGTCCACGTGGTCGTCGTCCTGATACCGCTGACCGCGCTGGCCCTGGTGGCTGCGGCCCTGTGGCCGCGCGTCGCCCGGCGGCTGGGCGTCCTGCTGCCCGGGCTCGCGCTCGTCGCGCTGATCAGCGTGCCGCTGACGACACAGGCGGGCGAGTGGCTGGAGCGTCATGTGCAGGACGACGCGCTGGTGCGCCGGCACACCGAGCTGGGCGACGGGCTGCTGCCGTGGGCGCTGGGCCTGTTCGTGCTGGCGGCGCTCGTGTGGTGGGCCGCCCGGCGCGGCCAGGCGGAGCCGGGACGGGGCGGCGGCCGGGGCTGGTCCGCGCTTCCGGTGCGGATCGTGGTGGGCGTGCTGTCGCTGGCCGTCGCCGCGGGAGCGGTGGTGGACGTGTACCGGATCGGCGACTCCGGGGCGAAGGCGGCCTGGCACGACGCCTACTCGAAGACGGCGCAGGGGGCGAAGGACGGCGACTGACCGTCGCCCGCCCCGGCACCGGGCCGCCACGCTCCGATCCTCAGGGGGTGGCGGCCCGGTCCGTGTCCGGCAGGTCCGGGTCGAGGTCCGGGCGGCGGGGCGGGCCGGCCAGCGCGCTGCGGACGTCCACCACGCCCGGCACGGCCCGCGCGAGGCGGGCGGCGAGCGGGACGAGGCCGGTGTCCGGGACCCGGCCGGTGAGCGTGACGACGCCGTCGCTCACCTCCACCCGGATCGCCGCCGCGTGCGTGCCGAAGAGGGGTGCGACGGCCTCGCGCCGGACGTCCTCGGCGATGTCCTCGTCCTCCCGGAGGAAGACCTTCAGCAGGTCGGAGCGGCTGACGATGCCCTCCAGGGTGCCGTCCGGACCGACGACCGGCAGCCGTTTGACGCCGCTTCGCGCCATGAGGCGGGCGGCGTGGCCGAGGGCGGCGTCGGGCCCCACGGTGACGGCCGGGGCGGTCATGAGGTCGCCCGCCGTCACCCCCTCCGCCTTGCGGACCTCCGCGAGATGCCGCAGGTCCCGGTACTCGCGGGTGTCCGTGTCGCGGTACTCCTCCTTGCGCAGCAGATCCCCCTCGGAGACGACACCGACGACCCGGCCGGCGTCGTCCAGCACCGGCAGGGCGCTGACCTGCCACGCGCGCAGGGCCTCGGCGATCTCCTTGAAGGCCGCGCCCGTGCGCAGGGCGAGGACCCGGTGGGTCATCACGTCCTTCACGTGGGCCGGGGTGCCGGTCATGGGGTCCTCCTTGCTCGAATGCGGCCGGGACGTCCGGACCCGGGCCATGGGGCCGGACGGCACTGGTGCGACGGGGCGCGAGGGGGGACAGTTGAGTCAGGAGCGGCACCGATCCCCCGCGGTGTCGCTCCGTCGTGCCGGGTCGGTGGTGGGGGCGCGGTCAGACCGCGATCCGGCGCCCGGTCACGCTGTGCGGTTCGACGCGCACCCACACGTCCCGCGTCCCGCCCGCCCACGGGGCGCTGTACGCCTGGTCGGTGTACTGCTGCCGTTCCCGCCGGTCCGTGACCGTGCGGGCGTGGCCGCGGACCAGGACGCTCCAGCCCTCGCTGAAGGCGTCGTCGATGCGGTCGACCTCGAAGCCCACCGGGCGGCCGGAGGCGAGGGACGGTGTCGTGCCGAGGGCGGTCCGGAAGACGATCGCATCGTCGACGACGCTGTAGTTGACGGGGACGATCACCGGGCCCGTGGTGGTGGACACGGCCAGCCGGCCCACTCCGTGCGTCCCCAGCAGCGCCCGGCACTCCCCGGGCTCCAGCTCGGTGAAGCGCGGTGCGCGGGCGGCGCGCCGGCGGCCGGGCGGCAGCTCGACGGCGCCGCCGGTCAGCTCGGTGACGGTGGTCTCCAGCGCCTCCGCCAGCCTGATCAGCGCCCCGATGCCGGGACCGGCCCCGGCGTGCTCCTCCAGATAGCCGAGGTAGCTGGCGGCCATGTCGGCGCGCGCGGCCACCTCCCGTCGGGTCAGTCCGAGCTGTGCCCGCCGGGCAGCCAGGCGGCGGCCCAGGTCGCCGGGCGCCACCTTGGTCGCCGCGTGCCCTCGCGTCGGTCCGGTCACGGCCGTCACGCTCCTTCCGGGTCAGGCCGCGGGAACGGCGACTTCCGCGTGCTGCTCCCCGCCGAGGACCACCTTCAGCGCGCCGGTCTCGACGGCCTTGGCGAAGACCTCGTACGCCTCCTCCATGTGGTCCAGCGGGAAGGTGTGGGTGACCAGGTGCCGGGTGGGCAGCCGGTCGGTCGCGGCCATCCGCAGCAGGGTGGGCGTGCTGTAGGTGTCCACCAGGCCGGTGGTGATGGTCACGTTCTTGCTCCACAGCTCCTCGAGGTGCAGCGTGGCCGGCCCGCCGTGCACCCCGATGTTGGCGACGTGCCCGCCGGGGCGGACCACGCGGGTGCACAGCTCGAAGCTCTCCGGCGAACCGACCGCCTCGATGACCACGTCCGCGCCGAGCCCGTCGGTCAGGTCGGCGACCAGCTGGCCGGGGGCCTCGTGGACGTCGGCCACGGCGTCGGCGCCGAGCCGCCGGGCGGCCTCCAGCCGTGCCGGGGCCAGGTCGACGGCGATGATCCGCTCCGGCGCGAACAGCCGGGCGGTGGCGATCGCCGCCAGTCCGACGGGGCCGGCGCCGACGACGGCGACGGTGTCCCCGGGGCGTACGTGCCCGTTGAGGACGCCCACCTCGTAGGAGGTCGGGAAGATGTCGGCGAACAGGACCGCGTCCTCGTCGCGCAGGGTGCCGGGCAGCGGGTGCACGGACAGGTCGGCGTGGGGGACGCGGACGTACTCGGCCTGGGTGCCGTCGATCCGGTGGCCGAGGATCCAGCCTCCGCCGTCGCGGCACTGGCCGTAGGAGCCGTCCCGGCAGAAGCGGCACCGGCCGCAGGAGGTGATGCAGGACAGCAGCACCCGGTCTCCGGGCCGCACGGAGCGCACGTCGCCGCCGATCTCGACGATCTCCCCGACCGCCTCGTGACCGAGCACGGTGCCGGGGCGCACCTCGGGCACGTCGCCCTTGAGGATGTGCAGGTCGGTTCCGCAGATGGTGACGGCGCCGGCCTTGACGATCGCGTCGGTGGGTTCCTTGATGGCGGGGTCCGGGACGTCCTGCCAGGCGGCCTGTCCTGGACCGTGGAAGACGAAGCCCTTCATGGCGTTCCTCACCCTCTTCAGTCGGTCCGCCGCGGGAGCGGTGGTCCGGCGGGGTGCCGGAACCGCCCCTCATGTCCAGCTTGCCCGGGGCGGCGGGGTCCCGCACGGGGCCGTCCGGCCCGCACTCCCGACCGGAAGGGGCGGCCGCGCCCGGCTCAGGCGCCGTCCGCGGGCTTGCGGTGGGCGCGGAGCTGGAAGACGGGGTCGGGGCGGCGCCGGTCCTGGTCGGGGAGGCGGGCCAGGCGGGCGGCGAAGTCCTCGGTACGCGGATCGCCGGGCGGCAGCTGGGTGAACCAGCCGCGGTGCAGGTCGGCGATGGTGCCGCGGGGGCTGCGGCCCTGGCCGAGGCCGGGGAAGGAGGCCGCGCCGGCCGGGATCAGGCCCAGGTCCGCGGTGTGTGCGGCGACGGTTTCCGCCCCGTCCGCGGCGGGGCGGCGGGGGCGGTCGGCGAGGACGGCGTCGATGTCGCTTCCGACGTCGTGCGCGGCGGCCTTGTCGACGGTGGTGACGTACACCCCGCCGGGCCGCAGGACGCGGGCGCACTCGGCGACGACGGCGCGGACGTCGGCGGGGTCGGTCAGCAGGTGCAGCAGCCAGATGCTGGTGACCGCGTCGAAGACCGCGCCGGCGAAGGGCAGGCGGCGGCCGTCGGCGCGCACGATGGCACCGGGCAGGCGGGCGGCGGCCCGGCGCGCCATCGCGGGGGCGAGGTCCGCGCCGGTCACGAGCAGGCCGGGCCGGGCGGCGGCCAGGCGCCGGGTGACGATCCCGGTGCCGCAGGCGACGTCGAGGAGCCGGCCCGGCCGGTCGGGTATGAGGGCGAGGACGGCCGTGGCGGCCGCTTCGGCGCGGGGCTCGCCGCCGCGCGAGGTGTCGTAGGCGGCGGCTTCCCTGTCGTAGTCCAGCACGCTCTCAGTGTGTCCCGTGGCCCGGGGCGATGTCCTCCACCCTGCGGGCGAGCGCGAAGTCCTTCTCGGTCACGGCGCCGCCCGCGCTGTGGGTGTGTACGGCGAGGGAGACGGTGTTGTAGCCCAGGGTGAGGTCGGAGTGGTGGTCCAGCTCGTCCTGGACCTGGGCGATGTGCACGACCAGGGCGGCCGCGGCGAAGTGCGAGCCGAGCCGGTAGGAGCGGGTGAGCCGGTCCCCGTCCAGCGACCAGCCGGGCAGCTCGGCCAGCCGGTCCTCGATCTCCTTCTGCGACAGCGGTTCGACGGGCATGACCTGTCTCCCTTTCCACACGGCATCCACACGGCGCGGGTACCTGTTCAGCCTGCCCAGCTCCGGGCCGCCGCGCACGCCGCCGCGCGGGCGACCGCCGCGGAGCGCGCGCCGGTCGCGTCGAGTTGACTACGGTGGACGCCATGGCCATTGTCGCGAACGGTTCCCGCGCCGCCGTCTCCGCCACCACCTCCGCCACCGTGCCCGCCGACCGGGGCGTCGGGCCGATGCTGCGCGCCTGGCGGGAGCGGCGCCGGGTCTCGCAGCTCGAGCTGGCGCTGCGCGCCGACTCCTCCGCCCGGCACATCAGCTTCGTCGAGACCGGCCGCTCCCGGCCCAGCGAGGAGATGGTGCTGCGGCTGGCGGAGCACCTGGACGTGCCGGTGCGTGAGCGCAACGCCCTGCTGCTGGCGGCCGGTTACGCCCCGCACTATCCGGAGACCCCGCTGGAGGATCCGGCTCTGGACGCGCTGCGCGAGGGCATGGAGCGGCTGATCCAGGGCTACGAGCCGTGTCCGGCGCTGGTGGTCGACGCCGGGTACACGGTGCTGGCCGCCAACCGGGGCGTCGCGATGCTGCTGGAGGGGGTGCCCGACAAGCTGATGGCGCCGGCGCCGAACGCGATGCGGCTGACCCTGCACCCGGAGGGGCTCGCGCCGCGCATCCGCAATCTGCGCGAGTGGCGGGGGCATCTGCTGGACCAGATGGAGCGGCAGCTCGCCCTGCACCGCTCGGACCGGCTGCGCGCGCTGTACGAGGAGGTGGCCGCGTATCCGGTGCCGGCGCAGGCGCCGGGTGAGGAACCGGCCGAGCCGGTGCCGTACTTCGCGCTGCCGCTGCGGATCGAGCACGACGGGCGGATCCTGTCGTTCGTGTCGTCGATCTCCACGTTCAACACCCCGATGGACCTCACGGTCGCGGAACTCGCCATCGAGACCTTCCTGCCCGCCGACCCGGCGACCAGCAAGTACCTTCGTACGATGGGCGGTTAGGCTCTCTCGTTCGCAGCCGACCCGGGTCAGCCCCGGTAGCGTGCTCGGCCCAGGGCCGCGGCCGCGGTCAGGGGGACGGTCAGCAGGGCCGCCAGCCAGAACAGGGACCGGTAGGCGTGCGCCTGGGCGGTGGCGGCGGCGAGGGCGCTGGCCAGGGCGCTGCCCACGTAGAGGGCGACGCCGAACATGGCCACGCCCGTGGCCCGCGCCGTGGGGGACAGGGCCGTCGCCCACGACTGGATCGTGGAGTGCATGAAGGACCAGCCGCCGCCCAGCAGCAGCGCCACCACGACGAGTGAACCGGTGGACTGGCTGCACCCGGCGAGCAGGTAGGCGACGGCCATCTGGACGCCGCCGGCCACGATCAGGCGCACCGCGGACCACTGTCCGACGAGCCGCTTGACCACTTGCGCCGCGGTCATGGAGCCGACCCCGTAGAGGGCCGCGACCGCGCCGGCCAGGGTGGTGGGGACCCCCCGTGCCTCGAGGGCCGGGGCGAGGTAGGTCAGGAAGCCGAGCAGCACGGCTCCTTCGAGCAGGGCCACGGCCATGACGTACCACTGCCACGGTGCGGACAGGACCACGCGGAAGGGCGCGAGCAGCGACGCGGGGCGTGCCCGGTCGGGCTCGGGCAGGCGGCGCAGTGCCACCGCCAGGTAGGCGGCGAGGACACCGGGCAGGGCGAACACCACCCGCCAGCTGAGATAGTGCGCCAGCGCCCCGGCGACGACCGTGGCCACGGCGGTGCCCAGCGCGAAGGCGGTCATCAGCTCGCTCAGGGGTCGTTGCCGTATCGCGGCCGGCACCGTGTCGCCCACGTAGGTCAGGGAGGCGGCGATGGAAGCGGCGAAGAACGCCCCGGCCAGGGCGCGGGCACCGATCAGCACGGGGGCGTCGGGCGCGAGGGCCGAGGCCAGGGCGGCCAGCGCCGCGCCGGTGAGCGACACCCGCATCACCCGCACGCGCCCCCATCGGTCGCTGGCCACGCCCCACACCGGCTGCATCAGGCCGTAGGCGAGGTAGTAGCCGCTCGCGGCCAGCACCACGGTGGGCAGCGGGGCGCCGAGCCGTGGCCCGATGAGAACCAGCATGGGGGCGATGCAGAAGCGGTCGAAGTTGCTGACGAATCCAGCGGTGCGCAGCAGCCGCAGGGAGGACGTGGGCAAGGTCGCCGCCGGTGCCGACGCGGTGGTGGTCACGGCGTGGATGCTCCTTCCGAGAGGTTTCGACGAGAACGGTTGGCCAGGAACGGTCGTCGGGTCGTCGGGTCGTCAGAGGACGGACCGGCCTGAACGGAGGCGGTCCGGGACCCAGTTCAGCACCGGGGCTCTCGGGGCGGAGACCGCTGCCTATTACCATCACTGACAGCCTGCCGGTCCGGCGTCGTGCCTGGTGGCGGCAGGATCGACAGGGCGGCACCCGCGTCCGGGCGGGCGCCCGCTGTCCGGAGGAGAGGCGCGATGACGGGGCACACGCCCCCGGACCGGTTCCCGCACCGCGAACTGGGGGCCTTCCTGCGCTCCCGCAGGGAGCGGCTGAGGCCGGGGGCGGTGGGCTTGCCGGACGCCCCCGGCCGCCGTACCCCGGGGCTGCGGCGGGCCGAGGTGGCGGACCTCGCCGGCATCAGCGTCTCCTGGTACACGTGGCTGGAGCAGGGCCGGGTGCGTACCTCGGAGCAGGTGCTGCGCGCGGTGGCGCGGGCGCTGCGCCTGGACGCCGCCGAGACGGCGCACGTGCTGTCGTTCGTGGCGGAGAGCAGGCCGCCCGCCGACGCCCCCACCTGGGTGTCACGGAACCTGCTCAGCCTGGTGGAGGCCATGGCACCGCACCCGGCCGTGGTGCTCGACCCGCACTGGGACCTGCTGGCCTGGAACGACGGATACGCCGCGCTGCTGACCGATCCGGCGCGGCTGCACCCCAAGCAGCGCAACCTCCTCTGGCTGGTCTTCCGGTGGCCGCCGGCCCGGACCCTGCTCGCGGACTGGGAGGGTGAGGCCCGCGCGCTGCTCGGCCAGTTCCGGTCCCGGGCCGCCCGCCGGCCGCACGATCCCCGGTTCGCCGAACTGGTCGAGGAGTTGCTGTCCGACGGTGACGCGGCCCGCTGGTACGGGCGTCGTGAGACGGCCGGGTTCCAGCCCTCGGTACGGCGCTTCCGGCATCCCGTGGTGGGCGATCTGCGCCTGCGGTACGTGAAGCTGGCCGCGGTGGACGAGCCCGGTCATCACTTCCTGGCCTACCTGCCCGACGACCGGGGCTCCGAGGAGGCGCTGCGCCGCCTGCGGGGCCGGGGGTGAGCCCCGGGCCGCCGGTCGCGCGCGGGACGGGTCCGGTCAGCCGGCCAGTACGGCCTTCAGGGCGGTGCCCGCCGCGACGTCGGCCAGGGCCTTCGCGTGGTGCTCCAGCGGGTGGACCGTCACCAGGCTCTCCAGGTCGAACCGGGCGGTGAGGGCGGGGAGCAGCCGTACGTACTCCACGAGGTGTGCGCCGGTGAAGGCCCAGGACCCGGTCACGTCGAGTTGCCGGTACACGATCTGGTGCGGGTTGAGCCTGGTCTCGCCCGCGTCGGTGTACTGCCCGATGACCAGGTAGGAGCCGCCTCTGCGGGCCAGGGTCAGGCCCTGCGCCACGGCGTCGGGGACCCCGGCGCACTCGATGACCAGGTCGGCACCGTCGGGGCCGGCCGCGGCGCGCGCCTCACGCAGCACCGCCTCGGGGTCCGTGGCGCCGGCGATGTCCAGGTGCACGTCGCCGATGCCCGCGGCGGCCGCCGCGGCCAGTCGCCGCGCGGGGCCGCCCATGACGACGACGCGTGCGGCCCCGGCGAGTTGGGCGAAGGCGGCCGCGGCCAGCCCGACGGGTCCGCTGCCCTGCACGATGACGGTCTCTCCGAGGCGCACGGGCCGCCGCTCGTAGAGGGCGTGCACGACCGTGGGGCCGGCGCAGGCCAGGGCCATCGCCGCCGTGGCGGACACCCCCGGCGCCGCCCGCACCACGGTGGTGCCCGGCTGGAGGACGATGTGGTCCGCCCAGGAGCCCGACAGGGCCGCCTCGCCGGTGAGGGCGCGGTTGACGCCGTAGGTGCGCCGGTTCTGGCAGAGGGTGGGTTCCCGGTGCAGCCGGCACGGCGGGCACAGGCCGCAGGCGATGGAGGAGGCCCACATCACCGCGTCGCCCGCCGCAAGGGGTGCGCCCAGGGCGTCCCGTCCGCCGTCCGCGCCGAGTTCGAGGACGGTGCCGTATCCCTCGTGGCCGAGGACGAGCGGCGTCGGTATGGGCAGATGGCCCTGCTGCAGATGCAGGTCCGTGCCGCAGATGCCGCCGTGGAGACGCTCGAGGACCATCCCGCCCGCGGGTGCCGGGGGCACGGGGAACTCGCGGAGCACGGGCGGCGCGCCGAACCGCTCCAGCACCACGGCCCGTCCGGTACGGCCGGTTCGTCCGGTCACGCGGTCACCATCCCGAGGGCGTCGGTGAAGCGGTGGGCCGACGGCCGCAGCGGCGCGGTGTCGCGGCACACCACGTACTCGGGCCGGGGCTCGCCGTGCGGGCGCGGCGGGTTGGAGCAGGCGTTGTAGGTGGCGATGAGCAGGCGACGGGCCCAGGGAGACATGTTGGGCGCGGAGCCGTGCACGATCTCGGGCGAGAAGAACACCACCGAACCGGCGGGTCCCTTGGGGCTGGTCATGCCGTGCCGGTCCACCAGGGTGGCGAGCTGCTCGGGGGTCAGGGAGATGTCGTCGGGATCGAGGTGCTGCGCCGACCTGGCGTCGGCCTTGCGCTCCCGGTGCACCAGTCCGTCGCGGTGGGAGCCGGGCAGGAAGACGACCGGCCCGTTGAACTCGGTGACGTCGTCGAGGAAGACGCCGATGTTGACCTGGCGCGGGGCGGGCAGGCCGTCGGCGATCCGCCAGGCCAGGTAGTCCTGGTGCCAGGCCCACTTGTCGCCGCCGAAGGCCGGCTTGGCGTTGATCTTGAACTGGTAGACGTAGACGTCCTCGGGGAGCAGTTGCCGCACCGCCGGGAGGATCCGCGGATCGCGGACCAGGCCGGCGTACTCCCGCTGCCGGTGGTGCGAGGCGTAGACGGCGCGCACCTGGGTGCCGCCGTCCTCGGTGACGAGGTGCGGGCCCGTCACCTCGCAGTCGCGCTCGAACGCCTCGGTCAGCCGCCGTACCTCGGCTGCGTCGAGAAGCGATTCCATGAGCAGGAAGCCGTTGTCGTGGTATTCGGATACCTGCTGCTGGGTCAAGGGCATGACGGTGTTCCTTCGTTCGTTCGGGGAGTGGTGGGGGCGACGCGGGCGGCGGGGCGCTCAGCCCATGAAATGGCCGCCGTCGACCACGAGTTGCTGACCGGTGACGTACCGGCTGTGGTCGCCGACCAGGTACTCCAGGGCGTCGGCGATGTCCTCCGGGGTGCCGGTGCGGCCCTGTGGGATGGTGGCCAGCACCTCCTGGAGCCGTTGCGGATCGTCGAGGCCGTAGCGCTCGACGACCTCGCGGGTGTCGGTGAAGCCGGGCAGCAGTGCGTTGACCCGGACGTGGGGGGCGAGTTCGAGCGCGAGGCACTTGGTGAGCTGGAGCAGGCCGGCTTTGGCCGCGCAGTAGTTCGCGCCCGATGTGCGGGGCCTGATGGCCGTGGTGGCCGCGATGTTGACGATGACGCCGTGCCGGGCCTCCACCATGGCCGGGGCCAGCGCACGGGTGAGGTGGAAGGGACCGGAGAGGTTGGTCGCCAGGACCTCGTCCCAGTCCTGTTCGGACATCGTCAGGAACGGCCGGTCCCGGTTGATGCCGGCGTTGTTGACCAGCACGGCGGGAGGCCCGTACCGGTCGAGGACCCGGGCAGCTGCCGTGCGGACCTCCGCGGGGCGGGACAGGTCGGCGCGCAGGGCGACGAGATGGCCGCCGCCGGCGTGCTCCGCCTCGGCGGCCGCCTTGCCGTCGCCCCGGTACAGGGCGACGACCCGGTGTCCGAGGGCGATGAGCCGTCGGCTGAAGGCGGCGCCGATGCCCCGTGTGCCGCCGGTGACCACCGCGAGCGGCCTCGCGTGTGCCCTCGCCGTCACACCCGGGTCCCGTCGGCCGGCACGTCTCCGCGCAGCAGCCCGAATCCGTCGGGCACGTCGGCGGGGTCGCCGCCGCGCTGCACGATGCGGTTGTCGCCGTCGACGAAGACGACGCTCGGGACGAAGGTACGCGCCTGGGCGTCGGCCATGTCCGCGTAGGAGATGATGATCACGCGGTCGCCGGGGCTGATCAGCCGGGCGGCGGCGCCGTTGATACCGATGACACCCGAGCCGGCGGGGCCCTCGATGACGTACGTGGACAGGCGGTTGCCGTTCTCGATGTCGACGATGTCGATCTTCTCGCCGGGCAGCAGGTCGGCGGCCGCCATGAGGTCGGTGTCGATCGTCAGGGATCCCACATAGTGCAGGTCCGCCTGGGTGACGGTGGCACGGTGGATCTTGGATTTCATCATGGTGCGCTGCATGGGTGTGTCCTTTTCTCGTGCGGGACGGTCGTGCGGGATGGTCTGCGGGATGAAGGGAGGAGCAGTCGGGTCGTGCGGTCAGGCTTCGGCGGGCCAGGCGGCGAACCGGCGCCGTCCGTAGAGCAGGGGGGCGCGGTCGGTGGTCCGTATCTCGCTGCGCAGGACGTCGCCGACGACGATGGTGTGGTCGCCGCACGGGTGCAGCGCGGCGACGCGGCACTCGGCGATCGCGTGGGCGTCGTCGCCGAGCACCGGCAGCCCGGTGGCCGTGCCGGACCGCCAGGACACCTCGCCGAACCGGTCCGCGGTGCGACTGGTGAACACCTCCGCCGCGCCGCGTCCGTCCGCGTGCAGCAGGTTGACGACGAACGCGCCGCGCGCGGTGAGCACCGGGAGGGTGCGCCCGCTGTGGGCCGCGCACACCAGCAGGCGGGGCGGATCCAGCGACACCGAGCACAGCGCGGTGCAGGTGAACCCGTACGGCACGCCGTCCTCGTCGGCGGAGGTGATGACGGCCACCCCGCCGGGATGTGAGGCCATCAGCGCGCGGAAGTCGGCCGGGGTCAGCGCGGTGCCGTCCGCCACCGGCGTCACCATGCGAAGGCCCGGGCGTCGTAGAGGTTGACGCCGACGGCCGCCTTGCCGAGGTACTCCAGGCAGTCGAGCGGTTTGGCCGGCATCACGGAGGCGAAGGAGAGCTCCCGGACCAGCCGCTCCAGTGGCTGGGAGCGGCTGACCGCGGCGGAGCCGCACAGCCGGGTGGCGTCCTGGGCCAGTTGCGGCCCGACCTCGCCGATCAGGTACTTGGCCGCGTGCACCAGGGCGTTGGCCTCGATGCTGCCGCGCTCGCGGTCCACATGCTCACCGGCCTCGTGGACGAGCGCGCGGGCCGCCCGCAGCCGTACCGACATGCGGCCCAGTTCCTGCTGGACCGCGGGCGACTCGGCGCGCGAGGGCGAGGCCGTCAGGCACCGGACGGTGTAGTCGAAGACGGCCTCGGCGATGCCCAGGTAGGCGGCGGTGTAGCCGGCCACCATCCAGTGGGGTTCGCGCACCACCTTGAACAGGGACATGCCCTCGACGCCCAGGTACAGCCGGGAGCGCGGGACGACGACGTCGGTGAGGGTCATCGGCGCGGTGCTCGTCCCGTACATCGCCGACAGGCTGTGCACCTGCCCGAAACCGACGCCCGGGTCGTCGGCGGCGACGACGAAGTGTGACACCTCCGCCGTGTCCTCGGGTCCTTCGGCGGCGGCCGCCACCACGTAGTAGTCGGCGACACCCGCCAGGGAGACGAACGACTTCGCCCCGTTGAGGACGTAGTGCTCGCCGTCGTCCGTGGGCCGGTAGCGGGTGGTCATGCCGCGCAGCCGCGCTCCGCGGCCGGTCTCGGAGGTGGCGGACGCGAAGAGTTTGCGGCCGTGCACCACCTCGTGCTGCATCCAGGTGCGGAACCTGTCGGCGGCGGGCGGCAGCGGGGTGCCCGCCGAGTCGGCGAGCGCGCCGAGCACGACGTGGTGCATGTTGAACCCGACGGCGGCGGCGCCGTTGTACGACCCCAGCGTGGCCAGGAGCCTCCAGTAGGCGCCGAAGCCCAGGCCGAGGCCGCCCGCCTCCCGCGGGACCAGGGCGCCCAGCAGCCCCGACTCGCGCAGGACGGCGTAGGGCAGGGACAGGTCGGCCCGCCCGGCGTCGATGTCGGCGGCCAGCGGGGCCAGGGCCTCGCCGGCCTCGGCGGCCCGCTTGAGGACGTCGTCCGGATGGATCGGTGTCATCGTTCTCCTCGGATCAGTTCTCGACGGGCAGCCCGAGCTGGCGGGCGACGCCCACCCTCAGCAGGTCGTTGGGTCCCGCGTAGGTGAGGGCGGCCAGCGGGCTGAGGGGGTCGGCCGTGAGGCCGGTGTCCGGCAGGAAGGCGCGGACACCCGCCAGTGCGGTGGCGTGCTCGGTCATCCGCACGTAGTCCTCGGCCACCGAGATCTTCGTCAGGGCCGCCTCGGCGGCCAGCTGCCGTGCGGTGGTCCCGGTGTCGAGGGCGGCGGCCAGCGCGTAGAGCTGGAGCCGCGAGCGGTGCAGCGCCATCGCCATGTCGCTGACGCGGGCGGCCACCTGGTGGCTGGCTCCCATCCGGCGGCCGAAGTGCTCGCGTTCACGGGCCCACGTCACCGTGCGGTCCAGCAGCGACCGCATCGGCCCCAGCGCGTATCCGAGGATCAGGGCGCGTTCCCAGGCGGTGGTGGCCGCCATGATGCCGAGTCCGGAGCCCTCCTGCCCGATGACGGCCGAGGCCGGCAGCCGGGCGCCGTCGAACAGCAACTCACCCATGGGCGCCGTGGACAGGGCCGTCTTGTCGAAGGTCTCCCCTCGCGACACGCCCCGGGCGTCCAGCGGCACGAGGAAGGCGGTCAGGCTGAAGGGGGTACGTCCCGCCCCGGTGCGTGCGAAGACGATGGCGAGGTCGGCGACCGGCGCGGCCGTGACGAAGGCCTTCCCGCCGGTGAGGACGTAGCCGTCCCCGTCCCGTTCGGCGTGGCTGGCCATGGACAGGGGGTCGCTGCCGCCCGAGCGCTCGGTCAGCGCGTGGCACAGCAGCGTACAGCCCTCCTCGACGGAGTCCGTGAGGTCCCGGTCCCGCGTCACGAGGGCGGTGTGCAGGGGGTGTTGCATGCCGAAGAGCTGCGACGTCAGCGCGTAGCACATGCCGGGGTCCACTCCGGCGAGACCGATGCCCTCGATCGCCGCGAGGCCGCGCGTGACCGGTCCGGGCCCGTCCGGGCCTCCGCCGGTGCGGCGCAGCACCCCGAGCCCGGCCAGCGTGCGCCACTGCGTACGGAAGTCGTCCCCGGCGGCCTTGTCCGTCACCGCGGCGGCCCGTTCGCGGTACTCGTCGACGACGCGCTCGGCCGCTGCCGGGGCACAGCGCAGCAGCCGGGTCAGGGCGTCGCTCATGCCCGCGCTCCGCGCGGTGCGCCGCTCACTACCGCCCAGAGAGCCGCGGGGGTACGGAAGTTGGCGGCGACGATCTCGGTCTCGGGCAGTTCGATGCCGGCCTGCTTGTCGAGCGCCGCGACGATCTCCATGATCGCCAGTGAGTCGAGCAGCCCCCTCTCCAGCAGCGGTGTGTCGGGGGCCAGGAGCTCCGGCTCCTCGCCGCGCGCCCAGGTGATCTTGCTCTGGATGAGGGCGCAGAGGTCTTCGACGCTGTGGATCGTGGTCATGACGGGTTCTCCTGGTGAGGGATGAGAGGGGTGGCGGTGACACCGTCGGCGAGCGCGCGGCGGTCGACCTTGCCGCTGACGGTGACGGGCAGGGAGGGCACCGGCACGACCCGGTCGGGGAGCATGCGGTGCGGCAGTACGGCGCGCAGCCCGGCGAGCAACTCCCGTTCGCTCGCGCTGGTCTGGGCGTAGACCCAGATCTGCCCGGCTTCTGCGCCGGCCTTGGCGACGGCCGCGGCCGTGGCGATCTGCGGCAGTTCGAGTGCGGCGCTCTCGATGTCGAGCAGGTCGATGCGATGGCCCCGGCGCTTGACCTGGTGGTCGCGGCGACCGCGCAGGAAGACCCGGCCGTCGGCGGTGATCCGGCCCAGGTCGCCGCTGGCGTAGGCGCGACGCACGACACCGTCGCGGAAGGCCACCCGGACGGTCGGGTCGGTGAGCCGGCCGTCGCGCAGATAGCCCTGGAAGACGGTCGGTCCGGCGATGTGGATCTCGCCCTCCCCGTCGGTGGGGCGGCCATCGGTGTCCAGCACCTCGATGTGCACACCGCCGATGCCCCGGCCGATGGTCAGCTCCTGGTCGGCCGTCCAGTCGCGGGGCACCCGGTGGAAGGTGCAGGCGTTGGTCTCGGTGGGTCCGTAGAGGTTGTAGAAGGGCCGGTCGCCCAGCAGTCGGAGGTACTGCTCCAGCAGGTGCGGGGCGAAGGGTTCTCCGCCGAAGGCCGCGATGCGCAGGGTGGGGGGCAGCGCGTCGGCGATCCCGCCCTGCTGGAGCAGGTTGTGGTACAGCGAGGGCACCGCCATGAACGCGGTGATCCGCTGCTCGTTCAGCCAGGTGACGACGTCCCGGGGGAAGGAGCGCAGCATGTCGGGCAGGAGCACGACGCACGCTCCGGCCGCGGCGGCGCTGTACAGGTCGAAGGTGGTCAGGTCGAAGGTGAGCGCGGCCTGTGAGCCGATGCGGTCGTCGGGCGTGAGTCCGAACTCGTCGGCCGCCCACAGCGCGTAGTGGACGACGTTCTGGTGGGACAGCAGCACCCCCTTCGGCCAGCCCGTGCTGCCGGAGGTGAAGAGGATGTAGCCGCCGCGGTCGACGGGCGAAGGCAGGGGCGCGGGCCGCTCGACCGGGGTGAGGACCTCGAGGGCGGCGAGGCCATGGCCGAAGTCCCGCTCCCGGTGGCCGTCCTGGCCGCCGCCGGGAAGGGATTCCCGCGTCCCGGTGCCGCGGGCCTCGGCCGCGGCCCGGGCGGCGGCCGTCCGGTACCGCTCCGTGGTGATCAGCAGGGAGATGCCCGCGTTGCGGAGCATCCGGGCCGTGCGCAGCGCGGGATCGGCGACGTCGAGCGGGGCGACCACCGCGCCGGCGCGCAGAGCCGCGTAGAGCGCGACGACGGTCGCCGGGGTCTTGGGCGCGTAGACGCCGACGCGTTGTCCGGGCCGCATGCCGAAGGCCGCGAACTCCGCGGCGAGTGCGGCCACGGCCTGCTCCAGTTCGGCGTACGTCCAGCTCGCGCCCTGTCCGACGAGGGCGGGCCGGTCCGGGTGGCGCCGGGCGGCATCGGCGAGCAGGTCGTCCAGCCGTGGCGTACCGGGGTGTGCGGTCATCGGGCGCCTCCGGTGGCGGGCGCGCCCGGCGCGTGCTCGGCGAGGAACGCGGTGACGGCGTCGATGACGACGTCGGGGCAGACCAGGTGCGGGTAGTGGTCCACTCCTTCGGGCACCACACGCCGCACGGGACCGCGTACCGCCCGCTGGAGCGCGTCGAGCTGGCCCAGCGTGCCGTACTCGTCGCGGTCGCCCTGGATCATGAGGACCGGCGCGGTGACGTCGAGGTCGTGCTCGATGGACCAGGTCCGGAAGTCGTCGGACAGCCAGAGGTCGCTCCAGTCGGTGAACACGCGGCGCGGGTCGTCGTGCACCAGGGCGAGCTTCCGGTACAGGGGCCCGGCCTCGTAGGCGGCGCGGGCGGCCTCGATCCCCTTGCGGTTGGCCTCCTCGAAGTACAGGTGCGGTCCCATGACGACCACGGCCTCGGCCGGCCGGACCGACGCGTACAGCAGCGCGGCGGAGCCGCCGTCGCTGTGCCCGATCAGGACCGGGTCGTGGAGGTCGAGCAGGTCGAGCAGGTCGGGCAGCACCTGCTGCCCCAGGTGGTGCATGTAGCGCGGGGTGAGCGGGAGCCGGGTGGGGCCGGAGCCGCCGTTGCCGGGACGTGAGTAGACCAGCGCGCGGCGTCCGGTGGCCGCGGCGACGGCCGCGGGGAAGCGGCCCCAGGCGGCGACACAGCCGAGGCCGCCGTGCAGGAAGACGAGCGGCGCACGGGACGGGTCGCCGTCGATGAGGACGTGTTCGATCGGACCGTGTCGGGTGTCTGCTACCGGCACATCAATTCCTTCGACAAGAAGAGGGTGTCCGCCCGGTTTTCGGCATGCCGAATTGCTCGGCAAGCGTTTCCCCAATAAAAAGGGCACACCGGATCACCGGGCAGGGAAGTGCTGAATCGAGCGCTACTCGATTCAGTGTTCAACGAACGCGGGGCGCGCGAGAGGCGCGAAATTGCCCCGGTCGGCGCGCATGCGCCGAAACGTGCGCTACCTGCGCACTTCTCCGCTCAAGAGGCCTCGGACCGACCGCGGGACGCCGGGCGCGCGATGGGGTGATGACCAAGCGTAAGGAATAGACAAAACAGTGACCCCCGTCTCAGTACTTCAAATGCCGACGCCACCGTAGTGGCGCCACCAGAAACACTAGATGTGGCACGCACGGATGAGAAATAGCTGTACCGGATCACCTATGCTCTGCAGGCATGGACGTAGATCTTCGCCACTTGCGGTACTTCCTCGCCGTCGCCGAGGACGGCGGATTCAGCGCTGCGGGCCGCAGGCTCCATGTGGCCCAGCCGACCCTGACCCGCTGCATCCGATCCCTGGAGGACGCGCTGGGCGTCCGGCTCTTCGACCGGACGACGCGAAGAACACAACTCACGGCCAAGGGGCGCCAGCTCCACGACGAACTGGTCCCGCTGCTGCGCACGCTGCAGGCGACCCTCGACGGCATACGGGCGGGCGAGCAGCTGCGGCTGGGCTTCAGCTGGGGGCTGCCCGACGGCCTGTCCCAGCTGGCGGCCGGCTTCGCCGAGGAGGCCGGCGTCCGGGTCGAGTACGTCCGCTGCGACACGCCGCTGGCCGGGCTGGACACCGGAGCGGCGGATCTGGCGCTGCTGCGGGGCGAGTCCCTGCCGGGGCATCTGCGCGGCGTCTTCCTCTACGAGGAGACGCGCGTGGCGGCGGTGCCCGCGCACTGGTCGCTGGCCGAGCGGGACGAGCTCGCCTGGCAGGAGTTGGCCGACTGGCCGCTGATCGTCAACACCGTCAGCGGCGTGACGTTTCCCCATATGTGGCCCGCCGAGCGGCGCCCGGTGGTGGGTGCGGAGTGCTCCAACTACGACGAGTGGCTGGAGAAGGTGGCGGCGGGCCTCGGTGTGGGGACCGCGCCCGAGGACTCCACGCGCCGCTACCGCCATCCCGCCGTACGGTTCGTCCCGCTGCGCGACGCCCCCACCGTCCGTCTGCATCTGGCCTGTCCCGCCCACGGCTCCCACCCCCAGGCGGCCAGATTCGCGGAGGCCGTGTGGGCCGATGCGAGGCTGGGCCGGCTCTCCCGGGGCGGTTCGGGGCCCCAGCCGGCCGGCGCCGGGCGCGTGACGGTGAGCGGCGCCCGGCCCTGACGGCCGCGTTTCGGACCCGGGAGCGTCGATGGGTTGCCTCCGGTTCCTCTCGGCCACCTGTGCGACGGGCGGGTCCCGTGGCACACTGCCCGCAGACTTCGGCGCGTAGGGGAGGGCGTGGCGTGAGTGAGCGGCGTGCTGCGCCCACCGTGGGCCAGGTGGTGCTCGGCAAGCGGTTGCAGGAGCTGCGGGAGGCGGCCGGGCTCAGCCGGGAGGAGGCCGCCCGGGTGCTGCGGGTGGCCTCGGCGACCGTACGGCGGATGGAGATGGCCGAGGTCGCGCTGAAGATCCCCTACGTGCAGGTGCTGCTGTCCACCTACGGGGTGTCCGAGGAGGAGGCGGCCACCTTCGTGCGGCTGGCGGAGGAGGCGAACCGGCCGGGGTGGTGGCAGCGGTTCCACGACGTGCTGCCCGAGTGGTTCAGCCTGTACGTGAGCCTGGAGGGCGCGGCCCGCATCATCCGCTCCTACGAGCCGCACTTCGTGCCCGGCCTGCTGCAGACCGAGGCGTATGCGCGCGCGGTGATGGAGGCGGGGACGATCGGGCAGGCCGGTCCCGAGACGATCGAGCGGCATGTGTCGCTGCGCATGGAGCGGCAGCGGCTGCTGGAGCGGGACGACCCGCCGCACCTGTGGGTGATCGTGGACGAGACGGTGCTCCGGCGTCCGGTGAGCACGCGTCCCGAGGTGATGCGCGAGCAACTGGACAAGCTGCTGGAGTACGCCGCGCGGGACCGGGTCACGCTGCAGCTCGCGGAGTTCGCGGCGGGCCCGCACCCCGGGACGTACGCACCGTTCACCCTCTTCCGGTTCGCCGAACCCGAGCTGCCGGACATGGTCTTCACCGAGTACCTGACCGGCGCCCTCTACCTGGACTCGCGCCGCGAGGTCGCCGCGCACCTGGAGGTCCTGGACCACATGACGGCCCGAGCGGCCTCCGCCCAGCGCACCGAGAAGATCCTGCGCGAGTACCGCGAGAACTTCTGACCGCGCCGCACGGGCACGGCAGGCGGACACCCAGCGCCGCGACGCCGGACCGGACGGGAGACGCGGGCACGCCCCGAAGTCGGACAGGCACGACCGGCGGACACCCAGCGCCGCGACACCGGACCGGACGGGAGACGCGGGCACACACCGAAGTCGGACAGGCACGACCGGCGGACACCCAGCGCCGCGACACCGGACCGGAACGGGAGACGCGGGCACGCCCCGAAGTCGGACAGGCACGACCGGCGGACACCCAGCGCCGCGACGCCGGGCCGGGCGGGAGGCGCGGCACGCCCGGCGTCGGACGGGCGCGGCAGGCGGACACCCGCGCCACCGGGCCGGACGGCCAAGGCCCACGTGGCGTCGGCGTTGTCGGGGGCTAGGCGGCGCCGCCCCTCTCTTCCCGGTCCTCGTCGACGATTTCCGCGTCGACGACGCCCTCCTCCTCCGACCGGGGCTGGTCGGAGGTGGCGTCGGCGCCGTCGGGTGCCGAGGGCTGGGCCTGGGCGTACATGGCCTGGCCCATCTTCTGGCTGACCGTGGCGAGCTTCTCCACCGCGGCGCGCAGAGCAGCCGTCTCCGCGTTCTGCTCCAGCAGGGCCTTCAGCTCCCCGGCCGCCGCCTCCACCTCGGTGCGGGTCTCGGCAGGCACACGGTCCTGGTTGTCGCTGAGGAACTTCTCGGTCTGGTACACGAGTTGCTCGGCCTGGTTGCGGGTCTCCGCGGCCTCCCGGCGCTTGCGGTCCTCCTCGGCGTACTGCTCGGCCTCGCGCATCATGCGGTCGATGTCGTCCTTGGGCAGCGCGGAGCCGCCGGTCACCGTCATCTTCTGCTCGCGGCCCGTCGCCAGGTCCTTCGCCGAGACGTGCATGATCCCGTTGGCGTCGATGTCGAACGCCACCTCGATCTGCGGCACCCCGCGCGGGGCGGGCGGCAGGCCGGTGAGGTCGAAGACGCCGAGCTTCTTGTTGTAGGCGGCGATCTCCCGTTCGCCCTGGTACACCTGGATGCCCACCGAGGGCTGGTTGTCGGTGGCGGTGGTGAAGATCTCCGAACGGCGCGTCGGAATCGTCGTGTTGCGCTCGATCAGCTTCGTCATGATGCCGCCCTTGGTCTCGATGCCCAGGGACAGCGGGGTGACGTCCAGCAGCAGGACGTCCTTGACGTCGCCGCGCAGCACACCGGCCTGCAGCGCCGCGCCGACGGCGACCACCTCGTCGGGGTTGACGCCCTTGTGCGGCTCCTTGCCGGTGAGTTCCTTGACCAGCTCGGTGACGGCGGGCATCCGGGTGGAGCCGCCGACCAGGATGACGTGGTCGATCGCGGAGAGCTGCACCCCCGCGTCCTTCACCGCCTGATGGAAGGGTTTGCGGCAGCGGTCGAGCAGGTCGGCCGTCAGCTCCTGGAACTGCGCGCGGGTCAGCTTCTCGTCGAGGTGCAGCGGGCCCTCGGCGGAGGCGGTGATGTAGGGCAGGTTGATCGTGGTCTCCGAGGAGGAGGACAGTTCGATCTTGGCCCGCTCGGCGGCCTCCCGCAGCCGCTGCACGGCCATCTTGTCGCCGCTGAGATCGATGCCGTACTGCCCCTTGAACCGCTTCGCCAGGTGGTCCACGACCCGCTGGTCCCAGTCGTCGCCGCCGAGATGCGTGTCGCCGTTGGTGGCCTTCACCTCGATGACGCCGTCGCCGATCTCCAGCAGCGACACGTCGAAGGTGCCGCCGCCGAGGTCGAAGACGAGGACCGTCTGCTCCTCGCCGCGGTCCAGGCCGTAGGCGAGGGCGGCGGCCGTCGGCTCATTGATGATCCGCAGCACCTTCAGCCCGGCGATCTCCCCGGCCTCCTTGGTGGCCTGCCGCTGGGTGTCGTCGAAGTACGCCGGTACGGTGATCACGGCGTCCGTGACGTCCTCGCCCAGGTAGGCCTCCGCGTCCCGCTTCAGCTTCTGCAGCACCCGGGCCGACAGCTCCTGCGCGCGCAGGCGGGTGCCGTCGACCGACCCGTGCTCGGGGAAGCGCCAGTCCGGATCGCCCATGTGCCGCTTCACCGAGCGCGCGGTGCGGTCCACGTTGGTCACGGCCTGCCGTTTGGCGACCTCGCCGACCAGCACCTCGCCGTTCTTCGCGAACGCCACCACCGAGGGTGTGGTGCGCGCACCCTCCGCGTTGGCGACCACGGTGGGCTCGCCGCCCTCCAGGACGGCCACCACCGAGTTCGTCGTCCCGAGATCGATCCCGACCGCACGTGCCATGGTCCGTCCCCTTTCCGCAGGGCGTCTGCCGCCCTCCCAGCACACAACGTGCGTACGGCGCTGTCACCTACCCGGGTTCCCCGGAAAACGGCGGTGCCGCGCCCCGGGACGGGAACGCGGCACCGGTAGTGCGCGGCCTGCTCAGGCGAGCTCGGCCGTCAGCGTGATCGTCGTGCCGGTCAGGGCCTGGCTGACCGGGCAGTTCTTCTTGGCGTCCTCCGCCGCCGAGCGGAAGGCGTCCGCGTCCAGGCCGGGCACCTCGCCGCGGACGGTGAGGTGGATGCCGGTGATGCCCTCGCCGGGCTGGAAGGTGACGTCGGCCTTGGTCTCCAGGCGGGTGGGCGGAGTCCCGGCGCCGGCCAGGCCGTGCGAGAGGGCCATGGAGAAGCAGCTGGAGTGGGCGGCGGCGATCAGCTCCTCGGGGCTGGTCTTGCCGTTCGCCTGCTCGGCGCGCGACGGCCACGACACCGGCTGCTGGCCGATGCCGGAGGAGTCGAAGGTGACGACGCCGTTGCCCTCGAGCAGGTTGCCTTCCCAGACGGTGTGTGCGGTGCGCGTGGTTGCCACGGCTGTTCCTTTCACGTGGGGTCCGAGTGTTCGGGTTCCGCGTCCCATCCGATCACATCCGGGCGCACCGCACCTTCAAGACCGCGCCACGCGAGGTGAACGCAAGGTGTCCGCCCCGGGAAACCCGACAGGCGCACAGCTCGGGAGGGGCGGTCCGACCTGTCAGGCGGCTCGCTCCCCCTCGCTCCCGCCCTCCCCCTCGCTCTCGCTCTCGCCCTCGCCCGCTCCCTTCGCCAGCGGCGCCGTGAGCGGCACCTGGGGCCCGTGCAGTTCGTCCAGCCAGCGGCGCAGGGTCTGGTGGACCTGTTCGGCGCCGGTCGGTTCCCCGGCGGCCCCGGCCGGCGGGGGCAGGGCGAGCGGGGAGAGCAGGAAAGGGTGGGACTGGGCGCCGCCGAGGCCGCCGTGGGAGCCGATCTGCTCCTCGAAGGCGAGGACTTCGCCGTCGGCGGGGTCGTGGAAGGAGTTGACCATGATGTCGGCGGTGTGCGGGAAGGAGTGCGTGCGGCGGACCGCGTCGGCGGCCCCGGGGCCGAAGCGGGCCAGCGGACCCGGCTCCTCGTCCAGCCGGGCCAGCGGTATCTCGGTGCCGTAGGGGCCGAGCACCACGCCGTCGTGCTCCTCGCTGCGCACCAGCAGGAAGCCGATGCCGGGGTGGTTGGCGAGGGTGGTGAGCAGTGCGGGGTGGCGGGCGTCGATCTCCTCCTTGCTCATGCGGTGGTGCACGTCCGGGAAGGAGACGAGGCCGAGGTTGCCGGAGGCCAGCACGATCGGCTCCGAGTGGCGCGGTGGGCCCTCCTCGACGGGCCGGCCCAGCGCCGCCCGGACCGCCGCGCGGGCCTCGGCGCCGCTCCGGGTGCGCTCGGCCCGACGGGGCACCGGCAGTCCGCAGCCGGCCCGGACGAGGTCGGCGAGGGTGAGGCCGTACCGGGCGCGGAAGGTCTCTCCGGGGCTCTGGCCGTGGTCGGACAGGACGACGAGGTGGTACGGGCGCGGGGCGTGCTCGGCGGCCTTCTCGATCAGGGCGAGCGACCGGTCGAGGCGCTGCAGCACCTTCTCGGCGTCCCGGCTGTGCGGTCCGGAGTGGTGGGCGACCTCGTCGTAGGCGACGAGATCGGCGTAGACGACGGTGCGGCCGGCGAGCAGGTCGCCCATCACCGCGGCGACGACGACGTCCCGTTCGACGACGGTGGCGAAGGCGCGCACGAACGGGTAGAGGCCGCCCCGGCTCACCCGGGGGCGCTGTCTGCGCAGCCGGGCGCGGGTGGACTGGCCGATCTCGCGGACGACCTCGGCGACGAAGGACAGCGCGGTGCGCACCGCGTTGGCGGGGTCGGAGAAGTAGGCGAAGTAGCCGGCCCGGGAGCGGTTCTCGCGGCCCCGGCGGCGGGTGGCGATGGACAGCACGAGGGCCTGTTCGCCGGCACCGCCGCTGAACAGGTTGCCCCGGCTGGCGCCGTCGACGGCGAGCAGTCCGCCGTGGCCCGTGTGCGCGGTGGCGCGGCGCTGCAGTTCGGCGGCGCTCGTCGGCCGGTTGGACACCATCACCTCGCCCCGGTCCTTCTCGTACCAGCGGAAGGCGGGCACGTCGAAGGTGCTGCCGTGCAGGATGCCGAGCTGGCTGGCGCCGGTCTGGCTGGACCAGTCGGTGCGCCAGGGGGTGAGGCGGTGGGTCGGCCGCATGCCGTCGGCCGTGGCCAGCCGGCGGGCGACGGTCGGCATCAGTCCCTTGCGGACGGCGGCGGTGAGGACGTCGTGGCCCACGCCGTCCAACTGGACGCAGACCAGGCCGGGGGTAGCCGGACAGGGCGGTGTGGATCTGCGGCGGCGGTCGGCGAGGCGGAGCAGGCGGCGGCGGTAGGCGTCGTCGTCGCGGACGGCGAGGGTGGCGCCGGTGGCCGAGGCGACGGCGGACATCACGGCGGCCACGATGACCGCGGTCTCCGGGGCGGCCTCCGGGCGGCCGGAGGGGTTGACGCGCAGGGCGAGAAGCAGCAGGGAGCCGTTGAGGAAGAAGACCAGCAGGCCGAGGACGAGGGCGGGGACGAGCAGCATCAGCCGTACGAGAACCGGCCACACCACGGCCGACAGCACACCGAAGGCGCCGGCGCCCCAGGCCGCGGTCATGGCGATGCGGGTGGCACTGTCGCCGTCGGGGGACTGGAGCCTGAAGTCGGGCAGGATTCCGGCGAGTACGAGCATGGTGACCGTGGAGACCGCCCACACGGTGACGCTCCGCCCCACCTGGCTGGCCACCCGCCGCCACCGCACGTCCACCACGCCCCGCCACCTCACGTCCCGGCCCGCACACCTCGTGGGCCGCCTCTCACCTTGTCACACCGCTGCTCCGGCACGGTGCGGGCGGGCGGTGCCCGACCGCGCGCGTGGTGCCCACCGACGGGCCGGTGGTGCCTCACCGGGCGTACCGCTGATGCCCGACCGCCCGCGCCGGTGGTGCCGGACCCGTGGCACCCGGCCCGCCGTGGACCGTCAGCGGCCGTCGTAGCCCGCGGTCGGCATCGACAGGCGGCGGTGGATGCGGGCCTTCATCTGCGCGTCGTACGCCGGCTCGGCCCTCCCCACCGTCTCCACCCGCACCCCGCGCCGCGCGCACTCGGCGGTGAACCCCTCCACCGAGGACAGGGCGCGCTCGAGCACCCGCATGCTGGGGGCCACGAACACGTCGACGCCGGGCCGCACTCCGTCCCACAGCGCGCAATGGTCGAAACGCAGACCGCCGACGAGAAGTTCCCGCGCGACGACGTAGCCGCGCTCGGCCGCCCACTTCGCGCACATGGCGTGCTGGCTGCGGGAGTCCACCAGGAAGGGGTCGGCCTCCAGCTCCTCCAGAGGTGTCAGGCTCGCGATGGCGGTCACTCGCACCGGCGCGGCCCCACCGGAGGCACCCCGCAGCTGTCCCATGGCGTCCCCCTCACCTCCGGGTTTCGCCGCCGACCCTACTCCTGCCCGTAGGCTTCGGGGGAGTCGCGTGAAGGAGGCGAAGAAGTGCCGGTGGAGATCACCTGGTGGGGGCACGCCACCTGCACGCTCCAAGATTCGAACATACGCGTGCTGACCGACCCTCTGTTCGCCCGCAGGCTCGCTCATCTGCGCCGCCGGCGGGGCGCGGTACCCCCTCCCGAGGCGCACCGCGCGGACGTGGCGCTCGTCTCGCATCTGCACGCCGACCATCTGCATCTGCCGTCCCTGAGCGCCCTGCCCCCGGGCACGCGCCTGCTCGTGCCCCGGGGCGCACCCCGGGCGGTGCCCGGACTGCGCCGGCTGCGGCACCTGCGGATCACCGAGGTGGCCCCCGGGGACGAGACACGGATCGGGGACCTCACCGTCCGGGCCGTGCCCGCGCTGCACGACGGGCGGCGGCTGCCGGTCGGCCCGCACCGCTCCCCCGCGCTCGGGTACGTCGTCCGGGGCGAGGCGCGCACCTACTTCGCCGGGGACACCGGCCTGTTCGACGACATGGCCGAGCGGGTCGGGCCGGTGGACGCGGCGCTGCTGCCGGTCGGCGGCTGGGGGCCGTACCTCGGGGAAGGCCATCTGGACGCCGGGCGCGCGGCCCTGGCGCTGGCCCGGCTGGCGCCGCGCATGGCGGTGCCGGTGCACTACGGGACGTACTGGCCGATCGGCATGGACGGCGTACGCCCCCACGAATTCCACGCGCCCGGCGACGACTTCGTCCGGCTGGCGGCGACGGCCGCACCGCGGGTGGCCGTGCACCGGCTCGGGCACGGGGAGAGCGTACGGCTGGAGGTCGCGCGGTGAGATGGCTGCCGGGTGCGGTGACCCTGGCCGCCGCGTCGGCGCGCAGTGTGTCGCCGGAGTCCACGCAGCAGGCGCTCGGGTACCCCTCGCTGTTCCTCCTCGTGCTGATCGGGGCGCTGGTGCCGGTGGTGCCGACCGGGGCGCTGGTCAGTTCGGCGGCGGTGGTGGCGTTCCATCAGACGGCGCCGTTCTCGCTGGCGCTGGTCTTCGTGACGGCGTCGGTGGCGGCCTTCCTCGGGGACGCGGCGCTGTACTGGCTGGGACGGCGCGGGCTGCGCTCGACGAACGGCTCGCGCTGGCTGGAGGCGATCCGCTCCCGGGCGCCGGAGGAACGGCTGGAGCAGGCGCAGGAGAAGCTGGCCGAGCACGGGGTCGCCGTGCTGGTGCTGTCGCGGCTGATCCCCGCGGGGCGGATACCGGTGATGCTGGCGTGTCTGCTGGCCGAGTGGCCGCTGCGGCGGTTCTCCCGGGGGAACCTGCCGGCGTGCCTGGCGTGGGCGGTGACGTATCAGGTGATCGGGATTCTGGGGGGTTCGTTGTTCCCCGAGCCGTGGGAGGGGGTGCTGGCGGCGGTGACGTTGACGGTGCTGGTGAGTGTGGCGCCCGGCGTCGTGCGGCGCCTTCGGGGGGTTGCGCGGTAGCGCCCTCGCCGGTCCGGTTGTTCGCGCGCCCCGCGCCCCTGGGATGGGTTCAGTCCAGCACCCGGGAGGCTCCCACCGGCAGATCCCACAGGTCTTCTCTGGCCAGGCCCGCCTTCTCCCAGGCCGTGCGGACCCGGGTCAGGGGCTCCAGGACCGGTTCTGCCGAGAGGACGAAGGTGCCCCAGTGCATCGGGGCCATTCTGCGGGCCCCCAGGTCGAGGGTGGCCTGGACCGCCTCTTCGGGGTCGCAGTGGACGTCGCTGAGCCACCAGCGGGGGTCGTAGGCGCCGATGGGCATGAGGGCGAGGTCGATGCCGGGGTAGCGGCGGCCGATGCGGGAGAACCAGTGGCCGTAGCCGGTGTCGCCGGCGAAGTAGAGGCGCTGTCCGTCGGGGGTCGTGAGGACCCAACCGCCCCAGAGACTGTGGCAGGTGTCGGTGAGGGTGCGCTTGGACCAGTGGTGGGCCGGTACGAAGTCGAAGCGCACGCCGGCCAGTTCGGCGCCCTCCCACCAGTCCAGCTCGGTGATGCGGGTGAACCGGCGCCGCCGGAACCAGCGGCCGAGACCGGCCGGCACGAACACCGGGGTGTCGCGCGGCAGTCGGCGCAGTGTGGGGGCGTCCAGGTGGTCGTAGTGGTTGTGGCTGATGACGACCGCGTCGACGCGCGGCAGGGTCTCCCAGGGGACGCCGACGGGCGTGACACGGGCCGGGGTGCCCAGGATGCGGCGGGACCAGACCGGGTCGGTCAGCACGGTCAGGCCGCCGGCCCGGACCACCCAACTGGCGTGTCCCGCCCAGGTGACGGCGAGGGTGCGGGTGCCGACGCGGGGCAGCGGGGCCGGCTCGTACGGCAGCCGGGGGATGTCGGCGAGACCTTCGGGGCCGGGGCGTACGGCGCCCTCGCGGGCGAAGCGGGCGAGGGCCTTGAGGCCGGGCAGGGGCGCGGTGAGCCGGTCGTGGAACGTCCGCGGCCACACCCGGTGTTCGCCCAGCGGGCGGGGCTCGGCCAGCGGCGGGAAGGGAACCGCGAGGGGGCCGGGGGACGCGGGGGCGCCGTCCGGACCGCTCGCCGCGGTGGTCGTGGTGGTCGTGGAGGTGGGGGTGGTCGTCGCGGTGGCCGACCCGGGCTCATGCGTCTGCTGCGTCATCGAGGGGGCTCCCGTCGCTGAGCGTCGTCGCGGAGATCGTCGAAGACCGACCTCAAGGACATCAACGCGCGTTGCACCTGTGGCAGTTCCAACGGTGCGGGTGACGTGAGGCATTCCGTGCGCTCCTCGTCCGTTCCCCCCAGCAGGGGTCCCGTGGACAGCCGTACGCGCAGCGCCTCCAGGTCGTCGCCGAAGCGGTGCCCGCCGGGCGCGGGCATGCCGAGCCGGACGCCGAGGAGTTCCTCCAGTTCCTGTGCGTCGCCGACACCCCGCGCGGCCAGCGCTTCGCGCAACGGGCCGAGGTCGGCGTACAGATGGCGGCCGGCCTGCGGAGGCCGGGCGAGCGCGCCGGCGCCGACGACGGCGCCGTGCATCTCGGCGGCCACGCGCGCGTGCAGGCGCACGGCGGCCTCGCGGCGTTCGGTGACGGGCTCGGGTTCGTCCAGCGCGTACCCGGCCGCGGCGGCCACCGGAGCGGCGATACGGGCGCCGAGCGCGGTCAGGATGTCGAGCACGCGCGCGTGCAGCCGCTCCCCCGTCCCGCCGGAGGGGAAGCGGGCGACGGCGGCGGGCCAGCCGGCCGGGAGCAGGGCGCCGGCCAGGTCGGTGACGACGGTGACCCGGTCGGGCAGCATCTCTGCGGGGCTCAGCAGCACGGTCTCGTGCGGGTCGTGCACGGTGTCGCGCCAGGTCTCGTCGCTCACCAGGTGCAGGCCCTCGCCGGTGGCCGCCTCGACGGTCTCGTGCAGCAGTTCGGGCGGGGCGACGGTGGCGGTGGGGTCGTCGGCGACGGACAGCACCAGCAACCGGGGGTCACCGCCCTCGGCGCGGACCCGGCGCACGGTCTCCAGCAGGGCGTAGGGGTCGGGGACGCCGCCGCTCTCGGCCTGGGTCGGCACATGGAAGACGGGTCTGCCGAGCACCCGGGCGTACGGCGCCCACCAGGCGGCGCACGGGCGGGGCACCAGCACGTCGCCGCCGTCCGTGGCGAGCGCGGCCGTCAGGGCGAGCAGCAGGGCGGGGGCGCCGGGGCCCGCGGCCACCCGATCGGGGGCGCAGGGCAGTCCGCGCCGGGTCCAGTAGCCGCAGGCCGCCTCCAGCAGGGCGGGGGCTCCGCCGACGGGCTGGGCCTCGGCTCGGCTCGCGGCGGCGGCCAGGTGGGCGGCGAGTTCCGGAAGGACGGGGAGGCCGTCACCGGGCAGGGGCGGCCCGTAGCGGACGGGGCCGTGGCCCTCCGGGTCCGTCCGCCGCATGTCCGCCTCCGCGCAGTCCGTGGTGCCGTGTGCTGTTCCGTCTGGTGGTGCTCTCCTGGTCGGCTGCTCCCGGGTGCCGGCTGCGTGGCTGGTGCGTACGGTGCCCGTCTGTGAGGCCCTTGGGATGGTGTGTACCCGCCGGACGGCCCGCCATGGCCGGTGATCGGAGTTGTGCCGGTCACAGCCGGGCCGGCCGCCGTGTCAGACGCGCACCGGTCTGCGGGGCCGGCGGCCGTACAGCCGGTAGGCGGCGCCTGCGCAGGCCGCGGCGATCAGGGCACCGCCGATGATCAGCGCGGGAACCGAGTCGGTGAAGGTGCCGCCCTGCCCGGCGGGCACCGCGCCCTGAACGGACGGCGGCCTGCAGTCGCCGTCGTCCCCGGACTCACGGCAGGCGTGCCCGCCGGAGCAGGACGCGCCGTGCGCCTTGTCGCACTCCTGTCCGGACCCGTGGCATTGCCCACCGTCCCGGCACTCGTGCCCCTGACCCTGCCCCGGCGTCTGCCCCTGCGCCTGGCCCTGGGCTTGCCCCTGCCCCTGCTGCTTCCCGGGCTCCTTCCCCTGCCCCTGCCCCTGCTGGGGTGGCTGCCCCTGCTGGGGCGCCTGCCCCTGGGGTGCCTGCCCTTGCCCCGAAGCCTGCCCCTGTGCCTGCCCCTGCTGCGGCGCCTGCCCCTGCCCCTGCCCCTGCCCGGTGTGCTGTCCCTGCCCCGGCGGCTCCTGTGACGGCCCCGGCAACTGCCCCTCCCCTGCCAACGCCTCATCCGCGGACTCCGGCACCTGGCCGGTCTCCTCCCCCACCCCGGGCGGATCCTCCGGCGGTACCTGCCCCTGGTCCAGCTCCTGCCCTTGATCCAGGTCCTGCCCCGGGTCCAGGTCCTGCCCCGGGTCCAGACCCTGTCCCTGGTCCAGCTCCTGCTCCTGCTCCTGTCCATCGCCGCACGCCGGCCCCTCGGAGCCGTCGGGGGACGCCGGCAGCGCGCCGGTGAGGGCGTCGCAGGACCCGGGCACGAGTGCGGTGCCACCCGGGTCGACGGCGTACCCACCGGTCCCGGCCGCGGGGTCGGCGGACGCGGCGGGCCCGGATATGACGAGCGCGGCCACGGCCAGAACGGCTACGGGCAGGACGCGAACGGTGCGACACATGGCTCGGGCTCCTCGGCGGTACGACGGGCGATGACGGTCGGCGGAACGGAGTCGACGGCCGGTCGGCGGTCGGCCTCGGCGGGTCGGCGGTCGGCGGACACGACGCGTGCCCTTGCGCCCATCACAGCCCGCCCCGCCCCGTGCCGCGCGCGGCCGGGACCCATTCGCGGGACGGGGGCCGCCGCGCGGGTGAACCTTGGCCGAAAGGGGCGGCGGGGGCGCGGAGACGGGGCCCCCGCAGGTTTTCGGTCCGGTCCGCCGGTCACTCGGTAGGCGCTGACCGGATCGCCCGCTTCCTACTGCACCGGGGAGGTCTCTTCCATGAGCCAAAAGGTCTCCGACCAGATTCTTGAGCGCCTGCGCGCCTGGGGTGTCGAACAGGTCTTCGGCTACCCCGGGGACGGCATCAACGGGCTGCTCGCGGCCTGGGGACGGGCCGAGGACGAGCCGCGCTTCATCCAGTCCCGGCACGAGGAGATGTCCGCCTTCGAGGCGGTCGGCTACGCCAAGTTCAGCGGCAGGCTCGGCGTCTGTGCGGCGACCTCGGGACCCGGCGCGATCCACCTGCTCAACGGCCTGTACGACGCCAAGCTGGACCATGTGCCGGTGCTGGCGATCGTCGGCCAGACCAACCGCACCGCGATGGGCGGGTCGTACCAGCAGGAGGTCGACCTGCACACCCTGTACAAGGACGTCGCCTCCGACTTCGTCGAGACGGTGATGGTGCCGGAGCAGCTGCCGAACGTGCTGGACCGGGCCATCCGCACCGCCTACGCCCGGCGCGCCCCCACCGCGCTGATCATCCCCGCGGATGTGCAGGAGCTGGACTACTCGGCGCCGACGCACGACTTCAAGATGGTGCCCTCCAGCCTGGGCATGAGCGATTACACGGCGACCCCGACGGACGAGGCGCTGCGCCGGGCCGCGGACGTGCTGAACGCGGGCGAGAAGCCGGCCATTCTCATCGGGCAGGGCGCGGCCGGAGCCGTCGTGGAGGTGCAGGAGATCGCCGAGCTGCTCGGCGCGGGCGTCGCGAAGGCGCTGCTCGGCAAGGACGTGCTGAGCGACGAGCTGCCCTATGTCACCGGGCCGATCGGGCTGCTGGGCAGCAGGCCGTCGTACGAGCTGATGCGGGACTGCGACACGCTGCTGACGATCGGCTCCTCGTTCCCGTACACGCAGTTCATGCCGGAGTTCGGCAAGGCGCGCGGGGTGCAGATCGACATCGACCCGCACATGGTCGGCATGCGCTACCCGTACGAGGTGAACCTGGTCGGCGACGCGAAGGCGACCCTGCAGCGGCTGATCCCGCTGCTGCGGACCGACCGCGGCGGGCGCGAGTGGTACGACACCGTGTGCGCCAACGTGAAGCGCTGGCACCAGACGATGGAGCGGCGGGCCGGGCTCACCGCCGACCCGATCAACCCGGAGTACGTGGCCCGGGCCCTGGATCCGCTGCTGCCGGACAACGCGATCCTGACCTCGGACTCCGGTTCGGTGGCGAACTGGTACGCGCGGCACATCACCATGCGCCCGGGCATGCGCGGTTCGCTGTCGGGCACGCTGGCGACGATGGGCCCGGGCGTGCCGTACGCGATCGGTGCGAAGTTCGCGCATCCGGACCGGCCGGTGATCGCGCTGGTCGGGGACGGCGCGATGCAGATGAACGGGCTGGCGGAGATGATCACCGCCGCCAAGTACCGGGACCGCTGGTCGGATCCGCGGCTGGTGGTCGCCGTGTGGAACAACCAGGACCTGAACCAGGTGACCTGGGAGATGCGCGCGATGGAGGGCGCCCCGCAGTTCCTGCCGTCGCAGCAGATCCCGGACGTGCAGTACGCGGCGTTCGCGCGCTCCCTCGGCCTGACCGGCATCAGGGTGGAGAAGCCCGAGGACGTCGAGGCGGGCTGGCGGGCGGCCCTGGAAGCCGACGGGCCGGCCGTGATCGAGTTCCTCACCGACCCCGCCGTACCGCCGATCCCGCCGCACGCGAGCTGGGAGCAGATGGAGGCGACGGCCGCGTCGATCCTCAAGGGCGACTCCGACCGCGCTTCGATGATCAAGCAGGGGCTGAAGGCGAAGGTGCAGGAGTTCCTGCCGGGACGCGACAAGGAGTAGCCGACGAGCAGCCGAACGGCCGGTTTCCGCCCCCATCCGGTGTCGCCGCTCGGCCGCCGGGTACGCGGGGCGGACCTTCGACCCTCTGGAGGGAGACATGCAGCGAGGCAGTGACCGGCTGAACGTCCACCGGGACGACGAGATGAAGCACGAGCTGAAGAGCCTGCTCCGGTCGGGGCACCCGACGCGCGTGGAGGAGTGGCACGACCCCGAGCCGGCCGCCGACGACGACCCGGAGGTTTCCAGCGGTCCAGTGGGCGGTCTGGGATCCCCGGCGTCGCTGGAGCGGGTGCGGACGGAGCTGGCCCGGCACCTGAGCCGGCACAGCTTCCCCGCGAAGGCGAACGAGCTGGCCCGCACCCTGCGGCGCGGCAACGCGCCCGGGGCGCTGATCGACGCGGTGGCCGACCTGCCGCACGGCAACCGCTACGACACCCTGCAGCAGCTCGCCGAGGACCTGGCGGGCGGCGCATGAGCCGAGACCAGGCCGCGGAGGTCGCCGCGAGTGGCGCCACCGTCGACGTCGGTGACGCCACCACGCGGTTTCTGCTGTACGGCCTGCTGCCCGGCTGGTTCCTGCCGGGTCTGGCCGACTGGGCGATGCACCGGCGTACCCGCATCGAGGACACCTCGGGGACGCGGGAGTCCCTGATCCATGCGCTGATGATGGCCGAGGTCGGGCTTCCGATCGCGCTGACGCTGCGCTACCGGGTCAACCCGCTGCTGCTGAGCGTGCAGCTGGGCGCGGCGGCGGTGCACGAGGCGACCGCGCTGTGGGACGTCCGCACGGCCGTGCACAGCGACCGCGAGGTCAAGCCGATCGAGCAGCACATCCACAGCTTTCTGGAGTCGCTGCCGTTCGGCGGGCTGGTGTCGCTGATGTGTCTGCACGCCGACCAGGTCACGTCGCTGCTGCGCGGCGGGCGCGGCGATCCGGACGCCTGGCGTCTGGTACGGCGCCCGCGCCCGCTGTCGGCCGGCTACCTGGCGGGCATCGGCCTGGTGATCGGCGCGTGCGTGCTGCTGCCGTACGGCGAGGAGCTGGTGCGGTGCCGGCGCGCGGCCGGGGCGCGCAGGCGACGCGCCCGGGCCGCCGAGAAGGCCGGTGCGGGCACTGCGAAAGGAGAGTGAGGAATCATGCGTATCGCGTTTCTGGTGGCACCCGAGGGCGTCGAGCAGGTGGAGCTGACCGAGCCCTGGAAGGCCGTCTCCGACGCCGGGCACGAACCGGTGCTGGTGTCGACGGAGTCCGGGAAGATCCAGGCGTTCAACCATCTCGACAAGGCGGACACCTTCCCTGTCGACGAGGTGGTGGGCGAGACGTCGGCCGAGTCCTTCGGCGGACTGGTGCTGCCCGGCGGGGTGGCCAACCCGGACTTCCTGCGGATGGACGAGAAGGCCGTCGCGTTCGTGAAGGACTTCTTCGACCGGGGCCGTCCGGTGGCCGCGATCTGCCATGCGCCGTGGACGCTGGTGGAGGCGGACGTCGTACGGGGCCGGGAGCTGACGTCCTGGCCGAGCCTGCGCACGGACATCCGCAACGCGGGCGGCACGTGGGTGGACGAGCAGGTGAAGATCTGCGACCACGGATCCAACCAGCTGGTGACGAGTCGCAAGCCGGACGATCTCAAGGCGTTCTGCGACGCGTTCCTGCACGTGTTCGCGGGCGAGGCGGGGTGACTCCGGCCACCTGCCGAACCCTGTCCTGACCGACTGTCCGTCCGGTGGAGGGCCGGCCCGCACGGGCCGGCCCTTCGCGCGTGGGCGTCCGCTCAGGTGCCGGACGTGCCCGGAGTCGCCGCCTCGCCGCAGGCCCGCTCGCGGGCGCCCTCGCGGGTGCGGCCCGCGCTGACCAGGCGGCGCGGATTGCGCCGCAGATACTCGCCCTCGAGTTGCGCCATGCGCTCGTTGTGGGTCCGCAGCGCGTCGTTCGAGCCGTACAGGAGGGTGTCGTGGCGCGTGCGGTGGATCGTCTCCAGCTCTTTCATGAGCTGCTGGTCGTCCAGTCGGCTGGGCTCGACTCCGGTCATGGTGGTGCCCCGCTCGTCGTGTTCGTTCATGGGGTCCGGGTACCCACCCGGCACGCACTGCTCCCGAGCGATGTGCGGGAGGAACTCGTGAAGCTCACCTTCCTGGTTCCACTGTACGAACATCCGGGCGGCGGTGACCACCGGCGCCCCGCCCGTCACCGCGCCCGTTCCACCCGGCGTTCGTCCCAGACCGGTTCCGGGGTCTCGCGGACGCGGCCGTCGGCGCCGAAGACCAGGTAGCGGTCGAAGGAGCGGGCGAACCAGCGGTCGTGGGTGACGGCCAGGACGGTGCCCTGGAAGGATTCCAGGCCTTCCTGGAGGGCCTCGGCGGACTCCAGGTCGAGGTTGTCGGTCGGCTCGTCCAGCAGCAGCGCGGTGGCGCCCTGCAGTTCGAGCAGGAGAATCTGGAAACGGGCCTGCTGGCCGCCGGAGAGCCGCTCGAAGGGGCGTTCGGCCTGGCCGGTCAGCTCGTAGCGGCGCAGCCGGGACATGGCGGCGCCCCGGTCCTGCGCGTGCTCCTTCCAGAGGATGTCGAGCAGGGTGCGGCCCTGGAGCTCCGGATGGGCGTGGGTCTGCGCGAAGTGGCCGGGGACGACGCGCGCGCCCAGCCTGAACTCGCCCGTGTGCGGCACGTCCTCGCCGGCGAGCAGCCGCAGGAAGTGCGACTTGCCGGAGCCGTTGGAGCCGAGGACGGCGACCCGTTCGCCGTAGAACACCTCCAGGTCGAAGGGGCGCATCAGGCCGGTCAGTTCGAGTTCCTTGCAGGTGACGGCGCGTACGCCGGTGCGCCCGCCCTTGAGCCGCATGCTGATGTCCTGCTCGCGCGGCGGCTCCGGCGGCGGCCCGGCCTCCTCGAACTTGCGCAGACGGGTCTGTGCGGCCCGGTAGCGGGAGGCCATGTCGGCGCTGTTCTCGGCGGCCTGGCGGAGGTTCAGCACCAGCTTCTTCAGTTGGGCGTGCTTCTCCTCCCAGCGGCGGCGCAACTCCTCGAAGCGGGCGAAGCGTTCACGCCGGGCCTCGTGATAGGTGGCGAAGCCGCCGCCGTGCACCCAGGCGTCCGCGCCCGCCGGGCCGGGCTCCACGGAGACGATCTTCTCGGCGGCGCGGGCGAGGAGTTCGCGGTCGTGGGAGACGAACAGAACGGTCTTCCGGGTCTCCTTGAGCTGTTGTTCCAGCCAGCGCTTGCCGGGTACGTCCAGGTAGTTGTCCGGCTCGTCCAGCAGCAGCACCTCGTCGGTGCCGCGCAGCAGCGCCTCCAGGACGAGGCGTTTCTGCTCGCCGCCGGACAGGGTGCGCACCTGTCGCCACTGGGCCCGCTCGTAGGGGACGCCGAGCGCGGCGGTGGTGCACATGTCCCACAGCGTCTCGGCCTCGTAGCCGCGTGCCTCGGCCCAGTCGGCGAGGGCCTGCGCGTAGCTGAGCTGGGCGGCCTCGTCATCGACGGTCATGATGGCGTGCTCGGCCCGGTCGACCGCCTCGGCGGCCGCGCGGATGCGGGGCGGGGCGACGGACACGAGCAGGTCGCGCACGGTCGTCTCGTCCCGTACGGAGCCCACGAACTGGCGCATCACGCCGAGGCCGCCGCTGACGGTGACCGTACCGCCGTGCGGTTTCAGCTCGCCGGAGATCAGCCGCAGCAGGGTGGTCTTGCCGGCGCCGTTGGGGCCGACCAGGGCGACGGCGGCACCTTCGCCGACCCGGAAGGAGACATCGCCGAGCAGCGTCCTGCCGTCGGGGAGGTGGTACTCGAGGTGCGCGGCTTCCAGATGTCCCATGGGAGGGCATTCTGTGGGCCGGCCGGGAGCCGGGGCAAACGCTTATCCGCGGCGCCCCTGCGATGCCGCACGGCTCCTCACGGGCCGCTCACCGGCTCCCCCGCCGGTCCGCCCTGCTCCGCGGGCACCACGGTCGCGCCCTCCCAGGACAGTGCCTTCCAGCCGTCGGCCGGCGAGCCCTCCAGGACCACCGTGCCGGTGTTGGACAGCGGGCGGGAGGCGGCGAAGGCCACGTCGACGTTGGCGGCGCGGGCGGCGGTCCACACACGGATGGCGGCGCCGTGGCTGATCATGGCGACGGCCGCGGCCCCGCTCGCGGCGGCCTCGGCGACCACCGCGTCGTACCGGGCCAGGGCCTCCTGCCCGCTCTCCCCGCCGGGGATCCTGAGCGCGGTGTCCCCGGCTGCCCAGGCGAACACCGTGCGCAGGTAGGTCAGCCCCTCCGGGGAGTCGCCCGGGCTCATCTCCAGGTCGCCGGCCGACAGCTCGCGCAGCCCGTCGCGGACGAGGACGTCGAGGCCGCGTACGGCGGCCAGCGGGGCGGCGGTGAGCCGGGCGCGGATCAGCGAGGAGGTGTAGAGGGCGTCGAGGTGCTCGTCGGCGAGGGCCTCGGGCAGGGCGGCGGCCTGCCGTTCGCCGAGCGGGGTAAGGCCCGCGCCCGGCGGGGCGGTGTCCAGCAGATGGTCCACGTTGGACGGGGTCTGGCCGTGGCGCACGAGGAGCAGGCGCATCCGGGGGATCCTCTCGCGGCGGTTCAGGCCGTCGGCGCACGCGGGGCACAACAAACGGCTGCTTCAGGGTAACCGCACCCCATGAACCCAGACGTGGACCTGACCGCCCTTCCGACCGGCCGGCCCGCCCTGCGGCGGCTGCTCGCCGCCGACACCCGGCTGTTCGAGGCGGCCGCCGCATGGCACTGGCCCGGTGCCGAGCGGGTGCTGCCGAGGCTGAGCCGGAGCGCGAACCACGGGGTGCTGTGGTTCGCCGCGGCCGGCGCGCTGGCGGTGGCCCGGACCCCGCGCTCGCGCCGGGCGGCCGTGCGGGGCATCGCCTCCCTCGGGCTGGCCTCGCTGACCATCAACACCCTCGGCAAGTGGTCGGTGCGCCGGGCGCGGCCGGTACTGGACCCGGTGCCGCTGGTGCGGCAGCTCAAGCGGCAGCCGATCACCACCTCGTTCCCGTCCGGTCACGCGGCCTCGGCCGCCGCCTTCGCGACGGGTGTGGCGCTGGAGTCCCCGGCGTGGGGCGCGGCGGTGGCGCCGGTGGCGTTCTCGGTCGCGGCGTCCCGGGTGTACACCGGGGTCCACTTTCCGAGCGACGTGCTGGCGGGCGCGGCGCTGGGCATGGGGGCCGCGTTCCTGGTACGGCGCCTGGTGCCGACCCGGGCGGGGTCCCTGCCGCCGGCCCGGCCGCGTGTCGAGGCGCCGGCGCTGGAGCAGGGCGAGGGTCTGGTGGTGGTCGCCAACCGGGGGTCGGGGACGGCGGACCGGATCGGGGCGCTGCGCACGGCGCTGCCGCGGGCGGACATCGTCGAGTGCGAGCCGGAGGACGTCGGGGACGAGCTGGCGAAGGCGGCGGCCCGGGCGCGGGTGCTCGGGGTGTGCGGGGGCGACGGGACCGTGAACGCGGCGGCGGCGCTCGCCCTGCGGCATGATCTGCCGCTGGCGGTGCTGCCCGGCGGGACCCTCAACCACTTCGCCCTCGACCTCGGGCTGGAGGACGACCGGGACCTGGCGTGGGCCGTGCGGCACGGCGAGGCGGTGCGGGTGGACGTGGGCCGGTTCAGGGCGGGCGACCGGGAGGGGCTGTTCCTCAACACCTTCGCCCTCGGTGTGTACCCGGAGCTGGTGCGCGTGCGGGAGCGCTGGTCGCACCGGATCGGCGGCTGGCCGGCCGGGCTGCTCGGCGCGCTGCGCGTGCTGCGCGCGGACCGGCATCCGCTGGCGGTCCAGGTGGGCGGCGAGCGGCGGCCGCTGTGGCTGCTGTTCGTCGGCAACGGGATCTACCACCGGATGGGGCTGGCGCCCGGTCGCCGCAAGGACCTGGCGGACGGTCTGCTGGACGTACGGGTGGTGCACGGCAGCCGCAGGCCGGCGCTGCGGCTGCTGGCGGCCGCGGCGGCCGGCCCGCTGACCCGCTCGCCGGCGCACGCGGCGGTGCAGCTCACGCGGCTGCGGCTGACCGGTGTGGAGCCGGGCACGCCGCTGGCGTACGACGGCGAGGTCGTGCCGGTCTCGGGCGAGGTGACGGTGGAGAAGCTGCCGGCGGCCCTGACGGTCTACCGCCCGCTGCGCAAGCCTTTCTGATGGTCCATCAGTCCATATGGCAAAACGCTGGTCTCAATATTCGGCACACGGGCGTACCGTTCGACGTACCGCGGACGGGGCCGTCGGCCCCGGGAGCCGGTACGACGAGGAGGGGCACAGCCATGCCGAAAGCACAGGAGAGCGCCGTCTACACGCACGGGCACCATGAGTCGGTACTGCGGTCGCACACCTGGCGGACCGCCGCCAACTCCGCGGCGTACCTGCTCGGCTCGCTCAAGCCCCACATGCGGATCCTGGACATCGGCTGCGGCCCGGGCACCATCACCGCCGACCTGGCGGAGCTGGTCCCGGACGGCCGGGTCACCGGCGTCGACCACGCGCCGGGGATCCTGGAGCAGGCCCGGCGGACAGCCGCCGAGAGGGGCCTGACCAATACCGACTTCGCGGTCGCCGACGTCCACGCTCTGGACTACCCGGACGACACCTTCTGCGTGGTGCACGCGCACCAGGTGCTGCAGCACGTCGGCGACCCGGTGCAGGCGCTGCGCGAGATGCGCCGGGTGACGAAGCCGGGCGGGTTCATCGCGGTGCGCGACGCCGACTACGCGGCCATGACCTGGTACCCGGCGGTGCCGGGCCTGGACGACTGGCTGGACCTGTACGAGACTGTCGCCCGCGCCAACGGCGGCGAGCCCGACGCCGGGCGCCGGCTGAAGTCCTGGGCGCTGGCCGCCGGACTGACGGACATCACGGCCACGTCCGGCACCTGGACCTTCGCCACCCCCGAGGAGCGGGCGTGGTGGAGCGGGCTGTGGGCGGACCGCACCCTCGCCTCGAGCTACGCGGAGCGGGCCACCGGGGGCGGCCACGCGACGCAGGAACGGCTGCGGGCGGTGTCGGAGGCCTGGCGGGAGTGGGGCGGACGGGAGGACGGCTGGTTCGCGGTCCTGCACGGTGAGATTCTGTGCCGTAAGTAGAGGTGCGTGAAGAAGCCTGGACCAGCAATTTCTGGAAACCCGGTGTGCAGGAGGTTCACATTATGGTTCCCATCCTGCTCGTCCTGCTTCTGGTGCTGATTCTCTTCGGCGCCGGATTCGCCCTGAAGATTCTGTGGTGGATCGCCCTGGCGGTGCTGGTTCTCTGGCTGCTGGGTTTCCTGGTGCGCGGCACGACCACCGGCGGCGGGAGGGGCCGCTGGTACCGGTGGTGAGTGACTGAGAAGAACAGCTGAATGCGTTCCGCGCCCTCATTCGCGGGGCAGCAGCGGTCCCAGCGGCCCGAGGTCCAGGTTCAGGTCCTCGGGCCGCAGCCCGTAGCGCTCCCTGAGCTCGGCCATCCGGTCCTCCAGGAGCATCAGGGTGAGCCCGATCCGCTCCTCCTGCTCCTCGGTCAGCTGGCCGGTGTCGAAGCGGCGCACCGCTTGGCGCTCCATCAGCTGGCGCAGCAGCTCCACCACGGTCAGGACGAGTTTCACCAGGTCGCGCTCGACGGTGTCGGGTTCGAGGTCGAGCCGGTTGCGCGCGGTCATGCGGGATCCTCCCTGGGCGCCCGGGCGGCGGGCAGCAGCTCGAAGGGCGAGGGGACCTGTTCGTTGACGGAGCTGATGAGTGCGTTGAGGTCGATACGGACGAGGTCGACGTCCGCGATCCTGAGGGTGATGTCACCGGTGATCACGACCCCGCCGGCCAGCAGCCGGTCGAGCAGGTCCACCAGCGCGATCTCCCGGCGTTCGACGACGGTCACTGTTCCTCCCCGGCACCGGTGGCTTTCTCGCCGAACTCCTGGGTGAACGAGTAGGCGGCCCAGGGGCCGGTGAGTTCCACCCGAATACCGGGCGCCTCGTCCTTTGTACGATCCACCATCTCCACGAATTCCTCGGAATCCGTCCGGCGCACCAGATAAGCCGCGTTGAGCACATTCTTTCCCGCCGCTCCGGACAGCGTGGAGTTCTGCGGGGGATGCAGCCGGGAATCCTCCGCGCGCCCGGCAAGGCGGTGGTGCAGGGACTCGGCGAAGGTCTCGGCCCGGCGCCACAGTTCCTCGTGCGCGTGCGTGCTCTCGCGCCGCCGGCGCAGATAGTCCCGCCCGCTGGCGGCACGGGTCGGGGCCGCGGTCGCGGGCTCGGGGGGCTCGCTCTCCACGAACACCTTGACGCCCCACTCCACCCGGCCCTCCAGCCGGTCCAGGGCGCGCCGGAAGTCGTCCTCGCGGGCCTCGATCATGGTGCGCACCCCGCTGTCGTCCCGGAAGACCGTCGCCAGCCGGAGCGGCAGGGGCGTGGTGACAGTGGTGAGCGCGTCGATCACGCCCTGGTGCGCCCGGGCGGTCGCGGCCAGCCAGTCGAGGTCCTCCAGGCGGCTCCGCAGCGCCTCCTCGCAGAACTCGCCCTCCGGGACCGTGCTGACGACCGCGACCAGCCCGTGGTGCTGCAGCACCGCCGGCGGGGCGCCCCCGATGCCCGTGAGCTGGACCTGCAGGGGCGCCCGGAAGGGGCGGCAGACGGCGTACACGTACCGCAGTCCGGTCATGGGGCCTCCTTCGGCACACGTCCGCCTTCGAGTTCCTCCAGCCGTGCCAGCCGCTCCCTGAGCTCGGCGTTCTCTCGCGTCAGCTGGTCGCGGCGGGCATGGGAGGAGAGCGCGGGATCGGTCTCCCACCAGTCAATGCCCATCTCCTTGGCCTTGTCGACCGAGGCGACGATGAGCCGCAGCTTGACGGTGAGGAGCTCGATGTCCAGCAGGTTGATCCGGATGTCGCCCGCGATCACGATGCCCTTGTCGAGCACGCGCTCGAGGATGTCGGCGAGGTTGGCCCCGCTGCTCTGCCCGTAGGGCTCGGGGAAGCGGCGGGCGGAGGGCTCGGGGAAGCGGCCGGGTGTCGTCATCGACGGCTCCCGCGCCCGGCGTACTCGGGCTCCTCTTCCTCCTCGTACTCCTCCTCGTCCTCGGGCTCTTCCTCCCGGCCTTCGTCCTCGGCCTCGTACTCCTCGGGCTCCTCCTCCTCGTCCTCGTACTCGCCCTCTTCTTCCTGCTCCTCGGGCTCTTCCTCGGGCTCCTCCTCGTCGGACGGGCCCTCTTCCTCGCCTTCGTACTCCTCGGACTCCTCGGACTCCTCGGGCTCCTCTTCCTCGCCCTCCTCCGGCTGCTGCTCGTCCTCCTGCGCCTTGGCCTCGGCCTCCTCCTCCTCGGCGACCGCGTCCTCGTGGCTGCGCACGACTTCGCCGTCCTGAATCTCGCCGCGCCAGCCGTCCTCCGCCTCGGCCTTGAAGGTGATGAAGCGGGCGTAGTGCTTCAGGTCGAGCCGGGCACGGCGGCCCTGGGCGCGCCAGATGTTGCCCGTCTTCTCGAAGAAGCCGCTCGGGTAGTACTCCATGACGAGCAGGACCCGGGTGAGGTTGTCCCCGAGCGCGTGGAAGGTGACGACGCCCTTCACGCTCCCCTTGGCGCCCTCGGACGTCCACTGGATGCGCTGGTCGGGGACCTGCTCGGTGGTCTGCGCCTTCCAGCTACGGCTGGACCACCAGATCTTCGCCTGCCAGTCGGAGTGGGTGTCGTCGGCGCGGCTGGCGCTCTTGACGCCCTTGGCGAAGTTACTGAAGTCCTGGTACTGGGTCCACTGGTCGTAGGCGGTGCGCAGGGGCACACCCACGTCGATGGATTCCATGATGACGGTGGGCTTGTTGCCGCCGCGTCCCTTGCGCTTGCCCTTGCCGCCGCCCCCCAGGTTCTTGAAGGCGCCCATGACGTTCTCCTTGACCCGGGAGCCGCCGAGTTCCAGCGCGGAACGCAGCGGGCCCTTGCCCTCGGCGATCTTGCGGCCGCCTTCGAGGGCCAGTTTCGCGAAGCCGGGGCTGTTGCCCTCGGCGATGTCGTTGAGCTTGTTGGTGGTCTCGCCCAGCTTGCGGCCGACTCCGGTGAGCAGGCGGGTGGCCTGCGCGGCCAGGTACTCCTGTGCCTCCGCCTTCAGGCGATCGGCGGCCTCGCTGTGGGCGAGATCCGTCAGCGGGTTGTTCTTCGCGGCGCCCGCGGCCCGTCCGGCCGCCGAGGTCGCGGACCCGAGGGTCTCGGTCATGTGTCATCGCCGCCCTTCGGCTGCCCGGACCGGCCGCTTGCGCCGCCGGTCGCTCCGGTCTTCTTCGCGGCCGCCCGGCCGGCCGTGCCGGTCCTGCGGGCCGCCGCCTTCTTGGCCGGGGCCTTCGCCGCGGCCTTCTTGGCGGTCTTCTTCGGCAGGGCCTTCTTGGCCGCCTTCTTGCGCGGCGCCTCCTTGCGGGCCTCCTCGCCGGTGTCCTCGCCGTCACCGTCCTCCCGCTCGCCGGACTCCTCGGCCGAGTCGTCGTACTGCTCCTCGTCGCGCCCCTCCTCGGAGTCCTCGGAGTCCTCGGAGCGCCCGGTGGGCACCGCTCCGGAGAGCTGGTCGCGCACCTGGGCGGTGCGGCCGTGCAGGCGGTCGGCGAGCGCGGTCATCTGCCGTTCGACCATGGCCCCGGAGGCGGCCTTGCCGACCCCCTTGAGGTCCCCTCGCAGCTGGTCCCCTATCTCCTTGACCTGTGGGTTGTCGCGCAGTTGCTGCTGCACCAGGCCGGCCAGGGCCTTCGGCGTGACGTTCAGCTTCTTGCCGGCCACGAGGGAGCCGACCGCGAGCGCCATTTTCAGCTTCTTCGTGCGTCCCAGCAGGTATCCGGCCCCTACCGCGAGGCCGAGTGCCGTCCGATTCATGATCCCGTCCCGTCGCCTTTCGTTTCGCCGGAGCCGAGGGCGGTCTCCAGCCGGTCGAGCAGTTCGTCCTCGCGCCGGTCGAACTCCTCCTCAGTGATCTCGCCCGCCTCCAATTGCTCCTCGAGGCGGGCGAGTTCGGCCCGTACGGTGGCGGGGTCGTAGTAGATCCGTTCCGCCTCGCGGAGCACCTGTCTGATCGCCCAGCCGCTGCCCCGCACCGGTGCGAAGGGCAGCAGCAGCACCTCGCCGATCAGTCCCACGGGGTCCTCCTTCCGTCCGGGCCCGGCCGCTACTGCGCCCCGGCGTCGGCGCCGGCCGCGCTGCCCGCGGGCTCGGCGGGGCCGGGCTCGACGAAGCTGTACGGCGGCAGCGGGCCGTTGACCCGCAGATCGAGGTGAGGGTGGCTCTTGCGGATCTGCTCGACCGCGGCCAGGAAGTGCTCGGCGGAGTCCCTGGCGACCAGGAACGAGACGTTGAGCAGCCAGCCCGTGGACTCCGGGCCCACGCTCACCGCGGCGGCGACCGGGGCCAGTGCGCTGCGCACCTCGGCGGCGTCCTCGGCCTCCTTGGCCTTGACGGCGTTCGCGACCATCTCGCCCAGGCGGATCTTGTCGTCGTAACTGCCGCCACCCGCCTGCCGATTGGCCTCGGCGAGGGAGCGCAGCTCGGTGTCCTCGGCCATCACCTGGTGCAGGACGGCCTCCTCGACATGGGTGGCCTTGACGTTGTACTCGACCTTGCCGTCGAGCTCGCGCAGCCGGTCCCCGTAGTGCTCGGCCCGCTCGGTGAGCACCTGGACGACGGCGTCGTCGCTCTCCGCGACGCTGCCGAACCGCATGGGCAGCACGCAGCCGCCCGCGCCCGTCTCGGCGAGCACGTTCTGGTGCGCGAGCAGGTCCCTGCGCTTGGGGCGCAGCCCCTCGGGGGCGTCGCTGACCACGGCGGCCAGCTCGCCGGCGGTGAGGACGCGCACGGGCAGCGGCGGCTCACCGACGCCCGTCATGCCCTCGGGGAGCGCCGGGTGCGAGCGGGCGGTGATCCCATAGACGTACGTGCTCACTCCTGCTCCTCCTTCCGGCGGGTCGTGGTCTTGCGCGGCCGGGGCCGGGACTCGCCCTCGCCCTCGGCCTCGCCGCGGGCCTGCTTGAAGGCGTCGGATATGGTCTCCGCCGCGCCGGACAGCGCGCCCTTGGACTTGCCGCGCGCGCCGGACTCGGTGATCTCGCCGACCAGGTCGGGCAGGCCCGGGCTCTTGCGCGGCCCCGCCTCCAGGTCGAGGCGGTTGCAGGCCTCGGCGAAGCGCAGATAGGTGTCGACGCTGGCCACGACGACCCGGACGTCGATCTTCAGGATCTCGATGCCCACCAGAGAGACACGCACGAAGGCATCGATGACGAGCCCCCTGTCGAGAACGAGCTCGAGTACGTCGTAGAGGCCGCTGCTGCCGCCTCCGCCTCCGGTCTGCTGTGCCGGTACAACGGTCATTCCGGCCGTTCCTCCTTGTGAGTGGTCGGGTGCGCGGTGTGTCCGCCGGCGCCTGGTGCCGGTCGGCGGCCTAACGGCCGCCGGGCCTGCGCGCGTCGGCCCGCCCGCGCTCGTAGCGGCGCACGCGCCGGTAGCCGGTGAGCTCGCCCTGCCGGTCGAGTTCCACCTCGTAGCTCGCCATCAGGCTCATCGTGTCCGGCACCCTCGGGAGTTCGAGGACCTCCACCTCGAGCGACCATCCGTCGTCGGTCTGCTCGAAGGAGGACACCGACTCCGGGTTGAGACCGGTGAGTTCGGCGAGCTGGCTGCGCGCCTGGCGCAGCACTTCCATGGGGGTCGGCCGCCGGGCGTCCGCCGCGTCCTGGTGTGTGCTGTGGTTCGTCTCCTGTGAGTTCTGGGTGTCTTGTGAACTCTGTGACTGGGATGTGTCTCTTGTGTTCGACATGGCCACCTCTCCCTGCGGGTGGCCGCTCCGCCCTTGGCCAAACATCCAGGAGGGCACGGGTCCTCCGGCGCCCGGTTCGTCCCCCCGGCGGGCGGCTCAGCCGCCCAGGGCGGCGAGGCGGCGCCGGGCGGGACCGAGGGCGCGTCCCCGGGCCGGCAGATCCGCCCAGGGATCGGTGCGGGCCTGGTCGACGGCGTCGGCGAGGGTCCAGCGGCGGGCGTCGAGACCGGGCTCGTCCAGCTGCTCCCAGCTCAGCGGCGTGGCGACCGGGGCGCCGGGCCGGGCGCGGACGGTGTAGGGGGCCACAGCGGTCTGCGCGTAGCCGTTGCGCTGCACGTCGAGGTAGAGACGGTCGCCGCGCGCCTCCTTGCGGGCGGCGGTGGTGAGCCGGTCCGGTTGCGCGGCTTCGGCGTACTCGGCGACCTCGCGGGCGAACCGCCGTACCTCGTCGAAGTCGTCGCGGCCGTCGAGCGGGACGACGAGGTGCAGCCCGCGCGAGCCGGTGGTCATGGGCGCGCACGGCAGGCCCAGCTCGTCCAGCAGCTCACGCAGCCGTACGGCGGCCTCGCGGACGGCGCCGAAGGCGTCCTCGCCGGGCGGGTCCAGGTCGAACACCAGCCGGTCGGGGTGGTCCACTCCCCCGGCGCGGTCGGTGCGGGAGAGCCAGCGGTGCAGGGTGAGGCAGGCCTGGTCGGCCAGGTAGAGGAGGGTGGCGGTGTCGTCGCAGACGACGTGCGTCACCGTGCCGCCCTCCTTGGGGACCTCGGCTCGGGTGATCCAGTCCGGGTAGTACTCGGGGGTGTTCTTCTGCATGAAGCGGGGGCCGTCCAGGCCGTCCGGATGGCGCTCCAGCATCAGCGGCCGGCCCCTCAGGTGGGGCAGCAGGTACGGGGCGACCGCCTCGTAGTAGTCGGCGAGGTCCCCCTTGGTGTACTCCTTGGCGTCCGCCGCGCCCGGGAAGAGCACCTTCCCGGGCCGCTGGATCTCCACCGTGCGGCGGCCCGCCCGTATCGTCCGCGCACCGTCGCCCGGGTCCGTGCTCATCGCACGACCGCCTCCTCGACCAGCAGCTTCGCCGCGGCCGCGATGCCGACGGCGTCGATGCCGGCCGCGTGCAGCTGCTCGTCGGGGGCGGCGGAGCCCGGCATGGTGCGCACCGCGAGCCGCACCAGGCGGGGCACCGGCCGGCCGTCGCCGAAGGCCTCCAGGACGGCGTCACCGAGGCCGCCCTCGGCATGGTGGTCCTCGACGGTGACCAGGCAGCCGGTCTCCTCGGCGGCCCGGCGCAACGTCTCGACGTCGACGGGCTTGACCGAGTACAGGTCCACGACCCGGACCTGGATGCCGTCCTGCGCGAGCCGGTCGGCGGCGTTCAGCGCCTCGTGCACGGTCACCCCGGCGGCGACGACGGTCAGCCGGTCCTCCTCGCTGGAGCGCAGCACCTTGCTGCCGCCGACCGGGAACTGCTCGTCGGGTCCGTAGATCACCGGAGTCTTGCCGCGCGAGGTGCGCAGGTAGCGGATGCCCTCGAGGCCGGCCATCTCGGTGACCAGGCGGGCGGTCTGATTGGCGTCGCACGGGTAGAGCACGGTCGAGCCGTACACCGAGCGGAACATCGCCAGGTCCTCCAGGCCCATCTGCGAGGGGCCGTCCTGGCCGATCGCGACGCCCGCGTGCGAGCCGACCAGGTTGATCCCGGACCCGCTGATCGAGGCCATGCGGACGAAGTCGTGGGCGCGGGTGAGGAAGGCCGCGAACGTGGAGGCGTACGGCACCCAGCCGCGCGTGGCCATGCCGACGGCGGAGGCGACGAGCTGCTGTTCGGCGATGTAGCACTCGAAGAACCGGTCGGGGTGTGCCTTGGCGAACTCCTCGGTACGGGTGGAGTCGCCGACCTCGCCGTCCAGGGCGACGACGTCGCCGCGGGCGGTGCCGAGCGCGGCGAGGGCCTTGCCGAAGGCGTCCCGGGTGGCGGCCTCCTCGCCCTGCTCGTACCGCGGGAGCTGGACGGGCTCGGTGGTGTGCGAGCGGTGCGCGGCGGCGGCGTGCGGTTCGCTGACCCGGACGTGCAGCTCCCTCGGGCCGCCCAGCTCCGCGACGGCGTCCTCGGCCTCGGGCAGCGGCTTGCCGTGCAGGCCCTCGCGGTCCTCCACGGCGGCGACGCCCTTGCCCTTCAGGGTGCGGGCGAGGATCACCGTGGGCTGGCCGGTCGTCGACAGCGCCTCGCCGTAGGCCCGGTCGATGGCGTCCACGTCGTGGCCGTCGATCTCGATGGTGTGCCAGTCGAACGCCTGGAAGCGGCGGGCGTAGGCGTCCAGGTCGTGGCCGTGCCGGGTGGGACCGCGCTGGCCGAGACGGTTGACGTCCACGACGGCGACCAGGTTGTCCAGGTGCTCGTACCCGGCGTGCTCCGCCGCCTCCCAGATGGAGCCCTCGGCGAGCTCGCTGTCACCGCACAGCACCCAGACCCGGTAGCCGCTGTGGTCCAGCCGCTTGCCGGCGAGGGCGATGCCGACGGCGACGGGCAGGCCCTGGCCGAGCGAGCCGGTGGCCGTCTCCACCCACGGCAGCCGGCGCGGCGTCGGGTGTCCTTCGAGACGGCTGCCGAGCTTGCGGAAGGTGAGCAGTTCGCCGTCCTCGATGATGCCGGCGGCCTTGTAGGCGGCGTACAGCAGTGGGGAGGCGTGGCCCTTGGAGAGGACGAAGCGGTCGTTGGCGGGGTGGTCGGGGCGCTCGAAGTCGTAGCGGAGGTGGTTCGCGAGGAGGACGCCGAGCAGGTCGGCGGCGGACATCGAGGAGGTCGGGTGCCCGGACCCGGCCGCGGCGGCGGCCCGCACACTGTCCACGCGCAACTGCTGCCCGAGGTCGGTGAGTTCGGCGGTGTTCATGAGTCTCCTTCTGCTGAGTCCTTGGAATTCGGGCGCTCCGCGGGGGCGACGGGCGGATCGGTGCGCTTCACGGGACCGGGGGCGGGATGCGGCTCGGCGGACCGCCCGCCGGACCGCTTCCCGGCGGGCTCGGTGCCGGGCTGACCCTCGGCGGGCTCGGTGCCGGGTTGATTCGTGGCAGGTTCTGTGCCGGTCCGATTCTTGGCGGGTCCAGTGCCAGTCCGATTCTTGGCAGGTTCGCCACTGGGCTGGTTCTTTACGGGCTCCCCGCCCGGCTGGTTCTTCGCGGGCTCGCCACCCGGCTGGTTCTTTACGGGCTCCCCGCCCGGCTGGAACTTCGCGGGCTCGCCACCCGGCTGGAACTTCGCGGGCTCGCCACCCGGCTGGAACTTCGCGGGCTCCCCGCCCGGCTGGTTCTTCGCGGGCTCGCCACCCGGCTGGTTCTTCGCGGGCTCCCCGCCCGGCTGGTTCTTCGCGGGCTCGCCACCCGGCTGGTTCTTCGCGGGCTCGCCACCCGGTCGGCCGTTCGCCCCCTCGCCACCGGGCTTCTTCGCAGGCCCGCCACCTGGTTGGCTCTTCGCGGCCTCGGTCTGGCCTCGGGGGTCGCCCGGTACTCGGGGCAGTTCCGGGGAGGCTGTGTCCAGGGGGACGGACCAGGAGCGGACGAGGCCCAGTTGGACGCCCTGGCGCGGGAGGACGGCGTCCAGGAGCCAGTCGGCGACGACGCGGACGCGGTTGCCGGGCAGCGCGGCCAGGTGGTAGCCACGGGTGACCGCACCGGCCGGCAGGCCGGACAGCGGGATGCCGAGCGGGTTGGCGGCGGCCCGGACGCCCCCGAGGTCGACGACGAAGCCCAGGTCCCGGTGGCGGTAGGCGCGCCGGCGCCGGCCGAGTCCGAGCGAGGCGGCCACGTTCTCCCCGGCCACCTTGCCCTGCCGCCAGGCGTGCTGGGCGGTCATCGGCGTGAACGTGCCCGGACGCTCCAGGTCGGGCACGGCCGCCGCGTCCCCGCAGGCGAACACCTCCTCGCGGCCCGGCACCCGCAGGTACGGGTCGACGATCAGCCGGCCCCGCTCCAGCGGCTGCCGGACGGCCTCGACGAGTGGGTCGGGCCGGACCCCGACGCACCACACGAGCGTCCGCGAAGGCACGAACTCCCCGTCGGTGAGCAGCACCCCGTCGTGCGTGGCCTCCTTCACGGAGGTCCCCATCCGCACGTCGACGCCCCTCGTCCTGAGGACCCGGTCGGCGGTGCGCGAGAGCCGCTCGTCCATCTCCGGCAGCACACGCGGCGCGATGTCCAGCAGGAGCCAGCGCGGCCGGGCACTGCCGGGCAGATGCCGGCGCGCGAGACGGTCGGTGAGCATCTGCATCTGCGCGGCCACCTCGGTGCCGGTGTAGCCCGCGCCGACCACCACGAAGGTGCACCGCGCGGCCCGCTCCTCCGGGTCGTCCGTCGCGGCGGCCAGCTCCACCTGCCGGGTGACGTGGTCACGCAGGTACAGCGCCTCGGGCAGCCTCCGGAACCCGTGCGCGTGCTCGGCGACGCCCGGGATCGGCAGCAGCTTGTTGACGCTGCCGACGGTCAGCACCAGCCGGTCGTACGCCAGGCTCCCGGTGCCGCCCTCGGGGTCCGTGTAGTGCACGGCGCGCCCGTCGAGGTCGACGCCGGTCGCCTCCCCCAGCACCAGTCGCACCCCGCGCAGGGTGCCGGGCAGCGAGACGGTCACCCTGCGGGCCTCCAGGATCCCGGCGGACACCTGGGGCAGCAGTGGCAGGTACAGGAAGTAGTCGGTCGGGTTGAGCAGCGTGATGTGCGCGCGGCCCCGGGTCAGCCGGGCGAGGGTGCGGGCGGCCCGGTACCCGGCGAATCCGCCGCCGACGATCACGACGCGTGGTCGACTCACGGTGCGCCTCCGGCTCAGTCGCTCCTTGGAGGCTTTCCGCGTAACCGGGCCCGGGGCACCCAAACGCCGCGGGCCTCACCCGGACGCCCGCCCCGGACGTCCCGGGCGCCGGGCCGGCTCGCGTTTCGCAAGGTCGGACCCGGTTACCCGGCCCGCACCACATCGACGTCCCCAGCCCCGACCCCGACCGCCCGGTCGCGGAGGTGTCCCCATGCCCGAGTACGGCTACTTCCTGTCCTGCGAGCAGTACGGTCCCGCCGAGTTGATCGAGCAGGCCCGCATGGCCGAACAGGCCGGCTTCACGGCCCTGTGGATCTCCGACCACTATCACCCGTGGAACGACGAGCAGGGCCAGAGCCCGTTCGTCTGGTCGGTGATCGGCGCCCTGTCGGAGGCGGTCTCACTGCCCGTCGAGACGGCGGTGACCTGCCCGACCGTCCGCATCCACCCGGCGGTGCTGGCGCAGGCGGCCGCGACCAGCGCGGTGATGACCGAGGGCCGGTTCCGGCTGGGCGTGGGCACCGGGGAGGCGCTCAACGAGCACATCCTCGGCGACCGCTGGCCCCCGCTGCACATCCGCCTGGAGATGCTGGAGGAGGCCATCCAGGTGATGCGCCGGCTGTTCACCGGCGAGGAGGTCAACCACCACGGCACGCACTACACCGTGGAGAACGCGCGGCTGTACACGGTCCCGGACGAGCCCGTCCCGATCGACATCTCCGGCTTCGGCCCCAAGGCGACCTCGCTGGCCTCAAGGGTCGGCGACGGCTACATCACGATGATGCCGGACGAGGAGATGGTCACCCGGTTCCGCAAGGGCGGCGGTGGCGCGAAGCCGGTGAGCGGCGGCACCAAGGTGTGCTACGGGACCGACCGCGAGGAGTGCGTACGGACGGTGCACCGGCTCTGGTACAACGAGCTGCTGCCCGGGGAGATGGGGCAGGTGCTGCCGACGCCGAGCCACTTCGAGCAGTTGTCGGAGCTGGTGACCGAGGACATGGTCCGGGAGAAGTCGGTGTGCGGCGATGATGTGGACGAGCACGTGGCGGCGCTGCGGGCGTTCGCCGACGCCGGGTTCGACCGGGTGTACGTGAATCAGATCGGGGCGGATCAGCGGGGCTTCTTCGACTTCTACCGGACGAAGGTGCTGCCGCAGCTCGCCGACTAGGGATCGCGGGCCGGGGGAATCGGGACCACTCCTGCCTCGGCTCCTTCCCAACTAGGCTCTCCCCCATGGAGATTCTGGGTGCCTCACTGCGTATCTGTGTCGATGACCTCGAGTCCGCGGTCCCCTTCTACGAAGGGCTCGCCGGCGGCAGGGCGATGCGGTTCGAGCGGGGCGGTGTCCAGGTCGCGGCCGTCGGCTCGTTCCTGCTGATGAGCGGGCCGGAGTCGGAGCTGGAGATATTGCGGAAGGTGGCGGCCACGATCGCCGTCAAGGACGTCGACGAGGCCCACCGGGTGCTGACCGAGCTGGGCGCGCGGATCGTCGCGGGGCCGGTGTCCACGCCGGCCGGGCGGAATCTGATCGCCTTGCATCCGGACGGCACGGTGTTCGAGTACGTCGACCAGCGGGGCTGAACCGGCCGGCCGTGCGACCGCGGTCAGCCCTGGCGCATCTCCGCGGTGAGCGCCCAGCGTTCGTGGTCCCGCCAGGCGCCGTCGACGTAGATCATGTCCGGGGAGAAGCCCTCCAGGCGGAACCCGGCGCCCCGGGCCATCGCGACGGAGGCGGCGTTGCCGGGCTGCACGTTGATCTCCAGCCGGTGCAGGCCCAGCGGCCCGAAGGCGTATCCGATCACCAGCTCGAGACCCTCGCGCATCAGGCCCCGGCCGGCGGCGTGCGCGAAGGCGCCGTAGCCGAGGGCGCCGCTCTGGAAGCCGCCGCGGACGATGTTGTTGATGTTGATGAACCCCGCGATGTCCCCGGTGTCCTTCTCGCACACCAGGAATCCGGCCCGGGACGGGTCGTCGATGAGCGCGCCGGCGTACGCGGAGTAGGCCTCGTCGGTGTCGGGCGGGAACAGCCACGGCCGGTGCAGATCCTTGCTCTCCCGGGCCCGCGCGGTGAACTCGGGGCCGTCCTGCGGAGTGAAGGCCCGGATGCCCACGCGGGGGCCCTCGGCGAAGTAGCGGGGTGCGGTGTTCGGCATCCCGCCAGCCTACGCGCGGTGTCCTGCGTGAGCAGGCCGGCTCAGCGCAGCGCGGGCTCGTCCAGGGTCAGGGTGCCCGCCTCCGCGTCGAGTTCGGCCGCGACCCCGAACGGGATCGTGAGCGCGCCCGCGCAGTGGCCGAACCCGAACTCCTCCACCACGGGCACGCCGAGCGGGCCGAGCCGGTCGGCGAGCAGGGCGCGTACCCCGTCCTGGTCGGCGCAGTTCTCCCAGGATCCGAGCAGCACCCCGCGCACCCCCTCCAGCCAGCCGGCGCGCAGCAGTTGGGTGAGGTACCGGTCCAGCCGGTAGGTCTGCTCGCCCACGTCCTCCAGGCACAGCAGTCCGCCTCTCGCGGAGGGACGGGCGTGCGGGGTGCCGAGTTCGGCGGCGAGCAGGCACAGGCAGCCGCCGAGGGTGACGCCCCGGGCGCGGCCGGGGACGAGGGCGGTGCCGCCGGAGGCGATGGTGCGGACCGTCTCCGGGGCGAACAGCGTGGCCCTGAGATGCTCCTGCGCGCGGGCGTTCTTGACGAAGTCGACGCCGGCGGCCATCGGTCCGTGCAGGGTGGCGAGGCCCAGGCGGGTGGCGAAGGCCTCGTGCAGGGCGGTGACGTCGCTGAAGCCGACCAGGACCTTCGGCCCGGCGGCCCGCATCGCCTCCCAGTCGAGCAGGTCGACCATGCGCTGCACGCCGTATCCGCCGCGGGCGCACAGGACGGCGTCGACGGCGGGGTCGCACCAGGCGCGCTGCAGGTCGGCGGCGCGGTCGGCGTCGCTGCCCGCCAGGTAGTCGAACTCCCCGTGCCGGTCCAGCACATGGGATCCGGCGACCGGGTCGAGGTCCCAGCCGCGCAGCACGTCGAGGCCGGCCTGGAGCCGTTCCTCGGGCACCGGCCCGCTGGGGGCGACGACGGCCACCCGTGCCCCGGGGGCCAGCCGGGCCGGGCGCACCAGTTCTCTCATGTGACCAGCTCCAGTTTCGGCACGCCGGGCGTCGGGTCCAGCCCGAACACCTGGGTGTACAGGGAGAGTTCGGCCTCCAGGGCGCGGACGATGGTGTCGGACCGGCGGAAGCCGTGCCCCTCCCCCGCGAAGGTGAGGTAGGCGTGCGGCACCCCCCGGCCCTGGATCCGGGCCAGGAAGCGTTCGCACTGGGCCGGCGGGCAGATCACGTCGTCGAGGCCCTGGAGCAGCACGAACGGCGCGGTGAGCCGGTCGGCGTGCGCGGTGGGCGAGCGCTCGGCGTACCGGTCGGGCACCTCGGCGCGCGGACCGACCAGCGACTCCAGGTACCGGGACTCGAAGTCGTGGGTGTCCCCCGGGCCCCAGGTGGCGAGGTCCAGGACGGGGTAGCTGATCGTGCCGCAGGCGTAGACGTCGGTGCCGGTCAGGGAGGCGGCGGTGGTCCAGCCGCCGGCGCTGCCGCCGCGGATCGCGAGCCGGCGCGGGTCGGCGGTGCCCTCCTCGGCCAGCGCGCGGGCGACGGCCGCGCAGTCCTCGACGTCGACCACGCCCCACTGCTCGCGCAGCCGCTCCCGGTAGGCGCGGCCGTAGCCGGTGGAGCCTCCGTAGTTGACCTCGGCGACGCCGATGCCGCGCGAGGTGAAGTAGGCGATCTCCAGATCCAGGACGAGCGGGACCCGGCTGGTGGGGCCGCCGTGCGCCCAGATGACGTAGGGCGGCAGCTCCCCGTCGGGGGCGGTGCGCCCGGGGTGGTGCGGGGGGTGGACGTGGGCGTGCACCTCGCGGCCGTCGGGGCCGGTGAAGGTGCGGGCCAGCGGCCGGGGGTAGTACGCCGGGTCGACGGAGTCCCGGTGGCGGGCGCCGATCGCGCGGGCGCGCCCGGTGGGGGCACCCCCGCGCGAGTCCGTTCGAGCGTGGGGGAGGGTGTCCAGCTCGACCACCTCGTACCCGGTGCGCGGGCTCGCGCCGACCGCGACGACGCGTTCGCCGTGCGCGGCGAGGGTGGGCGCGTACTCGGTCCACGGTCCGACCGCGTCGAGGATCTCGCCGGAGTGCGGATCCAGTGTCCCGAGGACGGCCGGCCCGCGGCCGTGCAGGACCGCGATCAGCCCGTTGTCCAGCGGCGCGAACCAGCGCAGGCCGAGCTTCCACAGCGGCCCGGCGAACTCCTCCTCGCGCGGGCACAGCGGGGTGCCGTCCCGGTACAGGTTCCACCAGCCGCTGCGGTCGCTCGTGTACAGGAGCCCGCCGTCGGCCGACCAGTCGGCCTGCGCGACCGACTCCTCGGGTCCGCCGGCGACCGTGCGCACCCCGTGCAGCCGGCCGTCCTCGCCGACCTCGCCGACGAGCAGTTCCGTGCCGTCCCACGGCATCCGGGGATGGTCCCAGGCGAGCCAGGCGGCCCGGCGGCCGTCGGGCGAGAGCCGCGCTCCGGTGACGAACCGGTGCCGGGCGTCGGTGAGTTCGCGTACCGCCGTCCGGTCCTGGGCGGCCGAGCCGTCCAGCGGTACGGCGGCCAGGACGCGGCGCACGTCGTCCGGGCCCTCCCCGGTGAACTCCTCGAGCACGCACCAGACTTCACCCCGGTCGAGGTCCACGCGCGGCTCGGCCCAGCGCAGCCCGCCGCCCACCGGGGAGAGCGGGGTCAGCGGGCGGGGCTCGCCGCCGGGCTCGTACCGGTACAGCCGCTGGTCGGCGAAGTGCGTGAACACCACCAGGGGCACGCCGTCCAGGAGGACCCCGGTCCAGGGCCGGCCGCCGTACTCGACGACCCGGCTGCGCACGTTCCACGGCGCCGGCAGCACCGGCTCCTCGCGGCCGTCGGCCGACCGCCGCACCAGCGCCCTGCGTCCGCCCTCGGCGGGCCGGGGCTCGGTCCACCAGACCTCGTCCCCGACGTGCCCCACCCACTCGGGCTGTCCGTCGTGTGCGGCGGCCAGCGCCGCGTCCACGGGTGAGGGCCAGGATCCGTACGGCTGTGTGAGCATCTCCTGCCCCATCGGCTAGGCCGTCCGCAGGAAGCGGTCGAGGACGCGGACGCCGAAGTGCAGCGCCTCCACGGGGACGCGCTCGTCCACGCCGTGGAACAGTGCCTGGTAGTCGAGGCCCTCGGGGAGCTTCAGCGGTGCGAAGCCGTAGCCGGTGATGCCGAGCCGCGAGAACTGCTTGGCGTCGGTGCCGCCCGACATGCAGTACGGCACCACGTGCCCCTCGGGTGCGAACTCCTCGACGGCGGCCCGCATCTTCGCGTACGTCGGCGAGTCCACCGGCGCCTGCAGGGCGACCTCCCGGTGGGCGAACTCCCAGTCCACGTCGGGGCCGGTGAGCCGGTCGAGGGTGGCGCGGAACTCCTCCTCGCCGCCCGCCAGATACCGTCCGTCGACGTACGCGACCGCCTCGCCGGGGATGACGTTGAGCTTGTAACCGGCCTCCAGCATGGTGGGGTTGGCACTGTTGCGCACGGTCGCCTCGACCAGCTTGGCGGCCGGGCCGAGCTTCTCCAGCAGCCGGTCCACGTTGCGGAAGTCGGGGTCGATGCCGTAGACGGCGGCGAGTTCGGTGAGCGCGGCGGTGACCGTCGGGGTGAGGCGCAGCGGCCACTCGTGCTCGCCGATGCGGGTGACGGCGGCGGCCAGCCGGGTCACCGCGTTCTCCCGGTTCACCTTCGAGCCGTGCCCGGCACGACCGCGCGCGGTGAGCTTCAGCCAGCCCGTGCCGCGCTCCCCGGCGGCGATCGGGTAGAGCTGCCGCCCGGCGCCGTCGTGGAAGGTGAAGGCACCGGACTCACTGACGCCCTCGGTGCAGCCCTCGAACAGCTCCGGGTGCTCGTCGGCGAGGAACCCGGAGCCGTCCTCGGCGCTGGCCTCCTCGTCGGCGGTGAACGCGATGACGACGTCGCGGCGGGGCCGTACGCCCTGCCGCGCCCAGGAGCGGACGACCGCCAGGATCATCGCGTCCATGTTCTTCATGTCGACGGCGCCGCGCCCCCACACCACGCCGTCCCGGATCTCCCCGGAGAAGGGGTGCACGCTCCAGTCGGCGGCCTCGGCCGGCACCACGTCGAGATGGCCGTGCACGAGCAGCGCGTCGGCGGCGGGGTCGGTGCCCTCGATCCGGGCGACGACGTTGGTGCGTCCCGGGGTCCGCTCCAGCAGCAGCGGTTCCAGTCCGGCGCCGGCCAGCCTTTCCGCCGCGTACTCGGCGGCCGGCCGCTCACGGCAGTCGCCGCCGCCCCGGTTGGTGGTGTCGATCCGGATCAGGCCGGAGGTGAACTCGACGACCTCGTCCAGTGCCTGTGCGTTAGCCATACTGCTCCTCCACCGCGGCCGAGACGATCGTGGTGACCGCCTTGAAGGTCCGGATTCCCTCGTACATGGTGTCGCTGGTGTACGCCACCTTCCGCTCACCGGTGCGGGCGACGCCGGGCACGACGGTGGCGGCCATCGCCAGGTGCTCGGCGTCGAACTCGACGGCGACGGTGAACGGCCCGCCCTGCACCGGCTCGTGGCGGACGGCCAGCCGCGCGGCCTCCTTGGCCGCCGCGCGGATGTCGGCGGCGGTCCGCGCCGGGGTACGGCATACCGCCGCGTATCGGGACACATGGTCCTTGACGGCGACCTTCAGTGCCTCCGGTGCGTACCCGAGCGCGTCCTCGCAGGCCAGGTCGTCGCCGGTGACCAGGACGACGGGGACGCCGTACTCGGCGACGACGTGGGCGTTCAGCAGGCCCTCGCTCGCGCGGACGTCGTTCACCCAGACCCCGGTGATCTGGTTGGCGAGGTAGGTGTGGGCGAGGACGCCCTCCATGCCGGCGCCCGCGTGGTAGCCGACGAACGCGATGCCGTCCACGTCGCCGTGCTGCACGCCCTCCACCATGGACAGCGCCTTGTGCCGTCCGGTGAGCATCTCGACCCGCTCGTCGAGCTGCTCGAGCAGCAGGTTGCGCATGGTCCAGTGGGCCTCGTTCACCAGTACCTGCTCCGCCCCGCCGTCGAAGAAGCCGAGCACGGCGGCGTTCACGTCCGAGGTGAACATCGACCGGCACCGCTCCCACTGCGGTGTCCCCGGGAGGACGTCGGCCGGCCAGGTGACGCCGGTGGCACCCTCCATGTCCGCACTGATCAGGATCTTCATGGTGCGCCACGTTACGCGCCGGGACGCGGCCGGGCCACGACGGGGCGGCCCGGGCGGCCCGGCCGCACCCGGTTGTCTCAGCCCCGGCCGGCGCCCTGCCGGACCCAGATCTCGAAGTGTCCGGTGCCCGTGGACGTCCGGTAGGGCAGCGAGCCCTTGAGCCGGTAGCGCCCACTGGTGCGCATCTCCTGGCGCACGGCCTCCTCGGCCGGGGGCAGGCCGCCGGAGTAGTCCAGCACCACCCCGTCGAAGTAGCCGTCGCGCACGGCCGCGCGATAGCCGGGGATGCCGGACAGATGACGGCCGTCGTGCGTCTTGTAGTCGATGAAGAAGAACGACAGCCAGTCCTGGTAGGAGGTGTGGCCCTCCCGGCTGAGGTAGTAGACCGGGCCCTCCTTGGGGTCGCCCAGCCAGTGCTGTCCCGGGCGCACGGTGTAGGAGAGCTGCGGCATCAGGTAGCGGGTGTCCGGCCAGCTGCCGAAGTAGGCGGCGGACTGGTTCAGGCCCAGGGTGAGGGCGACGACGTAGACGGCGATGGCCCACTGCGGGAACTTGACGTGGGCGCCCATCAGCCGGGTGACCCCGACGCCCGCCATGGGCGCGGCGAAGAACAGCCCGAAGCCGATGTGCTTCTGCAGGGACGTCTCGGTGTGCAGATGGATCTGGTACGCCGGTGCCAGCAGCGCCGTGCCGGTGAGCAGCACACCGAGGCAGGTGCGCCAGCGCCGGCCCGGGACGGCCCGGCGCCAGCCCGGGACCTCGCTGAGCCGGGCGGTGCGGGCGTAGGTGACCGTGCCCACCAGCGCGACGGCGACCAGCAGGCCCGCCCAGCGGGCGGAGTCCTGGACGATCTGCCAGGTGGGCGTGTCGCCGTGGGCGCGTGCCGTGGTGGTGCTCTGGATGGCCGCCAGGTAGCCGCTGGAGACCAGGGCGCCGGCCAGGACGCCGATGGTGGCGACGCTGAACAGGGTGCCGCGCACCAGGGCGCGGCGCACATGGTGGTGCCGGTAGGCGGCCAGCACGTACAGCAGCACGAGGGTGGGCAGGAACAGCGCGGAGGCGTACTTCACGCCGACCGCCAGTGCGGCGACGAGCGCCACGGGGACGGCCAGGGCCCAGTGCCGGGGCGCGACGACCACCAGGAGCCAGGCGGTCAGGGCGAGCAGGCAGACGGCCATGGCGTCGTAGGTGGCGAAGTGGCCGAGGAACAGCGTGGGCATGGAGACGGCGAACAGCGCGCTCGCACACAGTCCCGCCCGCTCGTTGAACAGCCGCCTCGTCAGCCCGTACAGGCAGGCGGTGGCCGTCAGCATGAACAGCAGGCTGAGCGCCCGGACCCCGGCGAGGCCGAGCACGGAGTCCACGGCGGCGGCGAGCACGGGGTACAGGACCGGCGCGCCGGAGAAGTAGGTGTCGAACCCGCCGTAGTTGGGCGCCCCGTAGAAGAGCTGGCCGATCTCCACGTGCCCGGCCCAGATGTACAGCGCCTCGTCCTCGAAGGCCGAGTTGGCCAGCCGCAGCGACAGCGCGGCCTGCACGAGCAGGATCACCGCGAGGATCGCCAGGCCGACGAGGCGGCGGCGCCGCCCCGTGTCGGCCGCCCAGCCCATGTGGGCGGGCGGGGGCAGCGTCCAGCCGGGCAGCGGCTGTTCGACGAAGGAGTAGCCGGGGTCGGCCTCCGGCGGCGGCGGTGGCAGGACCCGAAGCTGCAGGGTCTCCTCGTGCACCACCACCGGGCGCCGGTGCGGTGCGGCCGCGCCGCCGGGCCGGCCGTGGCCACGCCGGCCTGCCGGTGCCTCGGTCGGGGGCTCCGTGTGGGTCATTTCTGCTTCTGTCTCGTGTGCTTCAGGGCGGCGAAGTCGAGGTCGTACCGGTGGTCACGGGCGGCCTTGCGGAACGCGGCGAGCGTCCCGGGGCTGCTGTCGACCCGCCAGTCGGTCTCCTTGTTCAGGTCGAACCAGATGAAGCCCACGATGTCGCTCCGGGCGGCGACGGTCTTCAGCAGTTCCGTGATCTGCGCGCTCTTGCGCGGGTTCGGCTGGGCGCCGGTCTCGGCGAGCAGGAAGGGCCGCTTGGTGAACGCCCTGATCTGCCGGAAGGTGGGGCCGAAGAGCGTCGCGAAGTCCTGGGCCCCGGTGCGCGCGTAGTAGCCGACCACGCCGACCCAGTCGACGTACCCGTCGCCCGGCCAGAACGGCTTGAGAGCCACCTGCGGCACCGGGTTGACGACGTTGGGGCTCCACACCCAGATCACCGTGGAGACGCCCTCGTCCTGGAAGACATCGTGCACATGACGCCAGGCCTTGACGAACTGGGCGGCGGTGGCCTTCTTGTAGCCCCACGGGTACCAGTTGCCGTTCATCTCGTGCGCGAGGCTGATCGCCACGGGCACGTTCACCGCGCGCAGGGTCCGGGCGGTGTCCTTGATGTACGCGTCCTGGCTGCCGTCGGCGATCTGCGCGAGGGTGGCCTTGTGCGGCTCCCAGGCGATGTAGGGCAGCTGGCCGTTCCTCCACACCGCGCGGGTCTGGTCGGCCTGGAGCTCGTCGCCCCAGCCGAGGTAGTACTCCAGCATCGTCGGGGTACGGCCGACCTGCGCGGCGTAGTCCTGAACGGGACCGAGGTCCTTGGGGACGCCGTCGAAGGTGGCGCCGAAGTACTTGTCCTTGGGGTGCAGCAGCGGCGTGACGTCGTACGGCTGGGCGGGCGCGTACGTCGTGCCGCCGCCGGGCATCGAGACGGCCGGCTGGGCACCGTCGCCGCCGGCGCCGACGGGGGCCGGGCCGGAGCTCACACAGCCGGCGAGACAGGCGACGGCGGCCAGCAGGACCACCCACAGGCGGATCCGGGCGGTCACGCGGCCACCTCCTTCGGCTGGATGAGCACCCGGGCGACGGCCACGGCGTAGAAGAGGCCGGAGGCCAGCATCAGTGCGAAGTTCTCCGGGTGGGCGCCGCTCATGCGCCACACGGCGAGGGCCGGCCACAGCACGGCGGTGGGGGCGCTCCACAGCCACATCCCGCCCCAGAACCGGCGGGTCTTGTTCTTCTTCGCCCCGCTGGATCCGGTGGGCTGCCAGCCCATCGGGCGGCGGCGCACCACGTCCCAGATGGCGAAGACGTGCGCCCAGCCGTACATCACCCGGGTCGCCCAGGCCTCCAGCCGGTAGGGGTTGCGGTGCCACAGGGGGTAGACCACGGTCAGGTAGAGCACGCTGGGCAGGACCATCCAGTAGTTGGTGGCCTGCAGCTGGTCGGGGTAGTGCACCAGCAGGGTCAGCGCGATCAGCGGGGTGGTGAAGGTCAGCAGGGCCGTCTCGATGTAGTAGATGAAGCCGGAGATGTAGCACAGCCGGCTGGCGAAACGCATCTTGACCTGCCAGAACTCGCGCAGGCTGCCCAGCATGCTCATGGAGGCCATGCACCAGCGGTACTGCTGGTTGTAGTAGGCGCCGACGGTGTCCGGGCACATGCCGGTGGACAGCGCGAGCGGGACGTAGTGCAGGTCCCAGCCGCGGGCGCGCAGGTCGAAGCCGGTGTGCATGTCCTCGGAGTGCTCGATGAGGCTGGTGCCGCCGATCTCGTCCAGGGCCGCACGCCGGTAGACCGCGCAGGAGCCGACGCAGATGGAGCCGTCGCTGCGCTGCCGGGAGACCTGCACCGAGCGGTAGAACAGCTCCTGCACGGCGCCGGCGCCGCGCTCGATCCAGTTCTGCTGGTCCAGCACCCGGAAGAACTGCGGCGACTGGACGATGGCGCAGCGCGGGTCGGCGTCCAGGTACGGCATCAGCTCGTGCAGCAGGTCGGAGCGCGGGACGAAGTCGGCGTCCAGGATGAGGATGGCCTCGCCGGAGGAGTTCTCGAAGCCGTGGCGGAGGTTGCCGGCCTTCTTCATCCAGCCCCGGTTGGGCCGGACCAGGTGGCGGAAGCCGAAGTCGGCGGCCATGGCGGCCGCCTCCGCGCTGTCCCCGTCGTCGAGCACGAGCACCTCGACGTGGCCCGGGTAGGTGTCGGCGAGGACCCGGACGTACCGCCAGGTGTTGTGCAGCACCTCGATCGGCTCGCCGCACACCGGCAGGAAGACGTCCACGCTCGGGTAGTGCCCGGGCTGCCAGCCGCGGACCAGCCGGCGGTGCGCCTTGAGGTCGAAGCTGGGGGCGAACGCCTCCAGCCGCATGGATATCAGGAAGCCCACGACGGCCAGGAACAGAGTGGGGGCGAAGACCCAGATCCAGGAGCTCTGCCGGGCCGTGTCGGCCTGGCTGAGCAGCACGCAGACGAAACCGATGAAGGAGCTGGACGTCAGCACCCAGGTGTGGCGCTTGACGTAGCTGTACTTCTCCCGTTCGTCGGGCGGCGTGGGCAGCAGCCCGACCGGGGTTTGCAGGCGCCCTGAGCGCGGAGCACGCCGCCGCCCTCGGCTGCGTACTTCGGCCGTACGGACGGTCACGGCTGAGGGCCCCCCTCTACACCTTCGCATGAATGAGCGAGGGAATGCTATCGGACCCTTCTTCACTGCAGGGACACGGCTTCATCACGGACGGACCGTCAGGCTCCGGAATCCGTCACCGTGCGTCAGACGCCGTGGCTCCCGGGGGGCGCGGAACGGGCCACCGCGGGCCCGCTCCGCGCTCCGCCTCAGCGCCCCGGCCGGTTTCCCGTCATTTTGCGGCCAGGACGAACCAGCGCGCCGGGAGGTCGATGCGGGTCCCGTCCGCGAGGTGTTCCGTCTGCGGCAGGGTCGTCTCGCCGGTGGCGAGGATCTCCAGGCCGCTGTCGCCGAGCAGGCGCGGGATCTCCTCGTCGTCGGCGTCGGCCGGCTTGAGACCGTGGTGGAACACCCGGCGCAGCTTGGGCCCGGGGCCGCCCGGGTCCGACGCGGCGCGCTGGAGGACGTTCCGGGAGCCCGAGGTGAGCTCGACGACGAACGCGCGGCCCTCGGTGCCGACGAGCTCGGCGACGGCGGCGGCCACCGACGCACGTGCGGCCGGTTCGCTCTGGTGGATGACGGCCCGCATGTACACATTGCTGTCGCCGAGCCGGTCGTGCAGGGACCGTACGGCGTCGGTGTCGGTGAGGTCGAGTTGCTGGAACTCGACGGGCTCGCCGCCCGCGGCCCGGCGCGCGTGCTCGACGGCGGCGTGCGAGAGGTCGACGCCGACGGCGCGGGCGAACCGGGTGGCGAGGTAGCGGGTCTGGGTGCCGTTGCCGCAGCCGAGGTCCACGATGGTGCGCGCGCTGTCGGCGTACGGCAGGAGCAGCGCGCTGTGCGGCTCGGCGGTCAGGGAGGGATCGGCGTCCCAGATGGCCTCGCCCCTGGCGTCGGAGGTCTCGCGCCAGTAACTCTCCCAGGCGTTGCGGTAGTTGTCCGAGACGTTCATTGCGTTTCTCCCCACGGTCGGTTCCGTGATCGGGATATCGCGACGGCCGCGGGTTGGGCAAGGGGCCGGGGTCTCCTTCACCGGATGTACGGACCCCGGTCCACCCGTGGGGGGCACGCGGCCGGGCGCGCGCCCCCTGGTCAATGCCGTCCGTTGACGCCCTGTTCGAACCAGACGGTCTTGTGGTGTCCGCTGGCGCTGGCGCCCCACTCGCGGGCCAGCCGGCTGACCACGCGCAGCCCGCGGCCCGACTCGTCGTACGGTCCGGTGCTGAGCATGGCGGGCAGGGCCGGCTCGTCGTCGGTGACCTCGAACAGCAGCGCGTCGGTGCGGACCAGCCGCAGCCCGATCCGGCCGCCGGTGCCGTGCTGGACGGCGTTGGTGACGACCTCGCTGACCAGCAGCTGCGCCGTCTCCACGGCCTGCGGCAGACCCCACTCCCGCAGCCGGTCGCGGACCAGGCGGCGGGCCCGGCCCACCTCGCGCGGATCGGCGTCGAGCCACCACTCGGCGACGTGGTCGTCGGGGATGCCGTTGAGCCGGGCCATGAGCAGCGCGACGTCGTCCTTGCGGCCGCCGCGGGTGTTCAGGGCGCGGATGATGGTGTCGCAGGCGTCGTCCATCGAGGCGGCGGGGTGGGCGGCGGACTCGCAGAGCGCGGCGAGCCCCTCGCCGATGTCGGAGCCGCGCACCTCGACCAGGCCGTCGGTGCACAGCACCAGCCGGTCACCGGGCGCGACACGGACGACGGAGGCCTCGAAGGGGACCCCGCCCACGCCTATGGGCGCGCCCGTGGGCAGGTCGAGCAGTTCGCTGCGGCCGTCCTCGGCGCGCACCAGGACGGGCGGGATGTGCCCGGCGTTGGCGAGGTGCAGCTCGCCGCGGATCGGGTCGTAGACGGCGTACAGACAGGTGGCGAGGTAGTTCTCGCCGAGCCGCCGGGCCAGGTCGTCCAGGTTGCGCAGCAGTTGTGCGGGCGGGGTCTCCATGGCGGCCATGGTCTGCACGGCGGTGCGCAGCTGACCCATCATCGCCGCCGAGTTCAGGCCGTGGCCCATGACGTCGCCGACCACGAGCGCGGTGCGCGAGCCGGGCAGCTTGATGGTGTCGAACCAGTCGCCGCCGATCCGGCCGAGCCGGGTGCCGGGCAGATAGCGGGTCGCCACGTCGCAGCCCGCCATCCGCGGGGTGACCTGCGGCAGCATGCTGTCCTGGAGAGTGTCGGCGACGTTCTCCTGGTAGGTGTACATGCGGGCGTTGTCGAGCACGAGCCCGGCGCGGGCGGCGAGTTCGGCGCCGGTGGTGCGGTCCATGTCGTCGAACTGCGGGCGGTCCGGGCGGCGCATCAGGACCATGAAGCCCAGGACGACGTTGCGCGCCTTCAGCGGGACGATGAGCAGGGAGCGGTGGGTGATCAGCGGCCGGAGGTCGCGCTTTTCGAACTCGCCGGCGATCCGGCCCGCCAACTCGTCGGTGACCCGCGGGACGAGGACCGGTTCGCCCGTGACCATGCACTTGTAGAAGGGCGTGTGCTCGGGGAAGGCGAAGGCCTCGCCGACCGGCACGGTGTCGTCCCAGCGGCCCGGTTCGTCGTTGTGCTCGACCCAGACGCGGTGCATCATCGTGTGCGCGTCCGGCGGGCCGTCCGGGAAGCCCTCGCCGGCCAGGACGGCCGCCCGCAGATGGGTGCCGGCGAAGTCGGCGAAGCGGGGCACTGCGGCGCTGGTGACCTCGCGGATGGTCTCGTGGAGGTCGAGCGAGGAGCCGATGCCGGAGCTGACCTCGTTGAGGAACTCCAGCCGCTCGCGCACGGCCGCGTACTCGAGGTCCTGCTCGGCACCGGTGGGGACCACGGGCGCGGTGCGCTGCTGCGGCAGGACGGCGGCGGTCTCGGCGCGGGCTCGTCCGGCACGGCGCGGCACGCCCCAGTACGGGGTCACGGGCACCCGGTCGTACTGGCTGAACTCCAGGATCGGGTAGCCGAGTTCGAGGATCTGGGAGACGATGCGGCCACTGAGCCCCGGGCCCATGTTGGGCAGGATCTCGGGCAGGCGCCGCTCCAGCTCCTCGGAGGCGGGCAGCTCGGTGTGGCGGGCGAAGCCGGGTGAGATGCGCTCGGCGCTCTCGTCCTCGTGGCCGCGCTCGTCGCGCAGCCGGGTGGCGTCGGCGGCCAGCACCAGCAGCCGGAAGGGGCCGGGTCCGATCAGCGGGTACGCCCACCACAGCACGTCGAGCCGTTCGCCGTCCGTGTCCGGTCCGGGCCGGGCGGCCTTGGGCGGGGCGACCCGGGCGCGGCCCGCCGTCGGGAAGTGGGTGCGGCCGCCGAGGGAGGCTTCCAGGTCGGGGCCGAGCCCGTCGTACGCCTCGTAGGGACCGTAGGCGTCCGGCATCGCGTCGCCGTGGAGGTCCTCGGGGAGCGCCCCGGAGACGGGCAGCAGGTCGGCGGCGGGGTGTCCGACCGCGTCCTCCCTGCCGACGCCGAACAGGCGGCGCGCGCCGCTGCTCCAGTGGGACACCAGGCCGTCGCGGTCGACCACCACCACGGCAAGCGGGATCCTGCCCGCCGCGGCGTCGTCGGCGCCGCGGCCGGGAGGTGTGTCCCGCTCGCTGCCATGGTCCATGGCCCAGGCCCTCTCTCCCCGCAGGCTGTTCGCAAACGATCTGTTCCGCCCGCCACTACGGTACGGCGGCGGCCGGTCGCGATGTGTGGCATTTCCTGGAATTGGTTTCACCGCGTCGCACCGGCGCGCAGCTCGGCGCCCCGCGGGCGCCCCCCGTCAGTCCTCGTGCCCCAGCTGCAGGTCCCGTTCGGTACGGCCGCCGCCCGCGACCTGCAGAACCGTGGCGACCGGCGGGTAACCTGCGGCGATGACGGTGTACTCGCCGGAGGAGAGGTCCACGAACCGGAACGTTCCGTCGCCTCCCGTGGTGAGGGTGTCCACGACGTTGCCGGCGGCGTCGAGGAGCGTCACGCGCGCGTCCTCCACGGGCCGCCCGCCGCTCGCCCGCACGGTGCCCCGCAGCACGGCGCCGCCCGCGAGTTCGATGTCCTGCCGGGTCTCCCGGGCGGCCTGGACGGTGACCGGGAGGGCGGCGGGGCGGAAGGCGGGGGCGCTGGCGGCGAGGGTGTACTCGCCGGCGACCAGCTCGGTGATGACGTAGCCGCCCTCCCGGCCGCTGCGGGTGGTGGCGACGACCTCGCCGTGCACGTTGGTCAGCGTGACGGTGGCGTCCCGGACGGGGGTGCCGTCGGCGGTGAGCACGCCGCCGGCGAGGCGTCCGGCGCCGCCGAGGACGACATCGAGTTCGACGGGCCGCTCGCCGACGGTCACGGAGACGGCCTGCGGCTGGTGGCCTCCCGCGGCGGCGATCAGCACGTACGAGCCGGCGCCGGGCGTGGCGAGCGCGTAGCGCCCGTCGTCACCGCTCGCACTGCGCCCGATCTGCTGCCCGGCGACGTCGATGAGGGTGAGCGCCGCGCGGGGCACCACGGTCCCGTCGGGGTGCTGCACCGTGCCGCAGACGGGGATGCCTGCGGCGTACGGCGAGCGGGCCGGCGGGACGGCGGCGGTCACGGGGGCGGGGTCCGTTTCGGCGGCGTGGTGGGACACCAGGGGTTTCTCCTTGAGGAAGCAGGCGATGAGCAGTCCGAGCACCAGCACCGGGACCAGGTAGAGGAAGATCCTGGGCATCGCGTCGGCGTAGGCGCGGACGTACGCCTCGCGCAGGGCCGGGGGCAGCGCGTGCACGAGCTGCGGGGTGAGGGACTCCGGGTCGGGCAGCCGGGCGCCCGCGCGCGCGGGCAGCTCCCGGTGCAGGGCGTCGGTGAGCCGGCCGGCGAAGAGGGTGCCGAAGACGGCGGCGCCGACGCTGCCGCCGATCTGCCGGAAGTAGTTGTTGGCGCTGGTGGCGGTGCCGAGGTCGGCGGGCCGCACGGAGTTCTGCACGGCGAGGACGAGCACGGGCATCACCAGGCCGATCCCGGCGCCCAGGACGGCCATCCAGATGCTGTACTGCAGCCGGGGCGTGTCGGCTTCCAGGCGGGACAGCAGCCACATGCCGACGGTGGAGACGGCGGCGCCGAGGACGGGGAAGATCTTGTACCGCCCGGTGTGGCTGATCAGCTGTCCGCCGATGATCGAGGCACCGACGATGCCGGCCATCATGGGCAGCATCAGCAGCCCCGACCCGGTGGCGCTGGCACCGTCGACCATCTGCAGGAAGGTCGGCAGATAGCTGGCCGCGCCGAACAGGGCGACCCCGATCACCAGGCCGACCAGGGCGGTGACGTCGAAGACCGGGTCCCGGAACAGCCGGAGCGGGATGAGGGGTTCGGCGGCGAAGCGCTCGGCGACGAGGAAGAGCGCGGTGGCGGCGAGGGCGCCCGCGCCGAGACCGAGGATCGCCCGCGAGTCCCAGGCGCACTCGGTGCCGCCCCAACTGGTGAGCAGCACCAGGCAGGTGGAGGCGGCGGCGAGCAGCAGGGCGCCGAGCACGTCGAGCCGGGCCTTCGCCCGCGGCCGGGGCAGCTTCAGCACGACAGTGACGACGGCCAGGGTGACCAGGCCGAAGGGCACGTTGACGTAGAAGCACCAGCGCCAGGAGAGGTGGTCGGTGAAGTAGCCGCCGAGCAGCGGACCGGCGACGGAGGCGAGGCCGAAGGCGGCGCCGATGAGGCCCATGTAGCGGCCGCGCTGCCGGGGCGGCACGATGTCGGCGATGATCGCCTGCACGCCGATCATCAGCCCGCCCGCGCCGACGCCCTGGACCGCGCGGAAGGCGATGAGCTGGTCCATGCTCTGCGCCCGCCCGGCGAGCGCGGAGCCGACGACGAAGGCCAGGATCGCGAACTGGAAGACGCCCTTGCGGCCGAGGAGGTCGCCGGCCTTGCCGTACAGCGGCAGGCCGATGGTGGAGGTGAGCAGATAGGCGGTGATCGCCCAGGACATCCTGTCCAGGCCGTGCAGCTCACCGACGATCTTCGGCAGCGCGGTGGCGACGATCATCTGGTCCAGCGCGGCCAGCAGCAGCGCGAGCATCAGCCCGACGAAGACCAGCCGGACGCGGCGCGGACCCAGTGCGGCCGCCGCGGCCGCTTCCGCCTGTGGTGCCGTGGGTGTCTCGTCGGGCGCCGCGACCGGTTCGTCCCGTACCAGAGTCGTCCCGCCCACCTGCCGCTCCCCTCGTCGCACCTGTCTCACTTTTCCCGCGTAAGGCGGCAACTGCGAACAAGTACGGCTAGTTACGGCACCATCCCGATCCGAACCGGGATCCACCCGAACCGGTGACGGGGCGCGCGTGGCACCCCGTCACCGGGCGGCGCGGAACCTACTTCTCGACCTGGGCGGCGAGGTTGGCGAGGATCGCGTCGTAGATCCGGCCGAGGCCCTTGGGCGCGAAGGTCTTCTCGAAGAAGCCGCCGATGCCGCCGGCGCCCTTCCAGGTGGTGGTGACGACGACGCGGGACGCGCCCTCGCCGGCGGGGGTGACGCGCCAGGTGGTGACCATGGAGGAGTTGCGGTCCTGCTCCACCAGCTCGCCGTCGGTGGGCTCGCTGACCTCCATGAGGCAGTCGCGCACCCGCTTGCTGGTGGCCTGGAGCTTCCAGTGGACGAGGGTGCCCTCGCCGTCGCCGCCCTCGCGCACCTCGTACTCGCTGAAGTGCTCGGGCAGGAGCTTCTGCCGCGTGTCGCGGTAGTCGGCGAGGGCGTCGAACACCTTCTCCGCGTCCGCCGCGACGACCCGCTCCGTAGTGGCCTCGACCTGCGCCATTGCGTTCCTCCAGGACCAGTTCTGCCGTACTTGGGGCAAGCCAACCACCCCGGCGCCCGGGCGCCCAAATCGGGGACCGCACGATCATGGGAACAGATGTTCTATTGTGTGGGGCAGTGCTACCGAGGAGGCGTCATGCGCTGGGAGAACCTCACCGAGGAGCCCGAACACGGCCGGGCCGACGCCGCGCTGTTCGGCGCGGACGCCGTCACGACCCGTACCTTCGACACGCCGGAGTTCCGCGGGATCACCTTCCACGAGGTGCGGGCCCGCTCGATCCTCAACCGGGTGCCGGGTGCCTCGCGCATGCCGTTCGAGTGGACGGTGAATCCGTACCGCGGCTGCACGCACGCGTGCGTCTATTGCTTCGCCCGCAAGACGCACAGCTACCTGGACCTCGACACGGGGATCGGCTTCGACACCCAGATCGTCGTGAAGGTCAACGCGCCCGAGCTGCTGCGCCGCCAGCTCGCCTCGCGCCGCTGGCACGGCGATCACGTGGCGATGGGCACGAACGTCGACTGCTACCAGCGCGCCGAGGGCCGCTACCAACTGATGCCGGGCATCATCTCCGCCCTCACCGAGCACGCGAACCCCTTCTCCATCCTCACCAAGGGCACGCTGATCCTGCGCGACCTGGACCTGCTGGTGCGCGCGTCCGAGGTGACCGACGTCGGCATCTCGGTCTCCGTGGGCTTCACCGATCCCGCGCTGTGGCGCACGGTGGAGCCGGGCACGCCCGCGCCCGAGCGCCGGCTGGACGTCGTACGGACCCTCGGCGAGCACGGGATCGGCTGCGGGGTGCTGATGGCGCCGGTCATTCCTTTCCTCGGTGACCACCCGGCCCAACTGCGCGAGACGGTACGGGCGATCGCGGCGGCCGGGGCGACCTCGGTGACGCCCCTGGTGCTGCATCTGCGGCCGGGCGCCCGGGAGTGGTTCATGGCCTGGCTCGGGCAGCACCACCCGTACCTGGTGCGCCGCTACGAGCGGCTGTACGCGGAGGGCGCCTACGCGCCCAAGTGGTACCAGCGCCGGATCACCCGTCAGGTGCACGAGCTGGCCCAGGAGTACGGCATCGGCCCCACGCGCGCGGGTCTGGCCCGGCGGATCCGGCCGGCGGATCCGGAACCCCCGGCGGTGTCCGAACCGACCCAGCTCACCCTCATCTGAGGGCGTTGGAGGGCATCCCTCGGCCCAATTGGGTCAACTATTGACAGAACATGTTCTTCCGGGCGTCTCTGCCGGGACGATGCGGCGAGAACCGTGACCCGCGCGGTTCGCGTCACCCGCCGTCCCGGGAGGCCCCATGAGAACTCGCGCAGCCGTGCTGTGCGCCGCGGCAGCCGGCGTCGTGCTGGCGGGCTCGGTCGCGGCCGTACCCGCCCGGGCCACCGCCTCCGCCGCCCCGGCGAAGCCCGCGTGGAAGGCGTGCGGCACCAGCGACTACCCGACGCTGCAGTGCGCGTCCCTGAAGGTGCCGCTGAACCACGCGGACCCGTCGGGCACGCAGATCACCCTCGCCCTCTCGCGCGTGCCGCACACCGCGGCGACCTCCCAGGGCCCGCTGCTGGTCAACCCCGGCGGCCCCGGCGGCAGCGGTCTGGCGCTCGCCGGATTCGTCGCCTCGGCGCTGCCCAGGAGCGTGGCGGCGCAGTACGACGTCGTCGGCTTCGACCCGCGCGGGGTGGGCCGCAGCAGCCCGGCCCTGGACTGCGCCCCCGGTCACTTCGGGCCGGTGCGCCCGGACACCGTGCCCGCCACGCCCGCCCTCGAGCAGCGGAACCTGGAGCGCGCCCGGTCCTTCGCCGCCGACTGCGGCCGCCGGTACGCGCGCGTGCTCCCGTACATGGACACCGTGGACGCGGCACGGGACATGGACGCGGTACGGCAGGCCCTGGGCGCGCAGCAGCTCAGTTACTTCGGCTACTCCTACGGCACCTACCTCGGCGCGGTGTACGCGAAGCTGTTCCCCGAGCGGGTGCGCCGGCTGGTGCTGGACTCGATCGTGAACCCGACCGGCGTCTGGTACGACGACAACCTGGCCCAGGACCGGGCCTTCGACGACCGCCACCGCGCGCTGATGGCGTGGATCGCCCGGTACGACGCGACGTACCGGCTCGGCACGGACCCGGAGCGGGTCGGGGCGAAGTGGTACGCGATGCGGGCGGCGCTGGCGAAGAAGCCGGCGGGCGGCAGGGTGGGCGCCGCCGAGCTGGAGGACACCTTCATCCCGGGCGGCTACTACAACGGCTACTGGCCCTATCTGGCGGAGGCGTTCGCGGCCTACGTCAACGACCACGACTCCGAGCCCCTGGTGGAGGCCTACCGCCACTTCGCCGCGGTGGACCCCTCCGGCGACAACGGGTACAGCGTCTACACGGCGGTGCAGTGCCGTGACGTGGCCTGGCCGCACTCGTGGACCCGGTGGCGGGCGGACACCTCGGCGATGTACGCGAAGGCACCCTTCATGGCCTGGAACAACGCCTGGTACAACGCGCCCTGCGCGTTCTGGCCGACCGGCGCGCTGCAGCGGGTGAGCGTCACCAACGGCAAGCTGCCGCCGGCACTGCTGTTCCAGGCGACCGACGACGCCGCGACGCCCTACTCCGGCGGGGTGCTGGCGCACCGGCTGCTGGCCCGCTCCGGCCTGGTGGTCGAGCAGGGCGGCGGCAACCACGGCATCACCCTGAGCGGCAACGCCTGCCTGGACCGGTACCTGGCCGCCTATCTGGCCGACGGCACGGTCCCGCAGGGCGCCGGGGAGGCGGACGCGGTCTGCCCGAAGTCGCCCGACCCCAAGCCGTCGGCGGCGAAGGCGACCCCGGCCTCCTCACGCGGCTCGGTGCTGCACGGTCTGCTGGGCTTCCGCCCCTGAGCGCGAGGCGGCGGGCCGGATAATCCCGAGCGCGCCGGGCGTGCCGCTGCCTAGGGTGCCGTCATGGACGACCGGCTCATCCGCATCCGCCCCATGGACCTCGCCGACTGCGAGCGCGTCTCGGAGATCCGTGTGCGCGGCTGGCAGCACGCCTACCGGGGGCTCATGCCGCAGCCCCACCTCGACGCGCTCAGTGTCGCGGCGGACGCCGAGCGGCGCCGGGACTGGTACGCGCGGGGGGACGGCTCGGTGGTGAACCTGGTCGCCGAGCGGGGCGGCGAGGTCGTCGGCTGGGCCGCGCACGGGCCGTACCGGGACGGTGAAACGCGCACCGGGGACGCCGAGTTGTACGCGCTCTACGTCGACCCCGCCCGTCTGGGCGCCGGCATCGGCCGGGCGCTGCTGGCCGAGGCGGTCGAGCGGTGCTCGGGGTCCCCGCGCATGTTCCTGTGGGTGCTGAAGGAGAACGCCGGCGCCCGCCGCTTCTACGAGCGGGCCGGGTTCCGCCCCGACGGCGCCGAGGAACCCTTCGACGTGGACGGCGTGCCCGTGCCCGAGGTGCGCTACGCCAGGGCGCTCTGACCGGGCGTCAGCGCCGCTTCTGCTCCGGGATCCGGGCCAGCGCGTGCACCGCCGCCTCCGCGAGCGCCGGGTGCGCGAGGGCCTCGGTCAGCACACGCCGGGCGCGTGCGTCGCCGAGCGTGCCGAGGCCCTCCACGCAGGCGAGGGCCACCCGCCGGTAGGGGTCGTGCGGGCGCAGCCGGCGCTCCAGGGTGGTGATCAGCGCGGGGACGGCCTCGGGGGCACGCAGCTCGACCAGGAGCCGTACCGGGTGCAGGGCGTAGGCGACGCGCAGTTCGTTGGTGGCGAGCGCGGCCGCCGCACGCGCCGTGCGCGGGTCGCCGAGGCGCGCGAGGGCGTGCGCGGCAGAGGCGCAGCGGGGCGGGTCGCGGTGGTTGAGCAGCAGTACCAGGGACTCGAAGGCCCGCCGGTCGCCGGCCAGGCCCAGCCGGAACGCGGCCAGCTCCCGGGCCCACAGCGGCTGCCCGGGCGCGGTGAGCACCTCCGCCAGGTCGTCGTGGTCCTCGGTCGCCAGCAGCCCCTCGTACGCCGCCGAGCCGTGCGACTCCTGCCGTAAGCGCTCCGTGAGCGATCGCAACTCTTCGTCCACGAGCACCAGCGTAGGGGCCCTGCGGGCGCCGAGGGAGCTACATCACAAACTCCGGGGACTAGCGTGCTCGTTACCGGCCGGTTAAGCTCATTCGAGCGAGCAACCCTCTCGCAACCGCTGACGACGGTTTGGTGACGCAGCCGTCGTGAGTGAAGTCGGTTCGGTACCTCGGTACCGCAGTGCGACTCGGCTCCGGGACAGGGCCGGTCGGATACAGCCGCTCCCGGGCGTGTGCACGCCCGAGGTTCACGGCACCGGGCGTGTGCGCTTGCAGCCCGGCCACACCCGCACTTCTCACGCCCCGTGGTGCGCCTCCCGGCGCACCCGGCGCGCTCCTCAGTCGTCACCCTCATTCCTGGAGTCCCGCGATGGCCACTCCCCTGTCCGACCCTTCCCTGTCCCCGCTCAAGACGATCGCCGTCGTCGGCCTCGGCACCATGGGCACCGGCATCACCGAGGTCCTCGCGAAGGCCGGCCGCGAGGTGATCGGCATCGACATCAGTGAGGCCCAGGCCGCGACGTCGCTCGCCGCCCTGGAGTCCGCCACCGCCCGCGCCGTGGAGCGCGGCCGGCTCACCGAGCAGGAGCGCGCCGGCGTCCTGGCCCGGGTCCGCGTCTCGACCGACCTCGCCGCGGCGGCCGACGCCGACCTGGTCATCGAGGTGGTCCCGGAGTCGTACGAGATCAAGCACCAGATCTTCCGCGAGCTGGACGGCATCGTCCGCCCCGAGACGATCCTGGCGACCGGCACCAACGCCCTCTCGGTCACCCGGCTCGCCGCCGACTCGGCCCGCCCCGAGCGCGTGCTCGGCCTGCACTTCTTCAACCCGGCGCCGGCGATGAAGCTGGTCGAGGTGGTCTCCTCGGTGCTGACCGCGCCGGGGGCCGTCGCCGCCGTCACGGACCTGGCGATCGAGCTGGGCAAGGAGCCGGTCGCGGTCGGCGACCGCCCCGGGTTCGTCGCGGACGGGCTGCTGTTCGGCTACCTCAACCAGGCCGCCGCGATGTACGAGGCCAAGTACGCCTCCCGCGAGGACATCGACGCGGCGATGCGGCTCGGCTGCGGCCTGCCCATGGGCCCGCTCGCGCTGCTGGACCTCATCGGCATCGACACCGCGCGGACCGTCCTGGACGCGATGTACGCCGAGTCCCGCGACCGGCTGCACGCCCCCGCCCCGATCCTGAAGCAGCTCAGCGAGGCGGGCCTGACCGGCCGCAAGTCCGGGCGCGGCTTCTACACCTACGAGGCGCCGGGCAGCGCCACGGTCGTCCCGGACGCCCTGACCCCGGCCGCGGGCGGTTCCGCGACGGCCGGACGCACGGTCCGCTCCGTCGGCGTCGCCGGCTCGGGCACCATGGCCTCCGGCATCGCCGAGGTCTTCGCCAAGGCCGGGTACGAGGTCGTCCTCGCCGCCCGCAGCGAGGAGAAGGCCCAGGCCGCCAAGGCCCGGATCGGCAAGTCCCTCGCCCGCTCCGTCGACAAGGGCCGGATGACCGCCGAGGCCGCCGCCCAGACCCTGGACCTGATCACCCCGGCGGGCTCCTACGACGCGTTCGCCGACGTCGACCTGGCCGTCGAGGCCATCGCCGAGGACCTGCAGATCAAGCGGCAGCTCTTCGAGGCGCTGGACAAGGTGTGCAAGCCGGGCGCGGTCCTGGCGACCACCACCTCCTCGCTGCCCGTGGTCGCCTGTGCCCGGGCCACCTCGCGTCCGCAGGACGTGATCGGCATGCACTTCTTCAACCCGGCGCCGGCGATGAAGCTGGTCGAGGTGGTCCGCACGGTGCTGACCGCCGACGACGTCCACGCGACGGTCCGCGAGGTGTGCGCCCGGATCAAGAAGCACGCCGTCGACTGCGGGGACCGCGCCGGCTTCATCGTGAACGCGCTGCTGTTCCCGTACCTGAACAACGCGATCAAGATGGTCGAGGAGCACTACGCGTCGCTGGACGACATCGACGCGGCGATGAAGCTGGGCGGCGGCTACCCGATGGGCCCCTTCGAGCTGCTGGACGTCGTCGGCCTGGACGTCTCGCTGGCCATCGAGCAGGTGCTGCACCGCGAGTTCCGCGACCCGGGCCTGGCCCCGGCGCCGCTGCTGGAGCACCTGGTGGCGGCGGGCTGCCTCGGCCGCAAGACCGGCCGCGGCTTCCGCGAGTATGCCCGCCGCTGACGGCGTCGGCGACTGGTTCCGGACTCAGCCGGACTGGGGCGGACTGCTCGACCCGGCGGGGCATCACGCCCCCGCCGGGCCGGGGTCGCCCCCGTCCCCCGGGGGCGGGGGAAACCCGGGACCTGCGCACCGAGCTGCGCACATGCAGTACGTTCGGGACATGTCCCAGCCCGCCAAGTCCTCCCGTACACCAGCCACGCCCGACGCGCCGGAAAGTGCCGCAGGCAGTCGCGCCGCCGCCCAGCGGCTGAAAATGCGCCGAGAACTGGCGGCCGCAGCGATGGAACTGTTCGCGACCAAGGGGTACGAGGCGACCACCGTCGACGAGATCGCGGCCGCGGCCGGGGTCGCGCGCCGCACCTTCTTCCGCCACTTCCGCTCCAAGGAAGAGGCGATCTTCCCGGACCACGACGACACGCTGATCCGCGCCGAGGCGGTGCTGAACGCCGCCCCCGCGCACGAACATCCGCTCGACACGGTGTGCCGCGGGATCAAGGAAGTCATGAAGATGTACGCGGCCCGGCCGGAGATCTCGGTCGCCCGCTACAAGCTGACGCGTGAGGTGCCCACCCTGCGGGAGGCCGAGATCGCCTCGGTGGCCCGCTACGAGCGCCTGTTCACCCGCTATCTGCTCGGCCACTTCGACGAGCACGCGCACGCAGACGACGCCAATGACGACCCGCTGCTGGCCGAGGTCGCCGCGTCCGCCGTCGTCACCGCCCACAACCACGTCCTCAGGCGCTGGCTGCGGGCCGGCGGCCAGGGGGACGTGGAGGCGCAGCTCGACCACGCCTTCGCGATCGTGCGCAAGACGTTCGGCACCGGCATCGGCGCCGGGCGCGGCACGGCTCCCCGGCCGGCCGCCTCCGCGCCCGCGGCGGCGTCCGTCGAGGGCGAGGTGCTGGTGACCGTGGCGCGCACCGACGCGCCCCTGGAAGAGGTCATGCGCACCATCGAACAGGCCCTCAAGGAGCGCTGAACCGCCCTTCCCCGCTGTGACAACGGCCACCCTCCGGGTGGCCGTTTTTGCATGTCAGCGCCCTTTTTGACCCGCCGAAAGAGGCCCATTCGATCGATCATCGCTCATCTGTCAAGTAAAGATTTCATCTGAGGGGAAGTTCTGGCACTCAGTGCCTTGCGGGGTGACACGCGGTGTCATACGTTGAGGGTGTCCGGGCTGTCCCCGCAGACCATCACCTGCGCGCCCGAACGCCTGCGTCACAGGCAACCTCCCGCGCCACCACGCGCTGCCGAAGCACCACCCGCCGAACCGACGGCACACCCTCGAAAACCCTCAGCAGCACTCATCGCAGCACCGACGAACCCTCAGCGCCCCTCCCTCAGGGCGCTCACCGCCGGAGGCAACACCGTGACCGTGAAGGACATCCTGGACGCGATCCAGTCGAAGGACGCCACGTCCGCCGACTTCGCCGCCCTGCCGCTCCCCGAGTCGTACCGCGCGATCACCGTGCACAAGGACGAGACGGAGATGTTCGCGGGCCTGCAGACCCGCGACAAGGACCCGCGCAAGTCGATCCACCTGGACGACGTGCCGCTGCCCGAGCTGGGCCCGGGCGAGGCCCTGGTGGCCGTCATGGCCTCTTCCGTCAACTACAACTCGGTGTGGACCTCGATCTTCGAGCCGCTGTCCACGTTCGGGTTCCTGGAGCGCTACGGCCGCACCAACGAGCTGGCCAAGCGCCACGACCTGCCGTACCACATCATCGGCTCCGACCTCGCGGGCGTCGTCCTGCGCACCGGCCCCGGCGTCAACGCCTGGAAGCCCGGTGACGAGGTCGTCGCCCACTGTCTCTCCGTCGAGCTGGAGTCCTCCGACGGCCACAACGACACGATGCTCGACCCCGAGCAGCGCATCTGGGGCTTCGAGACCAACTTCGGCGGTCTGGCGGAGATCGCGCTGGTGAAGTCCAACCAGCTCATGCCGAAGCCGGACCACCTGAGCTGGGAGGAGGCCGCGGCCCCGGGCCTGGTGAACTCCACCGCCTACCGCCAGCTGGTCTCCCGCAACGGCGCCGGCATGAAGCAGGGCGACAACGTCCTCATCTGGGGCGCGAGCGGCGGCCTCGGCAGCTACGCCACGCAGTTCGCGCTGGCCGGCGGCGCCAACCCGATCTGCGTCGTCTCCTCGCCGCAGAAGGCGGACATCTGCCGCTCGATGGGCGCCGAGGCGATCATCGACCGCAACGCCGAGGGCTACAAGTTCTGGAAGGACGAGCAGACCCAGGACCCGAAGGAGTGGAAGCGCTTCGGCAAGCGCATCCGCGAGCTGACCGGCGGCGAGGACATCGACATCGTCTTCGAGCACCCCGGCCGCGAGACCTTCGGCGCCTCGGTCTACGTCACCCGCAAGGGCGGCACCATCACCACCTGCGCCTCGACCTCGGGCTACATGCACGAGTACGACAACCGCTACCTGTGGATGTCGCTGAAGCGGATCATCGGCTCCCACTTCGCCAACTACCGCGAGGCCTGGGAGGCCAACCGCCTCATCGCCAAGGGCAAGATCCACCCGACGCTGTCGAAGGTGTACTCGCTCGAGGACACCGGCCAGGCGGCCTACGACGTCCACCGCAACCTGCACCAGGGCAAGGTCGGCGTGCTGTGCCTGGCCCCCGAGGAGGGCCTGGGCGTGCGCGACGAGGAGATGCGCGCCAAGCACATCGACGCCATCAACCGCTTCCGCAACGTCTGAGGACACCAGAGGTCATAGATGACTGAGCGTCAGAAGGACCGGCCGTGGCTCATGCGCACGTATGCCGGCCACTCCACGGCCGAGGCGTCCAACGAGCTGTACCGGCGCAACCTCGCCAAGGGCCAGACGGGTCTGTCGGTGGCGTTCGACCTGCCGACGCAGACCGGCTACGACCCCGACCACATCCTCGCCCGCGGCGAGGTCGGCCGGGTGGGCGTGCCCGTCTCGCACCTCGGTGACATGCGCCGGCTGTTCCAGGACATCCCCCTGGAGCAGATGAACACCTCGATGACGATCAACGCCACCGCCATGTGGCTGCTGGCGCTCTACCAGGTCGTCGCCGAGGAGCAGGGCGCGGACATCACCAAGCTCCAGGGCACGACCCAGAACGACATCGTCAAGGAGTACCTGTCCCGGGGCACCCATGTGTTCCCGCCGGGGCCGTCGCTCCGCCTGACGACGGACATGATCGCGTACACGGTCTCCCACATCCCGAAGTGGAACCCGATCAACATCTGCAGCTACCACCTGCAGGAGGCCGGGGCCACGCCGGTGCAGGAGATCGCGTACGCGATGTCCACCGCGATCGCCGTCCTCGACGCCGTGCGCGACTCCGGGCAGGTGCCGCAGGAGCGCATGGGGGACGTCGTCGCCCGCATCTCCTTCTTCGTCAACGCGGGCGTCCGCTTCATCGAGGAGATGTGCAAGATGCGTGCCTTCGGCCGCATCTGGGACCGGATCACGCGCGAGCGGTACGGCATCGAGAACCCCAAGCAGCGCCGCTTCCGCTACGGCGTCCAGGTCAACTCGCTCGGTCTGACCGAGGCGCAGCCGGAGAACAACGTCCAGCGCATCGTGCTGGAGATGCTCGCGGTGACGCTGTCGAAGGACGCACGCGCGCGTGCCGTCCAGCTGCCGGCCTGGAACGAGGCGCTCGGCCTGCCCCGCCCCTGGGACCAGCAGTGGAGCCTGCGCATCCAGCAGGTGCTCGCCTACGAGAGCGACCTGCTGGAGTACGAGGACATCTTCGAGGGCTCGAAGGTGATCGAGGCGAAGGTGGACCAGCTGGTCACGGACGCCCTCGCGGAGATCGACCGCATCCAGGAGATGGGCGGCGCGATGGCCGCCGTGGAGTCCGGCTACCTGAAGTCCCAGCTGGTCTCCTCGCACGCCGAGCGCCGGGCCCGGATCGAGTCCGGCGAGGAGAAGATCATCGGTGTCAACGCCTTCGAGGGCACCGAGCCGAACCCGCTGACGGCCGACCTGGACACCGCGATCATGACGGTCGACCCGGCGGTCGAGGCCCGCGTCATCGCCTCCCTGCAGAACTGGCGCGACACCCGCTACCAGCCGCCCTTCAACCACCCGCGCCCCTGCAAGGCGCTGGAGAAGCTGAAGGAGGCCGCCAAGGGCACCGACAACCTCATGGAGGCCACGCTGGAGTGCGCCCGCGCCGGTGTCACGACCGGCGAATGGGCCGGTGCCCTGCGCGAGGTGTTCGGCGAGTTCCGGGCGCCCACCGGGGTCTCCTCCGCGCCGGTGGCGGTCACCGCCGAGCCGGGCTCCGCGCTCGCCGAGGTCCGCGCCAAGGTGGACGCCACCGCCCGCGAGCTGGGCGTCGGCAAACTGCGCTTCCTGGTCGGCAAGCCCGGCCTGGACGGGCACTCCAACGGAGCCGAGCAGATCGCCGTCCGCGCGCGCGACGCCGGGTTCGAGGTGGTCTACCAGGGCATCCGGCTCACCCCGGAGCAGATCGTCGACGCGGCCCTCGCCGAGGACGTCCACGCCGTGGGCCTGTCGATCCTGTCGGGCTCGCACGCCCAGCTCGTGCCGGACGTGCTGGAACGACTCCGTGTGGCCGGTGCCACAGATATACCGGTGATCGCCGGTGGCATCATCCCGAATGGTGACGCCGAGCAGCTGAAGCAAGCCGGAGTGGCCGCCGTCTTCACCCCGAAGGACTTCGACATCACCGGAATCATCGGCCGCATCGTCGACGAGATCCGGAAAGCGAACAAGCTCGACCCTCTGGAGGTCCCCGCATGACCACGCCTGTCAACCGCCTTCGCCCCCGGCGCTCCTGCCTGGCGGTTCCGGGGTCGAACCCCCGGTTCCTGGAGAAGGCGCAGGGTCTCCCGGCGGACCAGGTCTTCCTGGACCTCGAGGACGCGTGCGCGCCGCTCGCCAAGCCCGAGGCGCGCCACACCATCGTCAAGTTCCTCAACGAGGGCGACTGGACCGGCAAGACCCGCGTGGTGCGCGTCAACGACTGGACGACCGAGTGGACGTACCGCGACGTCGTGACCGTGGTCGAGGGCGCCGGCCAGAACCTCGACTGCATCATGCTGCCGAAGGTGCAGACGGCCCAGCAGGTCGTCGCGCTGGACCTGCTGCTCACCCAGATCGAGAAGACGATGGGCTTCGAGGTCGGCAAGATCGGCATCGAGGCGCAGATCGAGAACGCGCAGGGCCTGAACAACGTCAACGAGATCGCGCAGGCCTCCCCGCGCGTGGAGACGATCATCTTCGGCCCGGCCGACTTCATGGCCTCCATCAACATGAAGTCCCTCGTCGTGGGCGAGCAGCCGCCCGGCTACCCGGCGGACGCCTACCACTACATCCTGATGAAGATCCTGATGGCCGCCCGCGCCAACAACCTCCAGGCGATCGACGGCCCCTACCTGCAGATCCGCAACGTCGAGGGCTACCGCGAGGTCGCCCGGCGCGCCGCCGCGCTCGGCTTCGACGGCAAGTGGGTGCTGCACCCGGGCCAGGTCGAGGCGTCCAACGAGATCTTCTCGCCCTCCCAGGAGGACTACGACCACGCCGAGCTGATCCTGGACGCGTACGACTACTACACGTCCGAGGCGGGCGGCAAGAAGGGCTCGGCGATGCTCGGCGACGAGATGATCGACGAGGCCAGCCGCAAGATGGCGCTGGTCATCTCGGGCAAGGGCCGCGCGGCCGGCATGCAGCGCACGTCGAAGTTCGAGATCCCGGAGGCCTGAGCGCGATGCAGTTCGGACGCACCTACGAGGAGTTCGAGGTCGGCGCGACGTACAAGCACTGGCCGGGCAAGACGGTCACGGAGTACGACGACCACCTGTTCTGTCTCCTCACCATGAACCACCACCCGCTCCACATGGACGTGAACTACGCCGAGAAGACGACGGACTTCGGCAAGAACGTCGTGGTGGGCAACTACATCTACTCGCTGCTGCTGGGCATGTCCGTCCCGGACATCTCCGGCAAGGCGATCGCCAACCTGGAGATCGAGTCGCTCAAGCACGTGGCGCCGACCTTCCACGGCGACACGATCTACGGCCAGACGACGGTGCTGGACAAGTGGCCGTCGAAGTCGAAGAACGACCGCGGGATCGTGTACGTCGAGACCAAGGGCTACAAGCAGGACGGCACCCTGGTGTGCGTCTTCCGCCGCAAGGTCATGGTGCCCACCGAGACGTACATCAAGGAGCGCGGCGGCGAGCAGCCGGGCCGCCCGGAACTCAAGCAGCAGGAGAAGTAGGCCATGGCCCGTCTCGCCCAGACCGCCGGTCTGACCGACGTCCAGCAGGAGATCCTCTCCACCGTCCGGGACTTTGTCGACAAGGAGATCATTCCTGTCGCGACCGAGCTGGAGCACCGCGACGAGTACCCGCAGCAGATCGTCGACGGGCTCAAGGAGCTCGGCCTGTTCGGTCTGATGATCCCCGAGGAGTACGGGGGCCTGGGCGAGTCGCTGCTCACCTACGCGCTGTGCGTGGAGGAGATCGCCCGCGGCTGGATGTCGGTGTCCGGCATCATCAACACGCACTTCATCGTGGCGTACATGCTCAAGCAGCACGGCACGCAGGAGCAGAAGGACCACTTCCTGCCGAGGATGGCGGCCGGCGACATCCGGGGCGCCTTCTCGATGTCGGAGCCGGGCCTGGGCTCGGACGTCTCGGCGATCACGTCGAAGGCGGTCAAGGACGGCGACGAGTACGTCCTGAACGGCCAGAAGATGTGGCTGACGAACGGCGGCACGTCGTCGCTGGTGGCCGTTCTCGTCCGCAGTGACGAAGGACACGCCGAGGGCACGGCGCCCCACAAGTCGATGACGACCTTCCTGGTGGAGAAGGAGCCGGGCTTCGGCGAGGTCCGCCCGGGCCTGACCATCCCCGGCAAGATCGAGAAGATGGGCTACAAGGGCGTCGACACGACCGAGCTCATCATGGACGGCCTGCGGATTCCCGCCGATCGGGTGCTCGGCGGGGTCACCGGCCGAGGTTTTTACCAAATGATGGACGGCGTGGAGGTCGGCCGGGTCAACGTGGCGGCGCGTGGCTGCGGCGTCGCTCAGCGTGCCTTCGAGCTCGGCGTCCAGTACGCCCAGCAGCGGCACACCTTCGGCAAGCCGATCGCCCAGCACCAGGCCATCCAGTTCAAGCTGGCCGAGATGGCCACCAAGGTGGAGGCCGCGCATGCCATGATGGTCAACGCGGCACGCAAGAAGGACTCCGGGGAGCGCAACGACCTGGAGGCCGGAATGGCGAAGTACCTGGCCTCCGAGTACTGCAAGGAGGTCGTGGAGGACGCCTTCCGGATCCACGGCGGCTACGGCTTCTCCAAGGAGTACGAGATCGAGCGCCTCTACCGCGAGGCCCCGATGCTGCTCATCGGTGAAGGTACCGCCGAGATCCAGAAAATGATCATCGGGCGCAGGCTGCTCGAAGAGTATCGGTTCCAGGGCTGATTGTCCGGATACGGGGTGTTTTCTTCGAGAAGAAGATCACACCCCGTAGGCGGTGTTCGGCCGCCGACTCGGCTGACTCGCTTGCCCAGTTGCGGCCCGCGCCCGGTACGATCCCGGGAAAGCCGCCGTCCCCCGTCAGAGCGCGGCATCATCCGCTACGAAGGTCATCCATGCCCCACAGCCAAACCTCTGCACACCGCGACAGCCTGGTAGGCGCACGCCTCGCGCGCGGAGCATCGCCGTGGCTTCTCCCGACCGTCGCCACCGCAGCCCTCAGCCTGGCCCGCGCCCGCCGCTCGGGCGTCGCCAAGGCCGTCGCCGTGCCCGCCACCGCGCTCGCGGCGGGCATGCTGTGGTTCTTCCGCGACCCCGAGCGCGAGATCGCCCCGGGCCGCGTCATCTCGCCCGCCGACGGTGTGGTGCAGAGCATCATGCCGTGGAAGGACGGCCGCACCCGCGTCGCGATCTTCATGAGCCCGCTGAACGTCCACGTCAACCGCGCGCCGCTGTCCGGCACGGTGACGTCGGTCGAGCACATCCCCGGCGGCTTCGTTCCTGCCTTCAACAAGGAGAGCGAGAACAACGAGCGCGTAGTCTGGCATTTCGACACCGAACTCGGCGACATCGAGATGATCCAGATCGCCGGCGCGGTGGCCCGCCGCATCGTGCCGTACCTCCCCGAGGGGACGAAGGTCGAGCAGGGTGACCGTATCGGTCTGATCCGCTTCGGCTCGCGTGTCGACCTCTACCTGCCCGAGGGCGTGGAGGTCGCGGTCGAGGTCGGACAGAAGACCGTGGCTGGGGTGACTCGCATTGACCGTGATTGATCCGGAGACCCAGGCGGGCTGGGTGCCCGAGGCCGACGAGGTGGACGAAGAGGAGGAGATGCCCCTCTCGCTGCGTCTGTCGATAGCGGACACCCTCACTCTGGGCAACGCCACCTGCGGCTTCATGGCGGTGTACTTCACCACCACCGGGATCCTGATCCCGCACCTCACCGGTGACCAGGAGACGGGCATGGCCCGCCACAGCGCGGCCACGGCCGTGATCCTGATGCTGTGCGCGGCGGTCTTCGACCTGTTCGACGGCCTGGTGGCGCGCAAGCTGCGCTCCTCGCCGATGGGCGCGGAGCTGGACAACCTGTCGGACCTGATCAGCTTCGGCCTGGCGCCCGCGTACTTCGTCCTCGTCTACGGCATGGTCGCGGACGACGCGCACCAGAGGGTGGCGGCGCTCGGGGCGATCGTGGTGCTGCTGGCCGTCGTGCTGAGACTCGCGCGGTTCAGCTGCGTGACGATGAAGGACGGCATGTTCCAGGGCATGCCCAGCCCCTTCGGGGCGCTGACGGTGGTCTCCATCGTGCTGCTGGAGCTGCCCTTCGTGGCGACGCTGCTGGCGATCCTCGGCACCGCGTGGCTGATGGTGAGCCGGGTGGAGTACCCGAAGCCCCGGGGGCGCCTCGCCGGCGCGATGCTCTCCTGGATCGTCCTGTCGATGGGGCTGCTGGCGGGCTGGGCCTTCGACGCGCCGAGCGGGCAGCTGCTGCTCCAGACGGGGTGCGCGCTGCAGCTCGTGATGGGCGCGGTGATTCCTCTGTTCGCCACGGCACGCCGGGTGAACAACTTCCGCGACAACCGCCGGGAGGCGCGTGCGGCGCAGTTGCCCTGACCACCGCGGACGGTTCACGGGTGTGGGGGGGGGGGGGGGGGGGGGGGGAGACCCCCCCCCCCCCCCCCCGCCCCCCCCCCTCCCCCCCCCCCCCAACCGGCGAAGAAACCCCCCTGTTGGGGGACGCGGGGGAAACACCTCCCGCAACAACTGGGGGGGGGGGTGTGCGGGGCGGTTGCCCGGACAACGGGGGGGGGTTAGGGGGTGTGTCCGGTTTTTTCCCCCCCGCCCCACACCCGTTTCCCGTGTCGGCCCCTCCCGCCGGCCGACGCCCCTTGAGCGGTCAACTAACTCTTCCGGGTGGGCAGTTGCAAGCCACTCGGCAGGGGAGGACGGTGGCATGAGAGGGATTTTTGATGGGGTTTCACCCCATTTGCCGATGGGAGGGCGATCATGTCCGCACCCTCGCTCCAGAAACACTGGGTGACACACCACTCGACCAATCCGGCGAACGCGAACACCGACGTCCAGCTGTTCGTCGGGGAGTACGACGGCACGCCTCCGGGCCAGGCCCCCAAGCCGGTGCTGATGCTCCACGGCAGAAGCGTGCCGGTGCTCGCGGGATACGACCTCGTGCTCGCCGGAGCGTCCGGGGACGACGCCGTCAAGTACAGCTGGGCCCAGCAGCTTGCCAAGCTGCACTACGACGTGTTCCTGATGGATCTCCAGGGCAACGGGCTGTCGCCCCGCCCCAAGATGGACGACCCGTGCAACGCCAATCCGGCCCAGCGGCAGGACGTCCTGGGCCCGCTCGCCGCCGCGTGCGGCATACCCCCGTACCCTCACGAGCTGGGCAACTCGGAGAGCGAACGCGACGAGCTGGCCATCGTGGTCAAGTTCATCCAGGGCAAGCACCCGAACACGAAGATCGACTTCATCGGCTGGTCCGCCGCGGGGCTGGTCATGGGACCGTATGTCCTGCAGAACCCCGACCAGGTCAGGAGCCTGCTGCTGCTCGCCCCGATCTACCCGCCCAAGGGACGGTGGTCGAAGGATCCCGCGAACCCGTTCGGCCGTCCACCGGAAATCACGGGCCTGCCCGTGACACCACCGCAGGCCGCCTTCGGCTTCCCGATGAATGTCACCAGCAAGACGGGCTTCACCCTCGCCTGGGACCGCGAGACCGCCAGCCCGCTGCAGCGCGACGCCGGCATGGCGGACCGGGTGTGGGCCGCCATGATGGACAACGACTCCGAGGGCAGCAAGTGGGGTCCCCTGCTGGCTTCGGGCAGCCACGAGGGCGTCCTCAGGTACAGGAACAACTACTGGTGGGGCTGGAACGACCAGACCGTGCCGCACCAGGACACCGCCGGCACTCCCGTACTGGGGGAACGGGTGCCCGTCGCCCTCGTCCACGGCGCACTCGACAGGACGGCCAACACCCCGGCGACCCTCCCCGTGCCGGACGTCCTGCGCTTCTCCGTCCCGGCCCTGTACGCGGCCGTGCCAGGGACGAAGAAGCTGATGTTCCAGCTGGCCGACGCGAGTCACTCCCTGGTCTGGGAGCGCGCCGCACAGACACTGCACCACATCACGAGCGACTGGCTCAACGACAACAGGGTGTACGGCCGGACGAACGGCAGCTACTACCGGGCCACGGACGGCGACCTGATCCCGCTGGAGTAGGCCCTCGCCGGGCCGCCCTCAGCCCAGGAGGTCGCGCCCGATCCGCTCGGCGACCCGCTCCAGGATGGGCCCCGCGTCGGCGATGCACTTCGCCACGTCGGGCTCGGCCTCCGTCAGCGGGTACGCCCGGTGGATCCCGGCCCGGGCCAGCGCCTCGTGCGGCAGGGCGAGCCGCCCGCAGACGGCGACGACCTCCTTGCCGGCCGCCCGAGCCGCCGCAGCGACCCCCGCCGGCGCCTTCCCGTGCAGCGTCTGCTCGTCCAGCGAGCCCTCCCCGGTGATCACCAGGGAGGCCCGCTCCAGCGCGGGCGCGAATCCGAGGACGTCCAGCATGACCTCGATACCGGCCCGGAACCGGGCGCCCAGCAGCAGCGCGCCGTAGCCGATGCCACCCGCCGCTCCGGCCCCCGGCGCCCCCGCGTGCTCCGCGGCCCGTGGCCCGACCTCGGCCTCCAGCACCTTGGCGAAATGGGCGAGCGCGGCGTCCAGCGTGGCGACGTCGTCCGGCGACGCGCCCTTCTGCGGCCCGTACACGGCGGGCGCGCCCTTCGGTCCGGTCAGCGGATTGTCGACATCGCTGGCGAGCACCAGCTCCACCGAGGACAGCCGCGGGTCCAGCCCCGACAGGTCGGCCCGGGCCAGCTCCGCCAGCCCGCCGCCGCCCGGCGGCACCGGCTCCCCGGCCTCGTCGAGGAACCGCGCGCCCAGCGCGGACAGCATCCCGGCGCCGCCGTCCGTCGTCGCGCTGCCGCCGACGCCGAACACGATCGTCCGCGCCCCCGCGTCCAGCGCGGCCCGCAGCAGTTCGCCGGATCCGTACGTGGACGCCGTCAGCGGCGCGAAGACGCCGGCCGGGAGCCGCTGCAGCCCGCTCGCCTCGGCCATCTCGACGACCGCCGTGTCGCCGCGCAGCGCGAACGCGGCCGTGACCTCCTGACCGAGCGGTCCGGCGACCCGGACCTCCCGGCGCTCGAAGCCGGCCGCGACGGCCGCGGCCACGGTGCCGTCGCCGCCGTCGGCCACGGGCAGCGCCTCGACCTCGAGGGAGGGTACGACCCGGCGCAGCCCCGCCGTCACCCGCTCGGCGACCTGCACGGCCGTCAGCGAGCCCTTGAACTTGTCCGCGGCGATGAGCACGCGCTGTGTCACCTTGTGTCCCCTTGCTCTCCGGGCCCCGCGCACGTCAGGGCCAGTCGCGCCGCTGTGACCCTAACCTCACCGCACCCCCGTCGTCATGCCCCGCCCGCACTCTGGGAACGCGCTGGGAGCCGGCTGGGGAAAACGGGTAGATCCGAGCCATGAGCACGCACCCCACCGGGCCCGGCCTCGCCGACCGCATCCACGGCGGCTGGCTGGGCCGCATCGCCGGCAACATGCTCGGCAAACCCGTGGAGCAGGGCGAGGTGTGGACCCGCGAGCGCATCGACGGCTATCTGCGCAGGGCCGGTGCGCTCCCCCTCACCGACTATCTGCCCGAGCCCGCCGACGAGACCGACGGCGCCGTCCTGCGCCCGGAGTGGCGCCTGTGCGTGCGCGGCCGGATCCACGGCAGCTGCCGCGACGACGACGTGGACTACGCGATCCTCAACCTGCACCTGCTGGAGACCCACGGTTTCGGCTTCAGCACCGAGCAGGTCGGTGACCTGTGGCTGCTCGGGCTGCCGTATCTGCAGACGTTCACGGCGGAGCGGGTGGCGTACCGGAACCTCGCCAACGGCCTGAAGCCGCCCCTGACCGCGACGTACGACAACCCGTACCAGGAGTGGATCGGCGCGCTGATCCGCGCCGACGTCTACGGTTGGACGTGCCCGGGTGACCCGCGTACCGCGGCGGCGCTGGCCCGCCGGGACGCTGTGCTGTCGCACACCGGCAACGGCGTGTACGGCGCGATGTTCGCGGCGGCGCTGATCGCGGCCGCTTTCACCGCGCCGGCCGTGCGGGACGCCCTGGAGACCGCGCTCGGGGTGATCCCGCCGAGCAGCCGTCTGTCCCGTACGGTGCGCCGTGTGGTGTCCCTGCACGAGGCCGGCCTGGCCTGGGAGGAGACCCTGGCGACCATGGCGCAGGAGACGGCCGGGCTGGGCTGGATCCACACGATCCCGAACGCGGCCGTGCTCACCGCCGGTCTTCTGTACGGCGACGGCGACTTCGGTCGGACCATCGCCCTCACCGTCCGCGGGGGCCTGGACACCGACTCCAACGGCGCGACGGCGGGCTCGGTGGCCGGCGTCCTCACCGGCGCCGCGGCGATCCCGCCCCAGTGGACGGAACCGCTGCAGGACACGGTCCGGAGCGCGGTGTTCGGCTTCGACGGGGTGCGGATCAGTGCGCTGGCCGAACGCACCCTGCGCCTGGCGACGAGCCGGCCGTAGCCGCACGGCGCCTGGTTACCCTTCCCCAATGACCACCACTGACGCCTACGCCACGTACATCGCGAGTCTCCCCCGGGTTCTCGCCGGTGCCGCCATGCTCTTCCGGGACGCCACCGGGCGCGTACTGCTCGTCGAGCCCAACTACCGCGAGGGCTGGGCGCTTCCGGGCGGCACGATCGAGTCGGACGACGGCGAGACGCCGCGCCAGGGCGCGCGCCGGGAGACCCTGGAGGAGATCGGCCTGGACCGGGAGCCGGGCCGGCTGCTGGCGGTGGACTGGGTGCACGGCACCGGCCGGCCACCGCTGGTGGCGTACCTGTACGACGGCGGTGTCCTCACCGAGGACGAACTGCGGGCCGTCCGCCTCCAGGAGGAGGAGCTGCTGTCCTGGCGCCTGGTTCCCCTCGAGGACCTCCCCGGCCATCTCCCCGGCGCCCTCGGCCGCCGCGTGCAGGCCGCGCTGGACGTCCTGGCGCACGGCACGAGCACGGCGGAGCTGGAGAACGGCCACCGGGTCGCCTGACCGCGGTGACTCAGCCCTCGGGGTCCCGCGGCTTGGCGTCCACCTCACGCAGCGCGTCGTCGCGGGCGGCGACCCGGGCCTCGGTGCGGTGGCCGCGCTCGATGTAGTCGCGTACCACGAGTTCCACGGCGTCCTGCGGGTTGCCGACCCCCGCGAGCACCATGACTTCTACGACGAGCTGGGCGTCGAGCGAGACAGTCACCTTGGCCATGCCCGGACCGTAACAGCCCGCCGCCCGTCACCGACACCACTCGGGTCCGGGCGAGACCGACGACGCCCAAGGCGACGCAAGGAACGCACTGCGCTGATGACCGGACCTCCCACGTGAACGACGACCGCGGCTGCCTCCGCCTGGTCCTCGCCGTACCACTCGCTCTGCTGACCCTCGTCGCCGGGTACTTCTGTTGGACGGCACTGACCATCCGTCCGTCAGGACCCTGGGATGACGACGCGTCCGCAGGCATCGTTCTGTCGTGCGTTCTCACCATCGGGGCTGCCGGTGCAGCGCCATCGCGGTTGGGCCATGGTGCGGGCGCCGGCGTGGGCGAGTGGAAATCCGTTCGCGGTGCCCGCGCCGCCCGCCTACCCTCGGTGCCATGGCCAAGCCCCTCGTCGCCGTCCTCAGTGGCGCAGGCATCTCCACGGACTCCGGCATCCCCGACTACCGCGGGCCCAACGGGCTGTGGCGGCGGGACCCGGAGGCCGAGAAGCTGGTGACGTACGAGTACTACATGGGCGATCCGGAGATCCGGCGCAGGTCGTGGCAGATGCGGCGCGGCAACAGGGCGCTGAAGGCCGAGCCGAACGCGGCGCACCGGGCCGTCGCCGAGCTGGAGCGGTCCGGCATCCCGGTGCGGGTGATCACGCAGAACGTGGACGGGCTGCACCAGTTGGCCGGGCTGCCCGCCCGCAAGGTGCTGGAGCTGCACGGCAGCGCGCGCAGCGTGGTGTGCACGAAGTGCCATGCCCGGGGGCCGATGGAGGACGCCCTGGCGCGGGTGGAGGCAGGCGAGGAGGATCCGCCGTGCCTGGAGTGCGGCGGGATCCTGAAGTCGGCCACCGTGATGTTCGGCGAGCGGCTGGACCCGGTGGTTCTCGGCGAGGCCCTGGCGATCAGCAAGGCGTGCACGGTGTTCCTGGCCGTCGGCAGCAGCCTGCAGGTGCAGCCCGCCGCCGGTCTGGTGGGGGTCGCCGCCGACCACGGCGCCCGGCTCATCATCGTCAACGCCGAGCCGACGCCGTACGACGACCTCGCGCAGGAGGTCGTCCGCGAGCCCATCGGCACCGCACTGCCCGCGTTGCTGCGCCGGCTGAGTGCCGAGAGCGACCGGCTATAGCGAGGCGGTCTCCGTCCTGGACAGGGCGAGCACGCCGAGGACGATGAGCGCGATCCCGCACACCAGGGGCAGCAGCCACCAGCCGGCCCGCACGTGTTCCTCGTAGACCAGGACGCCGAGCAGGAAGCTCACCGTGGCGTCGCCGAGGGTGAGGGCCGGCTGGGAGGCGATCAGGGGGCCGCCCTGCAGGGCGTGTTCCAGGAGGAGCATGGCGCACACGCCGCTCGCGCCGAAGGCGTAGGTCTGCCAGGAGGTGAGGAACCCGGCGAGGCCGTCGTCGCCCAGGATGTGCACGGCCGTCTTCATCAGGCCGGCCGTGAGCGCGAAGCAGATCGCAGTGGCCGTGCCGAGACAGGCGGCGCGGAATCTGCCCGGCGGTCGCCTCAGACCCAGGGCGGTCAGGGCGACGACCACCCCGGAACAGGCGGCCAGTACCGGGAGCCAGCGGTCGATGGAGATGTGCGTGCGGTTGCCGGCGGGCGCCGCGGACAGCAGCGCCAGCCCCAGCCCCGCGACGACGACGAACAGCCTCAGCAACAGCGCGGCGGACGGCCGGCGGCGTTGCGCGACCGCGGCGAGCAGCAGGGCCAGGGGCAGTTCCAGCACGAACAGCGGCTGGACCAGCGACAGCGGTCCCGTCGCCAGCGCGGCCGCCTGGCACGCACCGGCCACGATCACCGTCGCCACCCCGGCCACCCAGACCGGCCGCCGGAGGAGATCGAGGATCAGTCCCGGGCGGAACCCCTGGGACTGCGGGACGCTCTGCGCGGCCCGGCGTTGCAGCACGGTGGCGAGCGCGTTGCTGAGCGCGGCCAGGAGCGCGAACAAGGTCGGCAGAACGATCGCCATGCCCACATTCTTCGCGTATCCGCTCTCCGCCTGCCAGGCCGACACGGCCCACCGGACCTGGGCGGGGGCCGGGGGCGGGGGCGGGGGCGGGCCGGTCAGAAGAGGGCCGTGCCCCGCTCGAAGTCGAGCAGGCGCTGCTTGCGCTCCAGGCCGCCGCCGTACCCGGTGAGGCTGCCGTCGGAGCCGATCACGCGGTGGCAGGGGACGATGATGCCGACCGGGTTGCGGCCGTTGGCGAGCCCGACCGCGCGAGAGGCACCGGGGCTGCCGAGGGCGCCGGCGAGCCGGCCGTAGGTGCGCGTCTCGCCGTAGGGGATCCGGGTGAGCTGCTCCCAGACCCTGCGCTGGAACGGCGTTCCGCGGAGCCCGAGTCGGACGGTGAACTGCGTCAACTCGCCGTCGAAGTACGCCGAGAGCTGTTCCTCGGTCTCGGCGAAGACGGGCAGGGTGTCGTCGCGCGGGCCGAAGGTCTCCTCGCCGGGGCGGTGCCGCTGCGCGGGCATGTACAGCCCGCACAGCGCGCCGTCGTCGTCGGCGACGAGGGTGAGCGGCCCGTACGGGCTGTCGATCACGGTGTGGCGTGTCATCGGTGTCATCGGAGTCATCGGAGTTCCTCACGGGTTCACACGGGAAGGAAGTTGATCGGGTGGCTGCCGGTCGCCCACAGGTACTGCGCCGCGTACGCCCGCCAGGGCCGCCAGGCCTCGGCGCGGGCGGTGAGCGCGGCCGGGGTGGCGGGCAGGCCCAGTTCGCGGGCCGCTTGCCGGATGCCGAGGTCGGTGGGGAGGAAGGCGTCGGGGTCGCCCAGGGCGCGCATGGCGATGACGTCGACGGTCCACGGCCCGAAGCCGGGCAGGTCCAGCAGGCGGGCGCGGGCTTCGGCCCAGTCGGACTCGACGCCCAGGGTGAGGGCGCCGTCGGCCAGGTGGCGGACGAGGGTGGTGAAGGTGGCGCGCCGGGTGCGGGGCATCGCGAGCGTCTCGGGGTCCACGGCGGCCAGGGCCTCGGGGGACGGGAAGAGGTGGGTGAGCCCTCCCTCGGGGTCGTCCAGGGGCTTGCCGTGGGCGGTGACCAGGCGGGCGGCGTGGGTGCGGGCGGCGGCCGTGGAGACCTGCTGTCCGAGCACGGCGCGGACGGCGAACTCGGCCTCGTCGACCGTGCGCGGCACCCGCCGGCCCGGCGCCCGGTCGACCAGGGGCGCGAGCAGCGGGTCGGCGCGCAGCCGGTCGTCCACGGCGACCGGGTCGGCGTCCAGGTCGAGCAGCCGACGGCAGCGGCTGATGGCGACGGTCAGGTCGCGTGGGTCGCTGAGGGTGAGGCGGCAGGCGATGTGGTCGGGCCGGGGGGTGAGGGCGGCGATCCCGTGGCCGTAGGGCAGTCGCAGCGTGCGCCGGTAGGCGCCGTCCCGCCACTCCTCCACGCCGGGTACGGCGGTGGCGGCCAGGTGGCCGAAGAGGTTGTCGGGGTGGAGCGGGGCGCGGAAGGGGAGCCGGAGCGCGAGGGTGCCGGGGGTGGTCTCGGCGCTGTGCGCGGGCCGCCGGGCGCGCAGTGCGCTCGGGGACAGGGCGAAGACCTCGCGGACGGTGTCGTTGAAGGTGCGGATGGAGGAGAAGCCGGCCGCGAAGGCGATCTCCGCCATGGGCAGCGGGGTCGTCTCGATCAGCAGCCGGGCGGTCTGGGCGCGCTGGGCGCGGGCGAGCGCGAGGGGTCCGGCGCCCAGTTCGGCGAGCAGTTGCCGTTCGACCTGCCGGGTGCTGTAGCCGAGCCGGGCGGCGAGGCCCGGCACGCCCTCGCGATCGACGACGCCGTCGGCGATGAGCCGCATGGCGCGGGCCACCAGGTCGGCGCGCTGGTTCCACTCCGGCGAGCCGGGGCTGGCGTCGGGGCGGCAGCGTTTGCAGGCCCGAAACCCGGCCTGCTGGCAGGCGGCGGCGCTCCGGTGGAAGGTCATGTTCTCCGGCTTGGGCGGGACGGCCGGGCAGCTCGGCCGGCAGTAGATGCCGGTGGTCAGGACGGCGGTGAAGAACCATCCGTCGAACCGCGCGTCCTTGGACTGCACGGCGCGTACGCAGTGCTCCCGGTCGAGGGGCGTCGCTGTCTGCATGCCTCCAGGATCGACCCGCGCGGGTGCCGGTGGCTGGCGAGAATCCGACATGGACCTGGCGCGCAGGCGGGCGGACAAACGTTACGGCGCGGGGTTCAGCGGGTCGTCGAGGACGCCGGCGAGGCGGCCGGACTCGGCGGCGGGATCGAGGCCGGGGTCGAGTTCGCCGGCGGCGGCCGTCAGGGCGTTGAGGGCCGGGACGAGCCCGGCCCGCTCCTGTGCGGGGAGTCGCCCGACCAGGGCCCGGATCTCCGCGCGGCGGTGGCTGAGCACGCGGTCGACCAGTTCCTCACCCGCCGGGGTGAGCCGCAGGACCACCTCACGCCGGTTGTCCGGGTTGACCCGCCGGTCGGTGAGGCCGAGGCTCTCCAGGCGCTCGACCATGCGCAGCGCGGTGGAGGAGCTGACGCCGAGGGTGGCGGCCATGGCGGCGAGCTTGATGGGGCCACAGGTGCGCAGCGCGACCAGGGAGCGGAGCTGAGGCAGGGTCAGGGGCACGTCGACGGAGGCCAGGGCGCGCGCGGACAGGGCGACGATCAGCCGGGAGGCCGCCATCACCGCGAGGGTGACCTCTTCCGCCTCCCGGTCCAGGGCCTCGTCCTCCCGGCGGTCCGGGGCCTCGTCCTCCCGGTCCAGGGCCTCGTCGGGACTCTCACGCACCGGCGCCTTCCGCCGGCCTCCGTCCTGCTGGGCCATGGACTCCTCACTCCGCCGCTGCCGTCTCACGAACCGGACACCGCCTGTCACCGAAGGTGACCATTGCAGACTGCAATGATAAGCTGCTCGGCATACCGCAGGCCGAGCGGGCGCGACGGCCTTAGGTGCCGAAGGTGATGACGATGAGATCCGAGCCGATACACGAAGCCTATTCCTTCGTGTGCCTGCGCTGCGGGCACGCCTGGGAGGGCACCTACGACATCCGGCACACCCGGGACGCCCAGGGCCGGCCGCGTGCCACGTACTACGTGCGCGGCGGCCTGCGGGTTCCCTCACCGCTGACCGCCAACACCTGTCGCGTGTGCGGCGGGCGCAGGATGCGCATCCTGCGCCCGGGGCGGGTCCGCTCGGCCCGTCCCGCGCCGCGCTGACGGCACCGGCCGCGACCCGTCCGGGCGGGGCGGCGGACGCGCGACGACGCGTGTCCGCCGTCCCGTCCGCATGTCACGCCTCCACCCCCAGCGGGCAATGTCGCCCGCCCGGCCCGGTGCCGCCCCGGCGGCGCCGAGCCGCTCACCCCTGTCGTCCCGCCCACCGCCCACCTCTGCAACCGCCGCCGCACCCGACCCGGAGCCACCATGCCCTCGTACGCCTCCGCAGGCCCTCACACACCCGTCCGGCAGCTGCCCGCGCTGAAGATCCCGCACCTGGGGGACTTCCATGTGCCGCCGCGCGTGGTGGTGATCAGCGCGCTCGCCGTGCCCGTCGGCGCCGTGGCGGCGCTGGTGGCCGCCGGTCTGCTGAAGCTGATCGCGCTGATCACCAACCTCTCCTTCCTCGGCCGGTTCGGCTTCGGCTCCGCGGTGCCCGCGGACACCCCGCACCGCTGGCTGCTGGCGCTGATGCCGGTGGTGGGCGGTCTGCTGATCGGCCTCATGGCCCGCTACGGCTCGGAGAAGATCCGCGGCCACGGCATGCCGGAGGCCATCGAGTCGATCCTGGTGGGCGGCAGCCGGGTCCAGCCGCGCGTCGCCGTGCTGAAGCCGGCCTCGGCCGCGATATCCATCGGCACCGGCGGCCCGTTCGGCGCCGAGGGGCCCATCATCATGACCGGCGGCGCCGTCGGCTCGCTGCTGGCGCAGTTCCTGCGGGTCACCACCGACGAGCGCAAGGCGCTGCTCGTGGCGGGCTCCGCCGCCGGCATGGCCGCGACCTTCAACGCGCCGCTCGCCTCCATCCTGCTCGCCGTCGAACTGCTGCTGTTCGAGTGGCGGCCCCGCTCCTACCTGCCCGTCGCCGTCGCCGCCGTGACCGCCACCCTGGTGCGCGGCCCGCTGCTCGGCACCGATCCGCTGTTCGGCGGCGCCCGTGTGCCCGCCCACATCGCACTGCCGTCCTACGGTCTGTGCCTGGTCGCCGGTGCCCTGGCCGGCCTGCTCGCGCTCGGCGCGACGGCGCTCGTCTACTTCTCCGAGGACCTGTTCGCCCGGCTGCGGATCCACTGGATGTGGTGGCCGGCGATCGGCGGCGCGGTCATCGGCGCCGGCGGTCTGATCGAGCCCCGCGCACTCGGCGTCGGCTACGACGTGATCGACGCCCTGCTCACCGGACACGCCACGGTCGGTCTGATCGTCGGCATCCTGATCGTGAAGACGCTGATCTGGGGCCTGTCGCTGGGCTCGGGCACCTCCGGCGGCGTCCTCGCCCCGATGTTCATGGTGGGCGGCGCCCTCGGTGCCGCGGAGGCGCTGGTCTTCCCGCACGTCAGCCCCGGTTTCTGGGCCCTGGTGTCGTTGGCCGGCGTCCTCGGCGGGGTGATGCGCTCCCCGCTCACCGGCATCGTGTTCTGCCTGGAGCTCACCCACGAGGTCAACGCGCTCATACCGATGGTGATCACCGCGTCGGCGGCGTACCTGATCTCGGTGGTGCTGCTCAAGCGGTCGGTGCTGACCGAGAAGCTGGCCCGGCGCGGGCTGCACCTGACCCGGGAGTACTCGGTGGACCCGCTGGAGGTGCACCTCGTCCGGCAGCTCGAGACGCCCGCCGGGGTCACCTTCGCCGGTGACCGCACGGCGGGCGAGGTCACCGCGCTGCTGCGCGCCGCGCACGACACGGGCGATCCCGAGGGGCTGCTGGCGCAGCAGCTGTACCCGGTGCTCGACGCGGACGGCGGCCTCACCGGCGTGGTGACCCGCGGCCAACTGGTCCACGCGGACCCCACCGACGCCACCCCGCTCGCCGAGCTGGCGGCGCCCGCGGTGACCGCGTACCCGGACGAGACCCTGCGGGCCCTCGCCAACCGGATGGCGCAGTACGAGGTGACCCGGCTGCTGGTGGTCACGAGGGAGGCGAAGCCGCAGGTCGAGGGCATCATCAGTCTGCGCCATCTCCTCACCGCGCGGCGCATCGACCTGCACGAGGAGCACCACGCCGAGCGTGTCCTCACCCTGGGGCGGCGGCGCGCGGCGATCACCACGGCGAGCTGAGGCACAGACCCCGTGCCATACACAACTATTGCAAAGGCCAAGAAAAACTCCGCCCTAAGTCGGATCAACAGAGCGTAGTCACCCCACTGCGGAGCGCATCCGTACCCGAAGCTGGCCGAAGCGGAACAGCCGGCTTCGAAAGGGAGTGACCAGTGGGACGGCGCGGTGCCCGACGGGAAGCGGAACGGATGGCGGCGCTCGCCGCCGACCAGTTGCTGCGGGCCGGCGGGATACTGCGCCGCACTCCCACCACCCCGGACCTGCGCGCGGTCCTGCGGACCGACCAGGAGGTCAACGACGCGCCGTACCGGGAGCGTTGGGCGCACGACCGGGTCGTGCGCTCCACGCACGGCGTGAACTGCACGGGCTCGTGCTCGTGGAAGGTGTACGTCAAGGACGGTCTGATCACCTGGGAGACCCAGGAGACGGACTATCCCTCGACCGGCCCGGACCGGCCGGAGTACGAGCCCCGCGGCTGCCCCCGCGGTGCCTCGTTCTCCTGGTACACCTACTCCCCCACCCGCGTGCGCCACCCCCATGTGCGCGGCGTGCTGCTGGAGTTGTACCGCGAGGCCCGCGCCCGCCTCGGCGATCCCGTGGCGGCGTGGGCCGAGGTCACCGGGGACCCGGACCGGCGGCGCCGCTACCAGGCGGCCCGGGGCAAGGGCGGCCTCGTCCGCGTCGGCTGGGAGGAGGCCCTGGAGATCGCGGCCGCCGCCCATGTGCACACCATCGCCACGCACGGACCGGACCGCGTCGCCGGCTTCTCCCCCATCCCGGCGATGTCCATGGCCTCGCACGCCGTCGGCGCGCGGTTCATGTCCCTGATCGGCGCGCCGATGCTGTCCTTCTACGACTGGTACGCGGACCTGCCGATCGCCTCCCCGCAGGTCTTCGGCGACCAGACGGACGTGCCCGAGTCCGGGGACTGGTGGGACGCGGCCTACCTGGTGCTGTGGGGCTCCAACGTGCCGGTGACCCGCACCCCGGACGCACACTGGATGACCGAGGCCCGCTACCGGGGCCAGAAGGTCGTCGTGGTGTCCCCGGACTACTCCGACGCCACCCGGTTCGCCGACGAGTGGCTGCACCCGCACCCGGGCACCGACGGGGCCCTGGCGATGGCCATGGGGCATGTGATCCTCACGGAGTGCTTCGTACGGCGCCGGGTGCCGTACTTCACCGACTACGTCCGGCGCTTCACAGACCTGCCGTTCCTCGTCGAACTCGAGGAGCGGGACGGGCAGTTCGTACCGGGGAAGTTCGTCACCGCGGCACACCTCGGACCCGGCGCGGACGACGCGGAGGCCGCGTGGAAGCCGGTGCTCCTCGACGCCGCCTCCGGGCGCCCGGTCGTCCCGAACGGCACCCTGGGCGAGCGCTGGGCCAAGGGCGGCGAGGGCCGCTGGAACCTGGACCTCGGGGACGTCGAGCCGGAGCTGACCCTGTACCGGCCGGGCGGGGACGCCGCCCGGGTGCTGCTGCCGCGCTTCGACGGCGAGCCGCCGTGCGTGCGCGGGGTGCCGGTGCGCGAGGTGGGCGGCCGCCGTGTCACCACCGTCTTCGACCTGCTCCTCGCCCAGTACGGCGTCGGCCGCGCGGGCCTGCCCGGCGTCTGGCCGGCCGGCTACGACGACCCCGCCGAGCCGTACACCCCCGCCTGGCAGGAGGCGGTCACCTCGGTGCCGGCCGGGGCGGTGGTGCGCCTGGCCCGGGAGTTCGCGGACACCGCGGAGAAGAGTCGCGGCCGCTGCATGATCCTGATGGGCGCCGGCACCAACCACTGGTTCCACTCCGACACCATCTACCGGTCGTTCCTCACCCTGCTGCTGCTCACCGGCTGCCAGGGCGTCAACGGCGGCGGCTGGGCGCACTACGTCGGCCAGGAAAAGGTCCGGCCGTACGCGGGCTGGCAGCACCTGCAGTCGGCGGCGGACTGGGTGCGCCCGTCCCGGCAGATGGCGGGGACGCCGTACTGGTATCTGCACACCGGCCAGTGGCGCTACGACGCGCACCGCGCCGACACCCTGTCCTCGCCCACCGGTCGGGGGCTGTTCGCCGGGCGGCACACCGCCGATCTGGTCGCGCAGTCGATGCGGCTCGGCTGGATGCCGTCCGCGCCCGCGTTCAGCGCGAACCCGCTGGACCTGGGCCGCGCGGTGCGCAGCAGCGGGCACGAGCCGGACGAGTGGGTCGCCGCGCAACTGGCCGCCGGAAAGCTGGCTTTCGCCTGCGAGGACCCCGACGATCCGGCCAACTGGCCGCGGGTGCTGACCGTCTGGCGGGCCAACCTCATCGGCTCCTCCGCCAAGGGCAACGAGTTCTTCCTGCGCCATCTGCTGGGCGCGAGCGACAACGCACGGGCCGAGGAGGCGCCGCCCGAGGCCCGGCCGCGGGACGTCGTCTGGCACGAGGAGGCGCCGCGCGGCAAGCTCGACCTGCTGCTCGCGCTCGACTTCCGGATGACGTCGACCACGCTCATGGCCGACCTGGTGCTGCCGGCCGCCACCTGGTACGAGAAGCACGACCTGTCCAGCACCGACATGCACCCCTACGTGCACGCCTTCTCCCCGGCGATCAGCCCGCCCTGGGAGGCCCGCACCGACTTCGAGATCTTCCACGCGCTGGCCGCGAAGTTCAGCGAACTCAGCTCCGGCCGGCTCGGCACCGCCTACGACCTGGTGGCCACGCCCCAGCAGCACGACACCCCGGGCGAGACCGCGCAGCCCGGCGGCACGGTGGCGGACTGGCGCGAGGGCGCACCCGCCCGACCGGGCCGCAATCTGCCCCACTTCACGCTGGTCGAGCGGGACTACACGGCCGTCGCCGACCGGCTGGCCGCCCTCGGGCCGCTCGCCGAGGAGCACGGCATCACCGTCAAGGGTGTCACCGTGCGCCCGCAGGCCGAGGCCCGCTGGCTGGCCGCGCGCTGCGGCACCGCACGCTCCGGGGCCGCGCGCGGGCGCCCGCTGCTGGACACCGACGTCAAGCTGTGCGAGGCGATCCTGGCGCTGTCCGGCACGACCAACGGGCGGATCGCGGCCGAGGGGTTCGAGCGGCTCGCCGAACGCTGCGGCGCCGGCAGCGCCTTCGCGGCGCTCGCGGAGGCCGTGCACGAGCGGCGCGTGGTCTTCTCCGACACCCAGGCCCGGCCGGTGCAGGTCGGCACCAGCTACGAGTGGTCCGGCAAGGAGGCCCCGGACCGCCGCTACGCGCCCTTCACGGTCAACACCGAACACCTCAAGCCCTGGCACACCCTGACCGGCCGTCAGCACTTCTACCTCGACCACGACTGGATGGCCGAGTTGGGCGAACAACTTCCGGTGTACCGACCGCCGTTGGACCTGCCCGCGCCGGGCGCGGCGGGTGAGCGGGAGGTCGCCGTCCGGTACCTCACCCCGCACTCGAAGTGGTCCATCCACTCCGAGTACCAGGAGAACCTGCTCATGCAGACCCTGGCGCGCGGCGGGCCGGTGATCTGGATGAGCGTCGCCGACGCCGAGGCCATCGGGGCCGCCGACAACGACTGGGTCGAGGCGGTCAACCCGGGCGGCGTGGTGGTCGCCCGCGCGATCGTCTCGCACCGGATGCCGCCCGGCACGGTGTTCATGTACCACGTGCAGGAACGCCTGGTGAACGTGCCGGTCAGCGAGGCCACCGGCCGGCGCGGCGGCGTGCACAACGCCCTCACCCGGGTCCTGATCAAACCCACCCATCTCATCGGCGGCTACGCCCAGCTCTCCTTCGCCCCCAATTACTACGGCCCCACCGGAAACCAGCGCGACGCCCGCACCGTGATCCGCCGCCGCGCCCAGGAGGTGCAGTACTGACATGCGCGTCATGAGTCAGGTCGCCATGGTCATGAACCTCGACAAGTGCATCGGCTGCCACACCTGTTCGGTCACCTGCAAGCAGACCTGGACCAACCGCACGGGCACCGAGTACGCCTGGTTCAACAACGTGGAGACCCGCCCCGGCCAGGGCTACCCCCGGGGGCACGAGGACCAGGAGAGGTGGAAGGGCGGCTGGCGGCTGGACACCCGGGGCCGGCTGGTGCCGCGCGCCGGCGGCCGGGCCCGCCGGCTGGCCCGCCTGTTCGCCAACCCCGAACTGCCCTCCCTCCAGGACTACTACGAGCCCTGGACCTACGACTACGACACCCTGCTCACCGCCCCGCCCGGCGACGACCTGCCCACCGCCCGCCCCCGCTCCCTGATCGACGGCCGCCCCACCGCCGTCACCTGGGGGCCCAACTGGGACGACGACCTGGGCGGCGGGCCGGGGCACCTCGCCGGGGACCCGGTGCTGCGGCAGATGAACGAGCGGGTGCGGCTGGAGTACGAGCAGGCGTTCATGTTCCACCTGCCGCGCATCTGCGAGCACTGCCTGAACCCGTCCTGTGCGGCCGCGTGTCCCTCCGGGGCGCTGTACAAGCGGATCGAGGACGGCATCGTGCTGGTCGACCAGGACCGCTGCCGGGGCTGGCGGATGTGCGTGACCGGATGCCCGTACAAGAAGGTCTACTTCAACCACGCCACCGGCAAGGCGGAGAAGTGCACCTTCTGCTATCCGCGCATCGAGGCCGGTGAGCCCACCGTCTGCTCGGAGACCTGCGTGGGCCGGCTGCGCTATCTGGGCGTGCTGCTCTACGACGCCGACCGGGTGGGCGAGGCCGCCGCCGTGCCCGACGAACGCAAGCTGTACGAGGCGCAGTTGGGCTGCTTCCTGGACCCGCACGACCCGCAGGTGGTGCGGGCCGCCGAGGAGGCGGGCATCCCGCACGACTGGATCACCGCGGCCCGCCGCTCCCCGGTGCGGGACCTGATCTGCACCTACCGCATCGCGCTCCCCCTGCATCCGGAGTACCGGACGATGCCGATGGTCTGGTACGTGCCCCCGCTCTCCCCCGTCGTCGAGGCCCTCACCCGCGGCGGGCACGACGGCGAGGACCCGGCGGCCCTGTTCGGCGCGATCGACGCCCTGCGCATCCCGCTCGGCTATCTCGCCGGGCTGTTCACCGCGGGCGACGAGGGCCCGGTGGAGGCGGCGCTGTGCCGGCTGGCCGCGATGCGCGCCCACATGCGCCGGGTGAACCTCGGCGAGGAGCGCGACCCGGCGATCGCCCGGGGGGTGGGGATGGACGAGGCCGGTCTGGAGGCGATGTACCGGCTGCTGGCCCTCGCCAAGTACGAGGAGCGGTACGTCGTGCCGACCACGTACGTCGCCGGCGCCGGGGACGGCCCGGCGGCCGGCCCGGGCTGCAGTCTGGAGGGGGCCGGCGGGCCCGGCATGTACGGCACGGACGACGCGTCCCTCTTCCACGCGCCGCCGGCCGCCGCACCGGCCGGGGCATGCGGGGCTTGCGGGACCGCCGGGGCTGCCGACGGTCCGGCCGGGGACGCGTCGCTGCGGGGCCGGGTCAACCTGTTCAGCTGGAACGGCCGTGGCCGTCCCCGGGGCCTGTTCCCCGAGCGGAGGGGTGAGGCCCGGTGAACCACCGGCACCGGGCCGTGCACCAGGCCGCCGCCCTGCTCCTGCACTACCCCGGCGAGGACTGGCCGCACCGCCGCGACCGGGTCGCCGGGGCCCTCGCCGGGCTGCCGGGCCCCGACACGGAACCGCTGCTGGCGTTCTGCCGGGCCACCGCCGCCGTCCCGCCCCTGGAACTGGCGGCCCGGTACGTCGCCACCTTCGACCGCAGCCGCCGCCGCACCCTCCACCTCACCCACTACACCGACGGCGACACCCGGCGCCGGGGCTCCTCCCTCGTGGCGCTCAAGGCCCGCTACCGAGAGCACGGCTGGGAGCCGCCGGCGGGCGAACTGCCCGACCACCTCCCGACGATGCTGGAGTTCGCCGCCCGCTGCCCCGGCCCGGGCCGGGCCCTGCTCCACGCGCACGCGGGCGCCCTCGACCTGCTCGCCCGCGGCCTGGCGGCCCACCGCAGCCCGTACCTGGACGTGGTGCGCGCCGTCCGGGCCACCCTTCCGGCCGCGCCGGTCCCCCCGCAAGCCCCGCACGAACCGCCCGCCCCCGTGCCGTACCCGCTGCCGCACGCGCCGGGCGACGAAGGAGTCCGCCGCTGATGAAGCACCTGCACATCGCGCTGTGGGGCGTACTGCCCTACCTCGCCCTGGTGGTCCTGGTCGCCGGCACGGCCTGGCGCTACCGGTACGACCGCTTCGGCTTCACCACCCGCTCCAGCCAGCTCCACGAGTCCCGGCTGCTGCGCGTCGGCGCCCCGCTGTTCCACTACGCCCTGTTCCTCGTCGCCGGCGGCCACGTCATGGGGCTGCTGGTGCCCGAGTGGCTGACCGCGCGGCTCCGGGTCCGCGAGGAGCAGTACCACGCCGTCGCCCTGACCATGGGCGGCGCGGCGGGCGTCGCGGCGGTCTTCGGACTCGCCCTGCTGCTGTACCGCAGGCTGCGTGTCCCCGCCGTACGCCGGGCGAGCAGGCGCAGCGACCGGGCGGTGCTGCCGCTGCTGGCGCTCGTCCTGCTCGCCGGGCTGACCGCGACCGCGTCCTCGGTGACCAACCCCTACGACTACCGGCTCGGCGTCGCCGTCTGGTTCCGCAGCCTGTTCACCCTCGACCCCGACGTGGGCGCCATGGCGCACGCGCCGCTCGTGTACCAGTGCCACGCTCTGCTCGCCCTCGCCCTGTTCGCCCTGTGGCCGTTCAGCCGGCTGGTGCACGCCTTCACCGTGCCGCTCGGCTACCCGGCCCGCCCCTACGTGGTCTACCGCTCCCGGGGCGGCGCCGCGCGACGGCGCCGTCGTACACCGTCCACCGCGAGGGCGAGAGGGGTGGCGGTGAAGACCGAGGAGTAGGTGCCGACCGCGAGACCGATGAGCAGGGCCAGGGCGAAGTCGGTGAGCGTGTCCCCGCCGAGGACGGCCAGTGCGGTGAGGATGAAGGCCGCGCCCAGGCCCGTGTTGACGGTGCGGGGCAGCGTCTGCAGGATCGCCCGGTCGGCGATCCGGGGCAGCGGTGCCCCTCGGTCGCGCCGGCACAGCTCCCGGACGCGGTCGAAGACGACGACGGAGTCGTTGACCGAGTAGCCGATGACCGTGAGCAGCGCCGCGAGGAACACCCCGTCGACGGGCTTGCCCAGCCAGGCGAACACGCCGACCAGGATCACCACGTCATGGGCGAGGGCGGCGACCGCCGAGATGCCGAACAGCCGGCGGAAGCGGACGGCGAGATACAGCAGTTGCGCCGCGAGGGCCGCGCCGAGGGCGATCAGCGCGTTGCGCCGCAACTCCTCGCCCAGGCTGGGGCCGATCAGCTCGTCCCGGACCTTCTCCGCCCCGTCGCCGAGCCCGGCGACGGTCCGGGTGAGCGTCGCGGCCTCGGCGTCGCTGAGTTCCCCGGTGCGCACGGTGAGACCGGTGCCGTCGGTGGACCGGACGACGGCGCGCGGGAGACCGGCGTCGGCGAGCGCGGCCCGGGCCCGGTCCGGATCCACCGGGGCGGAGGTGGCGTACTCGATCTGGCGGCCCCCGGTGAACTCGATGCCGAGGTCGAGACCGCGCACGGCGATGCCCGCGGCGGCCAGGGCCAGCAGGGTGGCGGAGGCGGCCAGCCAGCGGCGCGGGCGGCGCATCGGACGCGGGCGGCGCCGGGCGAGCCGGTCGCGGACCGCGCCGGTGACGGTCAGTCCGGTGAGGTGCGGCCGGCGGCGCACCCAGGGTCGGGACGCGGCGTACTCGGCGAGGACGCGGGTGACCACCAGAGCGCCGATCATGGAGGCGAGCACCCCGATGCCCAGGGTGACGCCGAAGCCGCGCACCGGTCCGGAGGCGAACAGGAACAGCAGCGCGGCGGCGATCAGGGTGGTGACGTTGGAGTCGGCGATGGCGCTGAAGGCGTTGCGGAACCCGGCGCTCAGCGCCGAGCGCGGGCTCGCGCGGTGCCGGGCGGCATACTCCTCACGCGCCCGTTCGAACACCAGGACGTTGGCGTCCACGGCCATCCCGATCGCCAGCACGAAGCCGGCCAGACCCGGCAGGGTCAGCGTGGCGCCGAGCGCGGCCAGCGCGGCGTAGGAGATCAGGCCGTACGCGGCCAGCGCGAGCACGGCCAGGGCGCCCATGAGCCGGTAGACGGCGACGATGAACAACGCGGTCAGGGCGGTGCCGGCGACGGCCGCCCAGGCGCTCGCGGTGATGGCCTCGGCGCCCAGGGTCGGCCCCACGGTGCGCTGTTCGACGGTCTCCACGGGCACGGGCAGGGCGCCGCCCTTGATGAGCAGGGCCAGTTCGCGGGCCTCGGCGTCGTCGAACGACCCGGTGATCTGCGTGGAGCCGCCGGTGATGCCGGTGCCGCAGGCGACGGACGGGTCGACCTGCGGCGAGGAGATGATCCTGCCGTCCAGGACGATGGCGACCCGGCGCGCCGGGTCCCCGGCCGGACGGCAGGCGGCCTCGCCGGTCAGCCGGGTCCAGCGGTCGCGGCCGGCGCCGTCGAAGTCGACGGTGACGTGCCATCCGGCGCCCGTCTGCGGGTCGAAGCGGGCGGCGGCACCCTTGACGTGCTGCCCGGTCAGCGCGGCCGGCGCGAGACGCAGCGGCCGGCCGGACTCGTCGGGCAGCACCCGCTCCCGGGGCCGGGCCTCGGCGTCGGCGGTGCCGAGCACCGGGTGGAAGGTGAGCTGGGCGGTGCGGCCCAGCACGTCGGCGGCCCGGCGCGGGTCCTGCACCCCGGGCAGTTCGACGACGATCCGGTTGCTGCCGGAGCGGTGCAGGCCGGGTTCGGCGACGCCGAGCGCGTCGATACGGCCGCGCAGCACCTCCAGGGTGCGGTCGGTGGCCTCGGGGCCGGCCCCGGTGGTGGGCGTGGAGCGGGTCTCCAGCACGATCTGGGTGCCGCCGCGCAGGTCGAGCCCGAGACGGAGCGGCACGGTCAGCGTGACGAACAGGGACAGGGCGAGCACGATGAGGGCGAACAGCGCCCTCACCCGGGTCGAACGGTTCAACGGAGCCTCCGGCGGACACACCACGGCGACGTCCGGCGCCGGCCGCGGGGTGGGGAAAGGGGGACGGTGTCAGGTGCCGGAGGGGGCGGGAGGTGCTCGGTCGCGGTCGGGGGGTTCCCGGTCCGCGGCGGCCGGTACGGAGGCTTGGGCAGCCGTCGTCGTAGGGCCGGGGCCTGGTGGGGCGGCGGTCGCGTCGGCCGCCGTCAGGGCGAAGTGCCGCTGCGGGGCGGGGCGTTCACGGCCCGGTTCCGGGCGGACCACGGCCTTCGAGGAGGTGCAGTCGTCGTCGGCCCGCTGGGTCGTGGCCTGGTCGGCGGCGGCCGGGACTGGCGTCCTGGGCAGCGGGCCGCCCGGGGTGAGGACGGTGAACAGGGCCAGCAGAACGGCCAGTACGGCCGTCACCGCCGCGGCCCGGCCGGGGGCGGTGTGCGAAGGCGGGCGCATGCACCGTCCCCTTTCGTGGTGTTGCGCGGCGGCGGCCGGCGGAGCCGGGGGTCAGGGCTCGACCAGGCCGGCGCGGATGGCGTAGCGGGTGAGCTCCAGCCGGTCGCGCAGGCCCAGCTTCTGCAGCAGGTTGGCGCGGTGGCGCTGAACGGTCTTGATGCTGATGAAGAGCAGGTCGGCGATCTCCTTGGAGGAGTGCCCCTCGGCCACCAGCTTGAGGATCTCCTCCTCGCGCGGGGTGAGGATCTGGTCCGGCGTCTCGTCGCCGTGGCGGACCCGGTCGAGGTAGTTGCGGATGAGCGCGGTCACCGCGCCGGGGTAGAGGAACGGTTCGTCCCGCATCGCGGCCCGGCAGGCGGCGACCAGATCACGGTCGGCGACGGACTTCAGGACGTACCCGCTGGCGCCCGCCTTGAGCGCCTGGAAGAAGTACTGCTCGTTGTCGTGCATGGTGAGCATCAGGATGCGCAGGCCCGGCTTGAGCGCGGTCAGTTCCCGGGTGGCCTGCAGTCCGGTCATCCGGGGCATGGCGATGTCCAGCACGGCGAGGTCGATGTCGTGGGTGCGGGCCAGTTCGACGGCCTCCGCGCCGTCGCCGGCCTCGGCGACCACCTCCAGGTCAGGCTCCTGGTCCAGGATGAGCCGCACACCCCGGCGCACCAGCGCGTGGTCGTCGGCGAGGAGGATGCGGATCGGCTGCGGGTCGGGCATGGTCACGGCTGCTTCCTGGGGACGGGCACGGTGAGCCGCACCTGGGTACCGGTGCCGGGGGCGGGGGTGATGTCCAGGGTGGCTCCGATGAGCAGGGCGCGCTCGCGCATGCCGCGGATGCCGGCGCCCTCGCACGCGGCCTCGATGCCGCTGCCGTCGTCGGTGACGGCCAGCACCACCGCGTCGCCGGTGCGGTGCAGGTCGACGGTGACCTGCTGGGCGTCCGCGTGCCGGGCGGCGTTGGTCAGGCTCTCCTGGGCCACCCGGTAGAGGACCAGCTCGGTCTCCGGTTCCAGGGCGGGCAGGTCGGCGTCGAAGCGGCGCCGCAGCTGCAGCCCGGTGTGGGCGGCGAAGTCGTGGGTGAGCGAGGTCAGCGCGCTGACCAGGCCCAGGTCGTCCAGGACCCCGGGCCGCAGCCGGCGCACCAGGCGCCGTACCTCGTCCAGGCTCTCCCGGGTCATCTCCCGCACCTGGTGCAGTTCGCCGCTCAGCGGCGGATCGGCGGTGTCGGCGGCGCGTTTCAGCGACAGCAGGATGGCTGTCATGCTCTGCCCGACCTCGTCGTGCAGCTCCTGGGCGATACGGCGGCGCTCGGACTCCTGGGCGAACAGCACACGGGCGCTGCTGGTGGCCCGCTCGTGCTCCAGCCGCTCCAGCATCGCGTTGAAGGTGCGGATCAGGTCGGCGACCTCGCCGCCGCCCTGCGCGGGCAGGCGCTGCCCGGGCCGCAGCAGGTCCACGGTGGTCATGAGCCGGGTCAGCCGGCCCAGCGGGGCCAGGCCCCAGCGCAGCAGGGCGGCGTTGGCGACCAGCATCACCGCCAGGCCGGCGACCAGGATGACCGCCTCGGTCAGCACGACCGGGACGGACACGGTCACCGGGGCCCACAGCAGCAGCGCCGTGGCCGCACCCAGCACCACGGCGTTGAGCGAGAAGATCCGCCAGAACAGGGACACCGGGACGCACGCCTCCTCTCCGACGGCCTTCCGACCGCTCTGCGACCGCTCCAAGACCGCTTTCCGACGGCTTCGCGGCGATGCGGCCTGCCTCCACTGTCGGGCATCGCGCGCCCCCGGACGAGCGGCGGCCCTGTCATGACCGAGCCTGCCACCAGCCTGCCCGGCTGCCACGCGCGGGGACATGGGGCACGGACCCCATTTCCGGCCGCACGGCACACCCATCGCAGCCGTGCGGCGCCGTATGCATCCCGCGACCACCCGTAAATGGGGTCTGCGCCCGATGGGTACGGACGGCTGCCGCGGCCACAGTGGAGGCACACCCCGCACCGGCCGTCGCCCAGCGGACGGACCGTGCCCGAGAGGAAGGACGTCGCCGTGTCGCTCGATGCCTCCCGCACCGAACGCCCTCCCGAGCGTGCCGCCACGCACGAGGCCCGTCAGCGTCTCGAACACGCCCGGAGCACCCGGCTGACCCAGCTGCGAGCCCTGGAGGAGACCGGGCAGAGCCCGGACGACCCTCTCGTGTCCGCGCAGAAGGCGGCCATCCGGCGTGTGCTCAAAGAGATCGACGAGGCCTTCGCCCGGGTCGAGGACGGCAGCTACGGCACCTGTCTGGGCTGCTCCAAGCCGGTTCCCGCGGAGCGCCTGGAGATCCTGCCGTACACCAGGTACTGCGTCGGCTGCCGGCGCCGCGTCGCCTGACGCCCTCTCCTTCGCCGGCTCCTTCCCCGGCTCTCTCCCTGCTCTTCCGCTCTGCCGAAGGGGTGCAGTGGTGACTCACCAGACCATCGACGACCGTACGACACTGCTCTCGGCCGAGGACCTCGCCGCGCTGCGCGAGCACCTGCACGAGCAGCGGCTGTTCCGCCGGGAGCAGTTGGAGCAGCTCGCCGCCGCCGCGCCCTCCCGCGCGGACGACCTGTGGCAGCAGCGGGCCGCCTCCCAGGTCGAGGTCCGCGTCAAGCTCGCCGCCTCCGCCCGCATGGTCCTCGCCGACGTCGAGGCGGCCCTCGCGCGCATGGACCAGGGCAGCTACGGCGCCTGCCACCGGTGCCGGCGGCCCGTGGAGCGGGAACGCCTGATGATCGTGCCGCAGGCCCGCTACTGCGGCCGCTGCCAGCGGGTGAGGGAGGCCGGCCGATGACCGTCACCCACCGCCCCGACGGTCCCGGTCCGCGGCACCGGCCCTGGCCGCTGTGCCGGCAGTGCTGCGGTGTCGCACTGGACCTGGGCAGCGCCCGTACCCGGGTCTGGATGGCCGGGAAGGGCCTGATCGTCGACGTGCCCACGGTGACCTCCCCTGGCCCCGGCGCCGTCCACCCGGTTCAGCGCGGCACCATCGTGGACGCCGCCGGGTGCGGCCGCATGCTGCAGCGCCTCCTCGGCCACCGGCTGCCGCGCCGTACCCGCCCGCTGGTCATCGTCACCACCCCGGTGCTGGACGGTCCGGCCTACCGGGCGGCGGCGCGTACCGCCGTGCAGGCGCTGCGGCCCCGGGCGGTGCTCACCGTGCCGCACGCCCGGGCGGTGGCGGCGGCGGCCGGCGCCGACCTGACCCGGCCGCTGCTGGTCGTGGACATCGGCGCCCATCTCACCGAGGTGGTGCTGCTCGCCGACGGTGCCGTCGTGGACGCCCGCCGCACCGCCCTCGGCACCGGCGACCTCGACACGACCGCGCCGACGCGTCCGAGCGAGGCCGCGGCGGACATGGTGGCCTCGATGCTGCGCCAGGACAGCACTTCGCTGGCCGCCGAGGCGCTGCACCGCGGGGTCCTGCTGGCCGGCGGCGGCGCCCTGCGTCCGGAGATCACCTACCACCTCACCGGGCGGCTCCACGCGCCGCTCCGCGTGGTGCCGGCCCCGCACACCGCCGCCGTCCGGGGCGCCGCCCAGCTCCTGAGGGCCGCCCACGCGCACCCCTCCGCCACCGGTCCCGCCCCGCTGTCCGACGACCCCTTCCCCTGACCCGCACACCCGGCCGGCCGGTCCCCCGCCGTCGCGCCGGCCGCGTCAGCCGACCGAAGGAGGGACACCATGGCCCGCGGCACACCCCCGGCACGGCCGCCGTACCCGGCGGAACTCCCCCGCGTCACGCTGTGGCGGCTGCGGCGCAACCCGCTGCGCCGCCGTACCGACGTGGTGCAGGCGTGGATCGGCGTCGGCCTGCTGCTGGTCATGCTGGTGGCGACGCCTGCGGTCGCGGTCCTGGCGGCCGGCACCGCGCACCGCCACTACGCCGGTGTGGCCGAGCGGCAGGCGGCGACGCGGCACGAGACGAACGCGGTCCTCGTGCGGGACGCGCCGAGCCACCCCGAGCCGGGATCGGCCGAGGCGAGGAAGACCCGCTACCCGGTCGAGGTGCGCTTCACCGACCGGGACGGACGCGAGCGCACCGCCGAGACCGAGGTCGAGCCCCGGCTGCGGGCGGGCAGCACCGTCCGGGTCTGGGCGGACGCGGACGGCGGGCTCACCGGGCCGCCGCTGACCGCCGACCAGGTCCGGGACCGCGGCGTGGGCTGGGCGGTGCTCGCCGTCCTGGCCGTCCAGTTCGCCGGGGCCGGCGCGTACGGCGTCGCCGACCGCGTCCTGCGGCGGCGCAACCTGGCCGCCTGGGACACGGCGTGGGCGCGTACGGCTCCCCGCTGGAGCTCCTCCGCCTGAGACGGGCGGGGGTGGTGGACAGGATCAGATGGTGCCGTCCGTGTTGACGGGGCCGACCTGGAAGACACCGGAACAGACCTTCCAGGCGGCCGGTACGAGGACCGCGGTGCGTGACGCCGGCGGATAGACCCGCAGATAGCTGCCGGTGGCCCGGCAGGGACCGCCCACGGGGCCGTTGGTGGTGCGGATGACCGCGGCGGCGGAGTGGGCCGGGGCCAGCGTGACGGTCGCGTACGACCGCCCCGAGCGGGCGGCCGCCGCACCGATCCGGTGGTGCGCGGTGTCCAGGACGCTGACCCCCGGGTAGCCGCGCAGGGCACAGCTGCTGGTGCTGGTGTTGGTGAAGGTGATCGGCCAGTACAGCGAACCGGCCGCGCCTTCCTTGCGTCCCATGGACAGGTACAGATCGCTCACGGCACAGGTGCGCGGGCTGCTGGAACTGTGCGCCGACGCCGTGGCGGCCCAGGCGCCGGTCGCGGCCGTACCGCCGAGGACCGCGGCGGTCACCGTGGCGACCGTCGCCCGCCGGGAGAGTTTCCGAAAGTGGAGAGACATGTCAGAACCCGCCCCCATCAGGTGAATGGGTGGAAGTGTGTCACTCTCTTGGATGCACTCCGAGCCGGAAAAGTTGTAACCGGCAGCGCTGCCGGCGCTGCCGGCCCCTCGGTCAGGGAAGCTGTGCGGCGAACGCCTGGTACGCCCGGTCGTCGAAGAGGACGAACCGGACCTCCTCGACCGCCGTGTCCGTGGCCCGCACCGTCTCCACCGCGATCCGCGCGGCATCGTCCATCGGCCAGCCGTAGATGCCGGCGGAGACGGCGGGGAACGCGACCGTACGCGCGCCGAGCTCGTCCGCCACCCGCAGCGACTCCCGGTAGCAGGAGGCCAGCAACTCCGACCGGTCCTCCTCGCGGCTGAAGCGCGGCCCGACCGTGTGGATCACCCAGCGTGCGTCCAGTGCGCCCGCGGTGGTGGCGACCGCCCGGCCCGTGGGCAGGCCCTTGCCGAGGTGCGAAGCGCGCAGTCTGCGGCAGTCCTCCAGGATGGCGGGGCCGCCGCGCCGGTGGATCGCGCCGTCCACGCCTCCGCCGCCGAGCAGGGAGGAGTTGGCCGCGTTGACGATCGCGTCGGCGCTCTGCCGGGTGATGTCGCCCTGGACGAGGGTGATGGTGGTCATGTGTGCCGCAGCCTCCTCCATACGGCCTTGGCCGCGTTGTGGCCCGACATGCCGTGCACGCCGGGTCCCGGTGGGGTGGCCGAGGAGCAGATGAAGACGGCGGGATGCGGGGTGTGGTAGGGGAACGCGGACAGCCGGGGGCGCAGCAGGAGCTGCAGTCCGGAGGCGGCGCCGCAGGCGATGTCGCCGCCGACGTAGTTGGCGTTGTGGGCGGCCATCTCGGCGGGGCCCGCGGTGGCGCGGGCCAGGACGCGGTCGCGGAAGCCGGGCGCGTAGCGCTCCAGCTGGCGCTCCACGGCGTCGGTGAGGTCGCCCTCCCAGCCGTTCGGCACATGGCCGTACGCCCAGAAGACGTGCTTGCCCTCGGGGGCGCGGGTGGGGTCGGCCACGCTGGGCTGCACGGTGATCAGGAACGGCCGGTCGGGTGCGCGGCCCTCGCGGGACGCGGCGCGCAGGGCGGCGGCGATCTCGGCCTGGCTCGCGCCGATCTGCACGGTGCCGGCGACGCGGGCCTCGGGGGCGGTCCACGGGACCGGGCCGTCCAGCGCGTAGTCGATCTTGAAGACGCTGGGGCCGTAGCGGTAGCGGTCGTAGTAGCCGCCGAAGCCGGCGATGCGGGCGAGGGCGGTGGGCGAGGTGTCGAAGACGTACGCGCGCGCGGGCGGCAGGTCGTCCAGCCGCTTGACCTCGTAGTCGGTGTGCACGGCGCCGCCGAGGTCCGTCAGGTGGGCGGCGAGGGCGTCGGAGATCGCCTGGGAACCGCCTCGGGCCAGCGGCCAGCCGCGGGCGTGCGCGGCCAGCGCGAAGACGAGACCGATGGCGCCGGTGGCGAAGCCGTTCAGCGGGGCCATCACATGGCCGACGAGGCCGGAGAAGAGGGCTTTGACCCGCTCGTCCCGGAAACGGCGCAGCAGCAGCGTGGACGGCGGGAGTCCGGCCAGTCCGAAGCGGGCCAGGGTGACCGGGTCGCGCGGCAGCGCGGTCAGCGGCAGGGACATGAAGTCCCTGGCCAGGGTGTCCCACCTGGGCAGGAACGGCTCCACCAGCCTGCGGTACGCGCCCGCGTCGCGAGGTCCGAAGGACGCGGCCGTCTCGGCGACGGACCGGGCCAGCACGGCCGCGGTGCCGTCCGGGAACGGGTGCGCCATGGGCAGCTCGGCGTGCAGCCACTGCAGGCCGTAGCGCTCCAGGGGCAGGGCGCGGAACGCGGGCGAGTTGATGCCGAGGGGGTGGGCGGCCGAGCACGGGTCGTGCCGGAATCCGGGGAGGGTCAGCTCCTCGGTGCGGGCACCGCCGCCGACGGTGGGCTGCGCCTCGAACACGGCGACGGAGAAGCCCCGGCGGGCCAGCTCCACGGCAGCGGTCAGTCCGTTCGGCCCCGCACCCACCACGACCGCATCGAGCATCGACGGCACCTTCGGACCCCTTCGTCAGCCGATGGCCACTCGGGATCAGGATATGCCGGGGGACTGACACGCCCGGCCATGGGTCCCGGCGGCGGGACGGCGCCGCGGCTCAGCCGGCCGTCCGGAGCAGCTCCGCCACACGACGGGCCGTCGCGGCGTCGCGGGCCGCGGTGAACGGCAGCGCGTTGGCACCGGTGACGCGGAACGGCTCGCCGGCGCGGGTGAGGTGGGCGCCGCCCGCCTCCTCGACCAGGAGCAGGCCGGCCGCGTGGTCCCAAGCGGCCTCCCAGCCGAAGGCCACGGCGTCCAACTCGCCGCGGGCGACGGCGAGATACTCCAGCCCGGCCGAGCCGCAGGGGCGCGGGGCGAGGCCGTCGGTCCACAGGGCGCTCAGCTGGCGCTTCTGGTCGTCGGTCGTGAAGTCCGGGTGGGAGGTGGCCACGACCAGGTCCCGGTCGGGCTCGGGCGGACCCGCGAACAGCCGCTCCCCGTCGAGGAAGGCGCCCCGGCCGCGGACCGCCGTGGCGAGCTGGTCGCGCGCGGGGGCGTACGTCCAGGACGCCAGCAGGACGCCCCGGTGGGCGAGGGCGACGAGGGTGCAGAAACCGTCGTCGCCGTGGACGAACTGCCGGGTGCCGTCGACCGGGTCGATGATCCACACGGGCGCGTCGCCCTGGATCGCCTCGTACGTCGCCGGGTTGGCGTGCACCGCCTCCTCTCCGACCACGACCGAGCCGGGCAGCAGGGCGCCGAGGACCTCGGTGAGCTGCCGCTCCGCGAGCCGGTCGGCGTCGGTCACCAGGTCGTGCGGTCCGTTCTTCTGGTCCACCTCGTGCTCGGCGAGGCGCCGGAAGCGGGGCAGGATCTCGGCCGCGGCGGCCTTGCGGACCGCTTCCTCCACGTCGGCCGAGCGGCGGGCGAGAAACTCTTCGATGGTTTCCGTCTCTTCGATCATGCCTTTATGAGATCACGCGCCACTGACAATCCCCGCCGGGGTGGTGGATGCCGGGTGGAATCGGGATGAAGAGCAGGTGCTGTGGGGGCCTTGGAGCCCTCGGCCGGTCGTCACCGCCCCACGGCGTACCCCTGCATTCCGCGCGGGTTGGCCGCTGCCGACAGGACGCCGGTCTCCGGGTCGCGGGACACGGCACACAGGCGGCCCTCCGACCAGGCGGGGCCGACCGTGACGTCGTGGCCGCGGCGGCGCAGCTCGCCGACCACCTCGGCGTCCATGCGGGACTCCACGGTCACGCTGCCGGGGCGACGGCCGCGCGGGTAGAAGGAGCTGGGGAAGCTGTCGTTGTGCCAGTTGGGGGCGTCGATGGCGCCCTGCAGGTCGAGGCCGCCGCGTACCGGGGCGCGCAGCACGGCGGCGAGGAAGAAGTGCAGCTGCCACTGGTCCTGCTGGTCACCGCCGGGCGTGCCGAACGCCAGCACGGGGACGCCGTCGCGCAGCGCGAGGGACGGGGTGAGCGTGGTGCGGGGGCGGCGGCCGGGGGTGAGGGAGTTCGGCAGGCCCTCCTCCAGCCAGGTCATCTGCAGCCGAGTGCCGAGCGGGAAGCCCAGTTCGGGCACGACCGGGTTGGACTGCAGCCAGCCGCCGCTGGGCGTGGCGGCGATCATGTTGCCCCAGCGGTCGACGACGTCCAGGTGACAGGTGTCGCCGCGGGTGGTGCCGTGGGCGGCCACCCGGGGCTCACCGGACGGCTCGGCGACCGTGGGCTCGCCCACCCCCAGGGGGTCGAACCCGGGATCGGCGTCGGCGTCCCCGCGCGCGCGTGCCGGGGCGGGCAGGCGCGGGGTGCGTCCGCCGGGACTGCCCGGGCGCAGCTCGTAGGAGGCCTCGGCACCGACGAGCGCCCGCCGGCCGGCGTTGTAGCCGTCCGACAGCAGTTCCGCGACGGGCACCTCGGCGGCGTCGCCGTACCAGGCCTCGCGGTCGGCCATGGCGAGCTTGCAGCCCTCGACGAGCAGATGGACGTAGTCCGCCGAGCCGTACGCGGGCAGTTCGGGCGGGAGCAGGGCCAACTGCTGCAGGAGGGCGGGGCCCTGGCTCCAGGGGCCGGCCTTGCACACGGTCCAGCCGTTCCAGTCGTACGTCACCGGAGCCTCGTAGGCCGCCGACCAGCCGGCGAGGTCCGCCGCGGTGAGGGTGCCGGTGTGCCGTTCCCCGCTGGTGTCGAGGGTGGGCCGCGCGGACTGCCGTACCAGGGCCTCGGCGATGAAGCCGGAGCGCCACACCGCGCGCGCGGCGTCGATCCGCGCCTCCCGGTCGCCGGCCCCGGCGGTCTCGGCGAGCAGCCGCTTCCAGGTGGCGGCGAGGGCGGGGTTGCGCAGCAGCTCACCGGGCCGGGGCGCCTTTCCGCCGGGCAGGTACACCTCCGCGGAGGAGGTCCACTCGGTCTCGAACAGCTCCCGCATCCTTTCCACGGTCGCGCCGACGTTCTCCACGGGCGCGTGCCCGTGCTCGGCGTATCCGATGGCGTACGTCAGGACGTCCTCGAGGGACTTGGTGCCGTGGTCGCGCAGGAGGAGCATCCAGGCGTCGAAGGCGCCGGGGACGGCGGCGGCCAGCGGTCCCGTGCCGGGTACGAGGTCCAGACCGAGCCCCCGGTAGTGCGCGACGGTGGCGCCGGCCGGGGCCACGCCCTGCCCGCACAGCACGCGCACCGGCCCGCCCGCCGGGGCGAGCAGGATCGGCACCTCGCCGGCGGGACCGTTCAGATGCGGCTCCACCACATGCAGCACGAACGCCCCGGCGACGGCTGCGTCGAAGGCGTTGCCCCCGCTCTCCAGCACGGCCATCGCCGACTGGGAGGCCAGCCAGTGCGTGGAGGACACCATGCCGAAGGTGCCCTGGAGGGTGGGCCGGGTGGTGAACAAGGGGCGCGCTCCTCTTCTGTTCCCTACGTGCCGGTACCTCTTCCGGGCGATCGTACGGAGGTGATCGCCGCCCGGGAACCAGGAGGCCGTCTGCAGCGGGGCGACCCGCTGTGTCGGCCGATGCGGTGGCGGTCCGGTCGGGGGCCCTGGTTCAGCGGCGGGTCAAGGGCTGCCCTGGCCTCGGCCAAGCGGGTGTATGGGTTCCGTGTGCCCGCGCGTCACCACCCCGACATAGCGGGATTCGCCCCGTTGCCCGCTGGCTACCGTGGTCGGGGCCGAAGGGCCACGGAGGATCACGGGGAAGAGGTGACAGCGGTGGGGGCGCCGATACGTTCACGCCTGCTCGATTTCATGGAACCGGACCGGCCGGGACACGAGGTCCCGGAGACCGGACCGGACTTTCGCCGCTCGCACCTGCTGGACCTCGTGGACGCGGCTCCACCCCCACGCGCGGCCGCCGACGACCGGGCCGGACCCAGACCGGGGGTGCCCGCGTACCACACGCCGGTGGTCGTGCCGGCGCATCCGAGGTCCGTCGCGGGGACGGGGACGGACGGGCGTCCGGCGCGGATCCCCTACGTCGTTTTCGAACTGTTCGAGCATCCCGCGCACGGCACGGTGGCCTTCGCTTTCACCTCGCCGCGCAAGCTGGCGGAGGCGCTCGGCGAGGCGCAGCCGTGGGTCGCGGCCTCGCTCGGCCCGCTGGCCGAGGGCGTGAGCGAGCAGGGCGTCACCGTCCTGCTGGACCCCCGGCCCGGACCCGTGGAACCCAACTGGCGGCCGGAGGACCTGGCCGCCTACGCGAGGCAGGTGCGCCGGTGAGCGACTTCAAGGCGGTCTACGACGACCTCTCCACCATGGCGAGGACGTTCCACGAACAGGCCGGCCACTACCGCACGTTGCACCCCGATGTGGCACCGCCCGTGGTGAGCGGCGGCGACGCCGGGCTGGACGCGGCGATCAAGGAGGTCGCCAACCTCATTCTCGCCCTGCACGCCGGCATGGCCGACCGGATGGACGACCACGGGGACAAGGTCGCCTACGCCCGGGACTCCTTCCACCGGCACGACGTGGACGTCCACGGCGTCTTCGAGGACCTGATGGCGGGTGAGGGCTGATGGGCGACAGCTGGGTCGGCGGCGACATCGGCGGGCTGCGCACGATGGCCGAGACGTACAAGAACGCCAAGGACAAGCTCGACGACGTGGTCAAGCCGCTCAGCGGCACGGTGGAGAAGCTGGTCGGCGACGCGAGCTGGAAGGGCGAGGCGGCCGAGACCTTCCGCGCCAGGTGGAGCGAGGACGCGTTGGCGGCCGGCGGTTTCGCCGAACTGGTGCACGCTGCGGGCGAGATCCTCGAGACGCTGGCCAATGCGCTGTCCACGTGCGAGACCTCCCTGCAGAACGCGGAGCACGTCGCGGCCCGCAAGGGCGTGGCGACGGACGCCAAGGGCGCGCCGGTGCCGCTGATGACGGCGAATCCGCCGAGCGCGGACGACCGGAAGACCATCTCCGCGATGAACGACTACGCCACCGCGCGCAACGAGATCCTGCACACCGCCCAGCACGCGCGGCTGGTGGCGGCGCAGCAGTTGCAGGGGCTGTACGACAAGGTGACGTCGAAGGACGGCTCGGTGTCCCCGGGGGACAAGGTCACCCTGTACGACGCGCTGCGCGGTCTGTACGCGTACGACGCCGAGGACGCCCGGGCCGGGGGCATCGAGGCCCGCAAGCACCTCGACGCGGCGAAGGACGAGGCGCGGGCCGCCAAGAAGGAACTGCGCGCGGAACGCAGGGCGTTCCAGAAGGCGGGCAAGGCGCTGCCCAAGGACCTGCCCGCCAAGAGCGCCTACCGCGACGCGGTCACCAAGGTCGACGCGCTGGAGGAGGACATCGCCCGCGCCGACAACGGCAGCACCAAGCTGCCGTACGACCGCGCCCTGAACGTCAAGCTGGTCGACGCGGCCGATGCGCTGCGCCTGGGCAAGGGGCTGGAGGCGCTGCCGGACGTCCTGAAGGAGATTCCGGTGCTGGACGTGGCCGCGGCGGCCGCCTGTGGTCTGATCGAGGCGAAGGACGACCACGACAAGGGCTGGTCGTGGCAGCACTCCGTCGCCGTCGACGGCGGGGCCGCCCTCGGCGGCCTGGCGGCCGGAGCCGCGATCACGGCGGCCCTGCCCGTCGAAGGCGCGGCCGCCGTCGCCGCGGTCGGGGTCGGCACGGTGGTCGTCGCGACCTCCGTCCTCGACCACGCCTTCCACGAGCACTGGAGCGAGGACATCCACGACCACGGCGTGGTCGGCGGTGTGTGGACCGGTACCACGCACGTCGCCTCGGAGACCTACGACGACGGGAAGCGACTGGTGAAGGATGTCTGGCATGGCGTCACAAGTATCTTCTGAGACCCCCGCTCCAGGGTTCTCCGTCCCCATCCCCGCCCTGCCGAAGCTGGGACGGACGTGGTACACACGGGGCGCCCTCTACTGGCTGTCCCGTGCTCGTACGACGGTCTTCATCGTCCTCGTGAGCGCCATGTTCTGCTTCTTCGCCCTGAGCCTGTACGCGGGGTTCCGCGAGATCCTGCCGTCCACCGTGCGGGTCGTCTGGGACGCGGCGCAGGCAGTGGCGGCCGCCCTCGCCGTGGTGTGGGGATGGGTGAAACAGCGCCGGGGCCATCGTGAGGCGCTTCTTCATCCCCCCACTCCCGAACAGTCCCGCCAGGCCAGGCGCGACCACGCCGGACGGGTCCCGGGCCGTATCGGCCTGGGCCGCCTGCTCGTGATCCTCGTCGCTCCGGTGATGCCGGCCTATGCCGCCTACCTCACCGGCTGGCTGCTCGCCTGGACCACCGTCCGCGAGTACCCGAGCGAAGTCGGCGCCCGACGCTGGCTGGAGGAGCACTCCACCGGACCACGGCAGACGCGCGACGGGCAGACATAACGGGCAGAGCCGTACGTCGTGCCCGTGTTGCCGTGACCGCTCGGGCACGCAGCGAGTTGGCCCTTCCGCCCCACAGGGACTCGTGTGACACTGTCGTCCCCCGTCCACCATGCGGACTCCTTCCGCACCCCCTCCCCCACGAGAAGTGCGCCGTGCGTTCTCTTCCTCTGCCGCTCGCCCTCACCGCGCGACTCACGCCCGTCGCCGTGCTCGCCTGTGCCGGCTGGGCGCTGTCGTCGGGGCCCGCCACGCCGTCCGCCGCCGATCACCAGCCCGACCGGCAGACGCCGACCCGGTCGGCCTCCGCGCCCTCCTCCACGGCCGTGTCGAAGTCGTACTCCACCGCGCCCACCCCCTGCACCAGCGTGCCCGCGGCGTTGGTCAGGTCGCTGGTGCCCGGGGCGAAGACGGCGGGCAAGGAGATCCCGTCGACCGACACCAAGCTGCGCCGCACCTGCTCCTGGAACGCCCTGAAGGGCTACGACTACCGCTGGCTCGACGTCTCCTTCGAAGTGGCCGAGTCGGACCAGGAGGCCAAGAAGGAGTACGAGCAGCGGGTCACCGAGAAGAGCGGCGGCGGGGCCGTTCCGGGACTCGGGGACGCCGCCTACTCGGTCGTGAATCTCACCACGGAGGACAAGCAGCAGACCCGTGAGGGCGTGGTGCTGGCCCGTGTCTCCAACGCCCTGGTCATCGTCACCTACAACGGCAGCGACTTCGAGACGAAGAAGGCGCCGAGCACGGACGAGATCAACAGGGGCGCCATCAAGGCGGCGAAGAGCGCCGTCGCCGCGCTGCAGTCCGGCTGAGCCGCTCTCAGGAGCGCAGGAGCGGCCGCGTGAGATCGCGCAGTTGCCGCTCGGTGACGGCGCCGGGGTGGACCGCCGCCATCCGGCCGCGCCTGTCGATGACCACCGTGAACGGCACGCCTCGCGGCACCGACCCCTTGGGGAACCTGAGCACCTGCCGCCCGGAGGGGTCGCTGATGCTGGGGTAGCCGAGCCCGTGGTCGTGCTGGAAGGCACGTCCGCCGGCCGTGTCCGTGTCGGTGTTGAGGCCGATGACCTGAACTCCCTTGGCGGCGAGGTGTTTCTGTGCGGCGCTGAGCTCCGGTGCCTCGGCCCGGCAGGGCGGGCACCAGGACGCCCACGCGTTGAGGACGACGACTTCGCCGCGGTAGTCCGACAGCCGCAGCGGCTTGCCGTCCAGGCTCTCGCCGGCGAGGTCGGGCGCCGCCGCCCGGCGGCCCGCGGGCAGCGGTCCGCTCTTCTCCTCGGCGGGGCCGGAGGTGGCCATGCCCGCGTGGCAGGAGGCCAGCAGCAGGCAGGCAGCGGTCCACAGCAGGGGTCGTCTCTTCACGAACAGCGAGTATGGCAACAGGGCGGCGCTGACCGGCGTTGGGGTAGGGGTGGCGGATCACTGCCGGTGGCCGCTGTTGTAGGTTCCGGAGAGGGACGACCGGCCGCGGGGACGGCCGGGACCGTGACGTACGGGGGTGGTGGGGTGCGCAGGCGCTACGCGGTCGCGGCCGGGGTGCTGGCCGCCTCGGTGGCGGCGGCCGGTTGGGGGTGGGCGCGCCACGACAGCGGTCCGCCGTACGGGCTGCGCGCGGCCGAGCGGGCGGCCGGACCGGCGTGCACCGCCCTGGCCGGACGCTGGCCCGGCCGACTCGACGGCCACGACCGCGAACGGGTCGGCGTGACCGGCGCCGAGGCGTGGGGCGGGGGCTTGGTCACGGCCCGCTGCGGTGTGACCTCCCCCGGCCCCACGACGGACCCGTGCGTGAGCGTGAACGGTGTGGACTGGGTGCTGCGGGAGAGCCGCTCCCGGCAGGCGGGACGGAAGGTCGTCGTCTCCTACGGCCGCAGCCCCGCCGTGGAGGTGACGATCTCCCCCGGCGTGCGCGGTCTCGACACGGTGCTGGTCGACCTGTCCCGGGCGGTCTCCCCCGTCCCGCAGCACGCGCACTGCGTCTGACTCCGGCGGGCGGCCTCAGCCGGCCCCGGTGGTCGCCGCATCCCTGCGCCCGGTCGCCAGCGTGAGCACCAGGTACAGCACCAGTGACGTGCCGAGGCCGACGGCCCAGCCGTAGTCCGCGAGCGGCTTGAGGGCGGGCAGGGGGCGGCCGTCGATCAGGGGGTGGAAGTCCGCGCCGCCGATGGCGAGGATGCCGCCGGCCAGGAAGGCGGCCACCGCCCGCCAGTTCCAGCCGCCCGCGTACCAGTAGCGGCCGCCCGTGCGGTACAGGTCGGCCAGGCTCAGGCGGGTGCGGCGCACGACCCAGTAGTCGGCGACGAGGATGCCCGCGACCGTGCCCAGCAGGCCGCCGACCAGGCCGAGCCAGGTGAAGATGTAGCCCTGCGGGTCGGAGTACAGCTTCCAGGGGAAGATCAGCACCGCGAGCACGGCGGTGATCAGGGCGCCGGTGCGGAAACTCACCCTTCGGGGCACGACGTTGGAGAAGTCGAAGGCCGGGGAGACCAGGTTGGCCGCGATGTTCACCGAGAGGGTCGCGACCAGGACCGTGACGAGCGCGTAGAGCAGGCCGACCACGTTGTCCGTCTTCGCCGCCAGTTGCACCGGGTCCCAGACCGGCTTGCCGTAGACCGCCTGGGAGCCGGAGGTGACCAGCACGGAGAGGAAGGCGAAGAGGGTCATGGTCGTCGGCAGGCCGAGGGCCTGGCCCCAGGTCTGGGCCTTCTGGCTCTTGCCGTAGCGGGTGAAGTCGGGGATGTTCAGCGACAGCGTGGACCAGAAGCCGATCATGCCCATCAGGGAGGGCCAGAACAGCTTCCAGAAGTCGCCGCCCCAGCCCAGTTTGGACGGCTGGTCGAACAGCGGGCCGACGCCGCCCGCCTTGCTGCTCATCCACCACAGCATGACGAACGCGCCGACGAGCACGAAGGGCGCCGCCCAGTTCTCGAAGCGGCGGATGGTGTCCATGCCCCGGTAGATGATCGCGATCTGGATGGCCCAGAAGATGGCGAAGGACAGCCACATGGTCCAGGCGTGGCCGCCGATGTGCGAGGCGCCCGACCAGCCGCTCCCGATCAGCTTGCCGGCGAGGAAGTAGATTGCCTCGCCGCCGATCCAGGTCTGGATGCCGAACCAGCCGCAGGCCACCAACGCCCGTACGACGGCGGGGAGGTTGGCGCCGCGCACCCCGAAGGAGGCGCGGGCGAAGACCGGGAACGGGATGCCGTACTTCGGCCCGGCGTGCCCGGTGAGCAGCATCGGGACCAGCACGATGACATTGGCGAGGGCGATGGTGAACACCGCCTGCTTCCAGTCCATGCCGACGGCGATCAGACCGGAGGCCAGGGTCCAGGACGCCGTGTTGTGGGCCATGCCGACCCACAGCGCGGAGAAGTTGTACGTCGTCCAGGTGCGCCCCGCCACCGGGACCGGGAGCAGGTCCGCGTTGGCGTAGCGGCCGCTGGGCTGCGGCGCACCGGGGGCGATCTCCACCCGGCCGTCGGCGAGGGTGACTTGGGAGGTCGGTGGTATGGCCGTGGGAGCGGTGTCGGTCATGGGGCAGGCCAATCGGATGAGGTGGGACGGGAGAGGCCGTGCGGGCACACGCCCCTCCCCGGGGGAGCGGGGAGGGGTGACCAGGGGTGTGGGGGGTGTCGGCGGGACGGGGGGAGGGTCAGGCGGCGTTGACGGCGGGGATCACCTGCGTGCCGTAGGCGTCGATGGTGGCCTCCTGCGCGTCGTGCATGTCGTACACCGCGAACTGGTCCACGCCCAGCTCGCGCAGTGCGGTCAGCTTCTCGATGTGCTTCTCGGCGGGTCCGATCACACAGAAGCGGTCCACGATCTCGTCGGGCACGAACTGGGTGTCGGGGTTGCCGCTGCGCCCGTGGTGCGCGTAGTCGTAGCCCTGACGGGACTTGATGTAGTCGGTGAGTTCCTCGGGGACCTGGGCGGAGTGCTCGCCGTACCTGGCGACGAGGTCGGCGACGTGGTTGCCGACCATGCCGCCGAACCAGCGGCACTGCTCCCGCGCGTGGGCGAGTGCCTCGGGCGAGTCGTCGGCGGTGACGTAGGCGGGGGCCGCCACGCAGATGGTCACCTCGGCGGGGTCGCGGCCGGCTGCGGCCGCCGCCTCCTTGACGGCCTTCACCATGTACTCGGTCAGGTAGAGGTCGGACAGCTGGAGGATGAACCCGTCGGCCTCCTCTCCGGTCATCTTCAGTGCCTTCGGCCCGTACGCGGCCATCCAGACGGGGAGTTCGGCGCCCGGCTTGATCCACGGGAAGCTGATCCGGGTGCCGCCGAGGTCGGCCTCCTCGCCCCGGCCGAGGGCGCGGATGACCTTCATGGCCTCGCTGATCCGGGCGAGCGTGTTGGGTTTGCGGCCCGCCACCCGCATCGCGGAGTCACCGCGGCCGATGCCGCACACCGTGCGGTTGCCGAACATGTCGTTGAGGGTGGCGAAGGTGGAGGCGGTCACCTCCCAGGTGCGGGTGCCCGGGTTGGTGACCATCGGTCCGACGGTGAGTTTCGAGGTGTTGGCCAGGATCTGGCTGTAGATCACGAAGGGCTCCTGCCACAGCACGGCGGAGTCGAAGGTCCAGCCGTAGCGGAAGCCGTTGCGTTCGGCCCGTTTCATCAGGCTGATGACGCGGGAGGCCGGCGGATCGGTCTGCAGGACGAGTCCGAAGTCCATGGGGCGCCACTCCTAGGTGAGGTACTGACAGGTGGAGCGCGGGGTGAAGACGCCGTGACCGGCGCGTCCGGTGTACTCCCGCCGGTCGATGACGAGTTCGCCGCGCGAGAGGACCGTCTCGACCCGGCCGGTGGTCCGTTTGCCCTCGTACGCGGAGTAGTCGACGTTCATGTGGTGGGTCTCGGCGGACATGACCTGCTCGGCGTGCGGGTCGTAGATGACGACGTCGGCGTCGGCGCCCGGGGCGATGGTGCCCTTCTTCGGGTACAGGCCGAACATCCGGGCGGGGGTGGCGCAGGCGATCTCGATCCAGCGGCGGCGGGAGATGTGCCCGTCGACGACGGCCTGGTGGAGCAGGTCCATGCGGTTCTCCACGCCCGGCAGACCGTTGGGGATCTTGGAGAAGTCCCCGCGGCCCAGCTCCTTCTGGCCCGTGAAGCAGAACGGGCAGTGGTCGGTGGAGACGACCTGCAGGTCGTTGGTGCGCAGGGCCTGCCACAGTTTCGCCTGGTGCTCCTTGGGGCGCAGCGGCGTGGAGCACACGTACTTCGCGCCCTCGAAGCCGGGTTCGGCGAGGTTGTCGGTGGACAGGAACAGGTACTGCGGGCAGGTCTCGCCGAAGACGTTCAGCCCCTCGTCGCGCGCCCGCGCCAGTTCGGCCACGGCCTCCGTCGCCGAGACGTGCACGACGTAGAGCGGGGCTCCCGCGACCTGGGCGAGCCGGATGGCGCGGTGGGTGGCCTCGGCCTCCAGCAGGGCCTTGCGGACCTCGCCGTGGTAGCGGGGGTCGGTCTCCCCGCGGGCCAGGGCCTGCTCGACCAGGACGTCGATCGCGATGCCGTTCTCGGCGTGCATCATGATCAGCCCGCCGTTCTCGGCGGAGCGCTGCATGGCCCGCAGGATCTGGCCGTCGTCGGAGTAGAACACCCCCGGGTACGCCATGAACTGCTTGAAGGAGGTGATCCCCTCCTCGACCAGCAGGTCCATCTCCTTGAGCGTCTCCTGGTTCACATCGGAGACGATCATGTGGAAGGCGTAGTCGATGGCGCAGTTGCCCTCGGCCTTGGCGTGCCAGGCGTCCAGGCCCTCGCGCAGGGTGTGGCCGACGCTCTGGACCGCGAAGTCGACGATCGTCGTCGTACCGCCCCACGCGGCGGCGCGGGTGCCGGTCTCGAAGGTGTCGGAGGCGAAGGTGCCGCCGAACGGCAGCTCCATGTGGGTGTGGGCGTCGACGCCGCCCGGGATGACGTACTTGCCGGTGGCGTCGATGACCTTCTCGGCGGTGAACGCCTCCGCGGCGGGGGTGCCGGAGGCGGCGAGGGCCGCGATACGGCCGTCCTCGATCAGGACGTCGGCGTGGATCTCGTCCGAGGCGGTGACGACGAGACCACCACGGATGACGGTACGGCTGCTCATGCTGCTCCCTCGGTCGACTCGGTTGCGGTCAGGGCGCGGTCAGCGGTGTGTACGCCCCGGGCGCCCGGTCGCGGTAGAACTGCCAGCGGTCGCGTACCTCGCGGAGTTTGGCCAGGTCGAGGTCGCGTACGACCAGTTCGGTCTCCTTGTCGCTCGCCACCTCGCCGACGAACTGGGCCTCCGGGTCCACGAAGTACGTCGTGCCGTAGAAGTCGTTGTCGCCCAGGTCCTCCACGCCGACCCGGTTGATCGCTCCGACGAAGTACTCGTTGGCGACGGCCGCCGCCGGCTGCTCCAACTGCCACAGGTAGCGGGACAGGCCGCGCGAGGTGGCCGAGGGGTTGAAGACGATCTCGGCACCGGCCAGGCCCAGCGCCCGCCAGCCCTCGGGGAAGTGGCGGTCGTAGCAGATGTAGACGCCGATCCTCCCGGCGGCGGTGTCGAAGACGGGCCAGCCGCTGTTGCCCGGGCGGAAGTAGAACTTCTCCCAGAATCCCTGGACCTGAGGAATGTGCGTCTTGCGGTACTTGCCGAGGTAGGAGCCGTCCGCGTCGATCACGGCGGCGGTGTTGTAGAGGACGCCCGGCTGCTCCTCCTCGTACATCGGCAGGACGAGGACGATGCCCAGCTCCCGGGCGAGCGCCTGGAAGCGCCGGACGGTCGGACCGTCCGGGATCCGCTCGGCGTACTCGTAGAAGGCCTTGTCCTGGACCTGGCAGAAGTAGGGCCCGTAGAACAGCTCCTGGAAGCAGAGGACCTGGGCTCCCTGCGCGGCCGCGTCGCGGGCCGCCTGCTCGTGGACCTGGATCATGGATTCCTTGTCGCCGGTCCAGGCGGTCTGGAAGAGGGCGGCACGGATCACTCGGCTCATCGCAACCTCCGGTCGCTCGGTGTACGGCGAGACTAGGAAGCCCGGATGGCCGGTTTGAGATGCAGCGTGTCACGTCCGGGGCCGGCCGGCGTGTCACCGTGTCACGTGTTCGCAGACCCATGTTTCACCGCCGTTTTCCCAGGTCGTGGCTTGTTTCAGCGTTGTTGCGCGTCGTGCGCGAGGAGCGCGATGTGCACGGAGGCCGCCTGTTCGAAGTCGTCGAGGTCGACGCCCAGCCGGGTCTGTATCGCCTCCAGGCGCCGGTAGAGGGCGGGCCGGGAGACGTGGTGGAGCTGGGCGGTGCGGGACTTGTTGCGGCCGGTCGCCAGGTAGGTGCGCAGGACGTTCAGCAGTTCCTGGTCCGTGCCGCACAGCAGCCCGTCCAGCTCCCGCTCGGCGAAGGACTGCACGTGCGGGTCGTCCCGCAACAGCCGGACCAGGCCGCGCAGATGGACGTCCCGGAGCCGTACGACGGCCGGCAGGTCGAGGGCGGCGCAGGAGCCGGCGACCGCGTCGGCGACATGCTGGGCCTCGCGCAGCCCGGCGGGCACGTCGTCCCAGGCGGTGCGCGGATCGGCGGCGGCGACCAGGGCCTGCGACTCGGCGCGCAGCCGGGTGGCGAAGTGGGCGGTGAGGGCCTCGGCGTCCTGGTCGCGGGCGAGGCTGAGCAGTACCGCGGCGGCCCCCTCGGCGAGCTCGGCGACGATCCCGGACATCCCCAGCAGGCGCAGCACCCGGTCGAGTTGGTCGGGCCGGCGGTCGAGGACGACGAGCGGCACGAAGGTCCGCCGGTTGACCGGCAGTCCGGCCGCGCGGGCCCGCGGCAGCAGCCGGCGGGCCGGTACGACGCCGGAGACCAGGTCGGTCAGCAGGCTCTGCGCGGACTGCTCCTCCCAGGTGTGCGCGGAGCCGCCGCCGAGCATGCGGTGCAGCACCAGGGCCTCGGCGGCCCGGTCGGCCAGCAGCCGCCCGGTGGCCGCGTCGCCCCGGTAGCCGCACAGCAGCAGCCGGCCCCAGCGCTCCCCGCGGCCGTCCAGCTCGGCGCGGATCCAGCCGTCGCCCTCGCTGCCGCCCGCCTGCCGGGCGATCCGCTCCCAGTCGCGCAGGACGTCGTCCACGGCCGGCCGCTCCCCCGCCGTGGCGAGGACGCGGTGGGCGAGGTTGGTGACGACGACCGGGCAACCGCTGTGCAGGGCGACCTCGTCGAGCAGCCGGCCGAGCGGGGCGCCCGCGGTGATCAGGCGGGTGAGGGCGGTCCGTACGCTCTCCGAGAGGCTCACGGCGGCATACTTCCGCCGCACCAGCCGGGACTGCACCTCCTCGGTCAGCTCGGCGAAGGGGAAGGGCCGGTGCAGGACCACCATGGGCAGCCCGCACCGCTCGGCGGCCCGGCGCATCACCTCGGGCGGCGTCGGGAAGGCCCGGCCGAGCCCGAGGACGACGGCCGCGGCCTCGGCGCGGTGCAGGGACTGGACGTACTCGGCCTGCTTGGCCTCGTCACCGGCGAGCAGCACCCCGGTGGTGAGCACCATCTCGCCGCCGCTGAGCATCACGCCGACGTCGGGGGCCTCGGCGACGTGCACCCAGCGCACCGGCCGGTCGAGCTGCGCGGCGCCGGCCACCACCTCGGGCTCCCCGGCGAGCACGCGCTCCAGGTTCAGCACCTGCCGGACGGAGAGGGCGGGCTCCGGCAGGTGGAGGGATCGGGACTCCGCGGTGGTGGTCATGGCCGTACACCTGTTTCTCTCGTACGTGCTCCACGTACGGGTTCGTGCGGGTCAGTACGTGCTCCGCAGCGCCCGTTCGAGGATCGCCGCGCCCTCCTCGGCCTCGGCGACGGTCAGCGACAGCGGCGGGGCGATCCGCAGGGCGCTGGTGTTGTGGCCGCCGCCCTTGCCGATGAGCAGTCCGCCCTCGCGGGCTGCCTCCAGGACGGTGGCGGCCGCCTGCGGATCGGCCTCGTCGGTGCCGGGCCTGACCAGCTCGACGCCGATCATCAGGCCGCGCCCGCGCACCTCGCGCACCCCGGGGAGCTGGGCGGCGACCGCCCGCAGCCGCTCGATGAGCAGCCCGCCGACGCGCCGGGCGTTGCCCTGCAGGTCGTGTTCCAGGAGGTAGGTGAGGTTGGCGAGACCGGCGGCCATGGTGAGCTGCGTGCCGCCGAACGTCGAGATGCTGTTGGCGTCCAGGCAGTTCATGATCTCGGCGCGGGCGATGACGCCGCCGATGGAGGTGCCGTTGCCGATGCCCTTGGCGAAGGTGACGATGTCCGGCGGGCCGCTGCGGGCGTGCGCCTGCCAGCCCCAGAAGTGGTCGCCGGTGCGGCCCCAGCCGGTCTGCACCTCGTCGGCGATCCAGAGGATGCCGTGCTCGTGGAGTACCTCGCGGAAGGCGGCGTAGAGCCCGTCGGGCGGGGAGGTGAAGCCGCCGACGCCCTGGACGGGTTCGGCGATCAGCGCGGCGGGCGGGCGGGTGTGCCCGAGGACGTCCCTCAGGTCCGCCACGCAGGCGTCGATGAACGCGCGGTCGTCCAGCTCGGCGAACGGGCCTCGGGTGCGCACCCCGCCGTGCACGTACAGCGTCTGCAGCGGGGACAGGGAGGTCGGGGACCAGCTGCGGTTGCCGGTGATGCCGACCGTGCTGAAGGAGCGGCCGTGGTAGCTGTTGCGCATGGCCAGGACGGTGTTGCTGCGCCGGTGGGTGGTGGCGAGCAGCAGGGCGGTGTCGTTGGCCTCGGTGCCGGAGGTCGTGAAGAAGACCCGGGCGTCGGGGATGCCGCTCACCTGGGCGATGCGCTCGGCGAGTTCGACCATCGGCCGGTTGAGGTAGAGGGTGGAGGAGTGGATGATCCGGCCGGCCTGTTCCGTGACCGCCTTGGTCACCTCGGGCAGGGCGTGGGCGGTCATCGTGGTGAGGATGCCGCCGAAGAAGTCGAGGTACTTGTTGCCGGCGGAGTCCCAGACGTGGCGGCCCTCGCCGTGGGTGATCTCGAGCGGCTCGTCGTAGTAGAGGGCGAGCCAGTCGGGCAGGACGCTGCGGTGGCGGGCGTAGAGGTCGTTCACGGCTGCACCAGTCCTTCGTAGGCGTCGGGGCGGCGGTCACGGTAGAAGGCCCATTGCTGCCGGACCTGTTCGATGAGGTCGAAGTCGAGGTCGCGGACGACGAGTTCCTCGGTCTTGTCGCTCGCGGGCTCGCCGACGAACTGTCCGCGCGGGTCGACGAAGTAGCTCGTGCCGTAGAAGTCGTTGTCGCCGTACTCCTCCTGGCCGACGCGGTTGATGGCGGCGACGAAGTACTCGTTGGCGACGGCCGCGGCGGGTTGCTCGAGCTGCCACAGGTAGGAGGAGAGACCACGGTGGGTGGCGGACGGGTTGTAGACCAACTGGGCGCCGTTCAGCCCGAGTTGCCGCCACCCCTCGGGGAAGTGCCGGTCGTAGCAGATGTAGACGCCGACCTTGCCGACGGCCGTGTCGAAGACGGGCCAGCCGAGGTTGCCGGGTTTGAAGTAGTACTTCTCCCAGAAGCCCTTGACCTGGGGGATGTGGTGCTTGCGGTACTTGCCGAGGTAGGTGCCGTCGGCGTCGATCACGGCGGCGGTGTTGTAGTAGAAGCCGGACTGCTCGATCTCGAAGACCGGTACGACGATCACCATGCCGGTCTCGCGGGCGAGGTCCTGCATCCGCCGGACGGTCGGGCCGTCGGGGACCGGCTCGGCCCAGCGGTAGTGCTCCGGCTCCTGGACCTGGCAGAAGTAGGGGGCGTTGAAGACTTCCTGGAACCCGATGACGCTCGCGCCCCGGCGGGCCGCCTCGCGGGCGTGCTCCTCGTGCTTCGCCACCATGGACTCGGTGTCGCCGGTCCAGGTGGCCTGGACCAGTGCGGCACGTACGACGTTGGCCATGAGCTGCTCCTTCGACGCGACGTCCGAGCCTCTACGCCCGTAGAAACGGCCCGTAGAGGGACGAAAGTAAGCCTCTCGGACGGGCTTGCCAAGACCATCGTCGCCAACCCGCGGAGTCGATCACGTATGACACCCCGGTGGGTGAGCCGGCCGCCCGCGCTCAGGCGGTGAAGCCGGCCACCCTGAGCGCGTGCACCAGATCCCAGTGGCGCTCCTCGGAGGCGCGCCGGGCGGCCTCCAGCAGGAGCGGGACCAGGCGGGCGGGGTCGGTGGCGGCACTGCGGGCGGCCTCCTCGGGGGTGCGGACGACGACGTAGGCGTCCAGCAGGGCCCGCACCTCCCGCGCCCGCCCCTCGGCTTCCAGCGCCAGCACGGCCGCGCCGATCTCGCCGGGCGGCCGGGCCACACCCTGCCGCAGCATCTGCTGCCCGTCCACGATCCTCCCGGCGGCCTCCAGCGCGTCGGCGGCGGCGACCAGCCGCTCGGCGGGCAGCGCGGCGGCCTCCCACAGCAGCGTGGCCCAGTCGGCGCCGAGCCCGGCGCGCTGCAGCGCCTCCGCGAGCAGCGGGAAGCGGGGCGTGGGCCACCGCGTCAGCTCGACGAGCAGCACATGCGCCTCGCCGCTGCGGCCCTCCGTCCGAAGCCGCACCAGCCGCTCCACGGCCCCGGCCACGGCCGCCTCCGCCCCGGCGTCCGCCACCTCGACGGGCACCTCCGCGTCCACGGGCTCCTCCCCTGCCCCCGCGAACCGCGCCCCCCGCGGCCCACCGCCGCCCTCGGCCACCACCGCGGGCCCCTGCGGCACGACGACGGGTGCCCCGCCGTCCTCGACCATCCCGGCGAACCGCGCACTGCCGCGCCGCCGCCGCTTCTTCGCCTTGGCGGGCCCGCCCGCTTGCGGCGCCGGTCCGGGCGCGGCGCCGAGCGTGGGGGACGAGACGGGGTACGGGGCGGCGGGTGCGCCGGCGGGGTGGGCGCCTGGCGCGGACGGATGCGTCGCGGCGTCGCCACGATGCGCCGGCTGGGCCGGCGCTACGGCGGTGGGGTGCGCGAACGGGTTCGTCGCGAAGCCGGCGGGGTGGGTGCCTGGGGCGGTGGGGTGCGCGCCGGCGCCGGCGGATTGGGCGCCTGGGGCGGTGGGGTGCGCCGGCGGGTGCGCGGCGGCGCCGGGAGACGTGGCGGGGCGCTCGGTGCCGGCGGGAGACATGGCGGGGCGCTCGGTGCCGGCGACGGCGGGGTCGCCGGGGTCGAACACGCTCGGGCCGGCCTCGCGCTCGGCGGGACGGGGGCCGTCATACCCTCGCGACCTGCCCGAGGGACCGGCCCGGAACGCGGCGGAGTCGGCCCCCTGCCCGACGGCGGGTGTGGCCTCGGACCCCCGCGAGGTGCCGGGATCGCGGCGCTGGAACGCGGCAGGGCCTGCTCCCCGCGCGCCGCCGCGCGCCGCCTCGAACCCCGGTGATGTACCGGCGTCGCGGGGCCGGAACCCGGTCGGGCCGGACTCGTGGTCGGGCGCATCGTTGCCCTCGGGCCCCCGCCACACGCCGCGCATGCCGTCACCCCCGCCCCACGGAGTGCCCCCGAACGCATCCGTGCCGGCCGGCCCCCGTCCGGTGCCGTCTCCCGGGGGAGGGGAGGCGCCCGGTTCGCGCCGCACGGCCGTCGCGCGGTCCTCGGGAGCGGCCGGTACGTCGTGGAGCCCCCGGGTTCGGCGGTCCAGTTCGGCCATGCGGGCGCGGAGTTCCGTGCAGCGGGCGGTGGCTCTTTCGTGGTCGTCGTGGGCCCAGGCCAGGTCGAGGCGGAGGGGTTCGGCCTCCTCGGGAGAGGTGGCCGCGGCCAGGAGGGCGTGCAAGTGGGTCTGGCGTTCGGCGGCGTAGCGCTGCTCGCGGAGCATCACGTCGAGGCGGTCACCCAGGGCGTCCCGGGCGCCGGGACGCGCGTCGTGGGCCGCGACGGCGGCCGCGTGCAGGGCGAGGGCCCGTTCCCGCTCCGCGGCGCCAACGGCGGAGCCGTAGGCCGCCGTCAGATCCTGCAGCAGCGCCTCCAGGACGTCCCACGGCGGCATCTCACGCCCGTCGAGACAGGCCTGCATGCCCTCCGGGTCCCGCTGCCAGAAGACCCCGCACCAGCCTCTGCCCTGGTCCAGGCGCCCCAGCAGACCGTCCAGATAGTTCGCGAACTCCCGCACGCGACCAGGGAGTTGATCCACAGCCATGCCCGACTCCCGCCCGACTGCCAGCACTCCGGTCGGTAGGCAACACCAGCCGTGTTACGAGCCTGCTACGCGCAGTTTTCCGGACGTGTGCGGACGGCTCATTGCGCGATCTTGACCTTTGCGCGCGCCCGGCCCCGTCCGAGTCCTCAGACAGCCACCAGCGCGCACCGCGCCACCAGCTCGTCCATCGACAGTCCCAGCACCCCGGCCAGCGCGGCCACGGTGAAGAAGGCCGGCGTCGGCGCCCGTCCGGTCTCGATCTTGCGGAGGGTCTCCGCCGAGACGCCGGCCGCCGCCGCGACCTCGGTCATGCTCCGCCCGCCACGCGCCTCGCGCAGCAACTGCCCGAGCCGTTCGCCGCGTTCACGTTCTTCGGGGGTGAGAGGGGTGCGCACCATGGCGCCCATTCTAATACCGCCCCCTCCCCCTGTGCCTATTAAAACCCGGTATAGTAATTGGCATGGTGGAACTGAAGACGGACACGTCGATCGACGCGATGCACGCGGCGGGCCGGATCGTCGGCCGGGCCCTGACGGCCGTACGGCAGGCCGCGGACGTCGGCGTCTCCCTGCTGGAGCTGGACCGGGTGGCCCGGGAGGTGCTGCGCGAGGCCGGGGCCTCCTCGCCGTTCCTCGGCTATCGCCCCTCCTTCGCCCCGACCCCCTTCCCCGCCGTCATCTGCGCCTCGGTCAACGACGCGATCGTGCACGGCATCCCCACCCGCTACCGCCTCCGCGACGGCGACCTGCTCTCCGTCGACTGCGGCGCGGAGCTGGACGGCTGGGTCGGCGACTCCGCCGTCAGCTTCGTCGTGGGCCGCCCCCGCCCCGCCGACCTGCGCCTGGTCGAGACGGCCGAGCGGGCCCTGGCGGCCGGCATCGAGGCGGCCGTGCCCGGCAACCGCATCGGGGACATCGCCCACGCCGTCGGCCGCGTCTGCCGTGCGGCCGGCTACGGCATCCCGGCGGGCTTCGGCGGGCACGGCATCGGCCGCCGGATGCACGAGGACCCGGACGTCCCCAACGAGGGCCGCCCCGGCCGGGGCCTGCCGCTGCGCCCCGGCATGGTCCTGGCGATCGAGCCGATGCTGATCGCCGGCGGCAAGGACGGCTACTACGAGGCGGCCGACGGCTGGACCCTCAGGACCTCCGACGGCTCCCGGGCCGCCCACGCCGAGCACACGGTGGCGATCACGGAGGACGGCCCCCGCGTGCTCACGGCCAGGCAGACTGCCTGAAGCTCCCCCAACACGGCCGGGAACAGCGTGACCAGCCCCGACGCGCCCCGCAGCCGCCTTCCGCCCCCGGCGGCCCCCGCGCCGGCTCGGACATGCCCCCGCCATCGGATCGTGCCATCGTGGCATGAGCGGCCCGCCCGTGGGTTACCCGGCCGCTCCGCACGTCGTCTGCGAAGGAACGAAACGATGACCAGCGGCTACATCGGCCCGGAGGACCCCTTCGGAGAGTTTTTCGCCCGCTTCTTCGGCGGAGCCGGCGTCCCCGGCGGAGCCGGAGACCGCAGCCCGCGCCACATCGACATCGGCCGGCTGCTCAGCCAGCCGGCCCGCGAGCTGGTCAGAGGAGCCGCCCTGTACGCCGTCGAGCACGGCAGCCGGAACCTGGACACCCAGCACCTGCTGCGGGCGGCCGTGGAGTCCGAGCCGACCCGGAGTCTGCTGAGCCGGGCGGGCGCGGACCCGGACTCGCTCGCCATGGAGATCGACGACCGCGCGGGCCCCGCCCAGCACCCTCAGGGCGAGGTGCCGCCGCCGACCTCGCTGTCACTCACCCCGGCCGTCAAGCGGGCCCTGCTGGACGCGCACGACATGGCCCGGGCGAGCGGTGCCGGGTACATCGGTCCGGAGCATGTGCTGAGCGCGCTGGCCGCGAACCGGGACTCGGCCGCCGGGCACATCCTGAACGCGGCCCGGTTCCAGGCGGGCAGCCTGCCGCCGGAGGCCCCGGAGACCGCCCCGGTGCGCCCGGAGCGGCAGCGGCCGACGTCCACGCCGACGCTCGACAAGTACGGCCGCGATCTGACCGAACTGGCCCGCCAGGGCGGTATCGACCCGGTCATCGGACGGGACACGGAGATCGAACAGACCATCGAGGTGTTGTCCCGGCGCGGCAAGAACAACCCGGTGCTGATCGGTGACGCGGGCGTCGGCAAGACGGCCATCGTGGAGGGGCTGGCGCAGCGCATCGCCGACGGTGACGTACCGGACGTGCTGGCGGGGCGCAGGGTCGTCGCCCTGGACCTGACCGGGGTCGTCGCGGGCACCCGCTACCGGGGCGACTTCGAGGAGCGCCTGAACAACATCGTGGAGGAGATCCGCGCCCACTCCGACCGGCTGATCGTCTTCATCGACGAGCTGCACACCGTCGTCGGCGCCGGGGGCGGCGGCGAGGGCGGGGCGATGGACGCGGGCAACATCCTCAAGCCGGCCCTCGCCCGCGGCGAGCTGCACATCGTCGGCGCGACCACGCTGGAGGAGTACCGGCGGATCGAGAAGGACGCGGCGCTGGCCCGCCGGTTCCAGCCGGTCCTGGTGCCCGAGCCGACCGTCGAGGACACGATCGAGATCCTGCGGGGGCTGCGCGACCGGTACGAGGCCCACCACCAGGTCCGCTACAGCGACGAGGCGCTGGTGGCGGCCGTGGAGCTGTCCGACCGGTATCTCACCGACCGCCGCCTGCCGGACAAGGCGATCGACCTGATCGACCAGGCGGGCGCCCGGGTGCGCCTGGGCGCGCGGACGAAGGGCACGGACGTGCGCGCGATGGAGCGCGAGGTCGAGCAGCTCGTCCGGGACAAGGACCAGGCGGTCGCCGACGAGAGCTACGAGCAGGCCACCCAACTGCGCGACCGGATCACCGAACTGAAGCAGCGGATCGCGGAGGCCAGCGACGACGACAAGGTCGACGAGGGGCTGGATCTGGAGGTGACGGCCGAGGCCATCGCCGAGGTGGTGTCCCGGCAGACGGGCATCCCGGTCAGCCGGCTGACCCAGGAGGAGAAGGAGCGGCTGCTGGGCCTGGAGGAGCACCTGCACCGGCGGGTGGTCGGCCAGGAGGAGGCGGTGCGGGTGGTCGCCGAGGCGGTGCTGCGCTCGCGCGCCGGGCTGGCCAGCCCCGACCGGCCGATCGGCAGCTTCCTGTTCCTCGGCCCGACCGGCGTCGGCAAGACCGAGCTGGCCCGGGCGCTGGCCGAGGCGCTGTTCGGCAGCGAGGACCGCATGGTCCGCCTGGACATGAGCGAGTACCAGGAGCGGCACACCGTCTCCCGGCTGGTCGGCGCCCCGCCCGGGTACGTCGGGCACGAGGAGGCCGGCCAGCTCACCGAGGTGGTGCGCCGGCACCCGTACTCGCTGCTGTTGCTGGACGAGGTGGAGAAGGCGCACCTGGACGTCTTCAACATCCTGCTGCAGGTGCTGGACGACGGCCGGCTCACCGATTCCCAGGGCCGGACCGTGGACTTCACCAACACGGTCATCGTGATGACCAGCAACCTGGGCTCCGAGGCGATCACCCGGCGCGGTGCCGGGATCGGCTTCGGGCCGGGCGGAGCGGAGGCGGACGAGGAGGCGCGCCGTGAACAGATCCTGCGGCCCCTGCGGGAGCACTTCCGGCCGGAGTTCCTCAACCGCATCGACGAGATCGTCGTCTTCCGCCAGCTGACCACCGAGCAACTGCGGCAGATCACCGATCTGTTGCTGGAGCGCACCCGCCGGCTGCTGACCGGGCAGGGCGTCACGGTCAGCTTCACGGACGGGGCCGTCGACTGGATCGCCGAGCGCGGCTACCAGCCGGAGTACGGCGCGCGTCCGCTGCGCCGCACCATCCAGCGGGAGGTCGACAACCAGCTGTCCCGGCTCCTGGTGGACGGCCGGATCTCCGAGGGCAGCCGGGTGACGGTGGACGTCCTGGACGGCCGGCTGGACTTCCGCACGGAGGAGGAACGGCCACCCGCCCCGGAGCTGTGAAGCGGCACGGCACGGCGGCCGGCTTTCCGTGAGCAGGAGAGCCGGCCGCCGTCCCGTGATCCATGGCCTGGCGTGCCCTACGGTGCCGGGTTCACCACCATCGCCGAGCCTCCGCCGCGCCGCACCTTCTCGGCGGCGGCCAGCCACTTGCCGCCCGGCAGCCGCTGGATGCCGGTGGCCGCGCCGATCTCGGGGTTGAGCGAGAAGGAGTGCCCGATGGCCTCGAGCTGCTTCCTCAGGTCGCTGTCGTAGAGCGCGGGTTCGAGTTCCGTCTTCGCCGCGTTGCGCTGGCTGGCGCGCGGTGCCGCGATGGCGTCGACCAGGGGCAGGTGCCGGTCGAGGAACTCGGTGAGGGTCTGCAGCACGGTGGTGATGATGGTCGCGCCGCCGGGCGAACCGAGCGCCACCACCGGCCGGTTGCACCGGTCCAGGACGATGGTCGGCGAGATGGACGAGCGCGGCCGCTTGCCCGGCCCGGGCAGGTTCGGGTCGTGCACGGCCGGGTTGGCCGGGGCGAAGGAGAAGTCGGTCAGCTCGTTGTTGAGCAGGAAGCCGCGCCCGGGCACCGTGATGCCGCTGCCGCCGGTCTGCTCGATGGTGAGGGTGTAGGAGACCACGTTGCCCCACTTGTCGGCGACCGTCAGATGGGTGGTGTTCTGGCCCTCGTACGTCGTGGGGGCGGCCGTTCCGCCCTTGCCGCAGGCCGCGGGGTGGCGGGGGTCGCCGGGGGCGAGGGGGCTGGTGAGAACCGCGTCGTCCTTGATGAGGCAGGCGCGCGAGTCGGCGTACCGCTGGGAGAGCAACTGCTTGGTGGGGACGTCCTCGAAGGCCGGGTCGCCGACCCAGCGCCCGCGGTCGGCGAAGGCGATGCGGCTGGCCTCGATGAAGTGGTGCAGGTACTGCGTCTCGCTCGCCTTGGAGAGGTTCGTGCTCTGCAGGATGTTGAGGGCCTCGCCGACGGTGGTGCCGCCGGAGGAGGAGGGGGCGATGGAGTAGACGTTCAGCCCGCGGTACGACGCCCTGGTGGGCGCCTGGAGCTTGGCGCGGTAGACGGCGAGGTCCTTCTCGGCCAGCTTGCCGGGGCGGGCGTTCCAGCCGGAGGCGGGGTCCACGGGCGGGTGCTCGACCGTCTTGACGATGTCGTCGCCGATGTCCCCGCGGTAGATAGCGCCGACGCCCTTGCGGCCCAGCTCCTCATAGGTGCGGGCCAGTTCGGGGTTCTTCAGCGTGGAGCCGACGACCGGGAGCTGTCCGTTCGGCAGGAACAGCTTCGCGGTGTCCGGGAAGTAGCGGAACCGGGTCTCGTTGGCCGCGGTCTGGGAGCGGAAGGTGTCGTCCACGGTGAAGCCGTCGCGGGCGATGCGCTCGGCGGGCCTGAGGACCGTGCCGAGCCGTCTGCTGCCCCATGTCTCCAGGGCCGTCTGCCAGGTGGCGGGCGTCCCCGGGGTGCCGACGCCCAGCCCGCTGCTGACGGCGTCGGCGAAGGCGAGCGGCTTGCCGTTCTCCAGGAACAGGTCGGAGTCGGCGGACAGCGGGGCGGTCTCGCGGCCGTCGATGGTGTGGACGGTGCGGGTTCTCGCGTCGTAGTAGACGAAGTAGCCGCCTCCGCCGACGCCGGCCGAGTAGGGCTCGGTGACACCGAGCGCGGCGGCGGTGGCGACGGCCGCGTCGACCGCGTTGCCGCCGTTCCTGAGCACCTCGATGCCGGCGGCGGAGGCGTCGGCGTCCACGCTGGCGACGGCTCCGCCGTAGCCGACGGCCACGGGGACCTTGGTGGCCTTCTCGCTCGGTGTGGCGGCGGGTGGCGCCGCAGCGCCCACCGACACCAGGGCGGCCGAGACCGCCAGAACCGCCAGTTTCCGCGTGCCAGGACGACCCATCCGAACCTCCCGTCGGGACATCCGCGCAGCGTAACCAGATTGCCGTACTACCGACAGTACGCCTCGGCCGCTCACCACACGAACGCCACACCTCGAACACCGGTGCGCCTCAGGTGACCGGGGCCCGCTAGCATGCGCGGCCATGAACGACGACGTGCGCACCATCGTCCTGGGTGTCGTGGCCGCGGGCATCAGTGCCGCGCTGGGGTGGCTGGCCCGTACCTCTCTGTGGCGCCGCACACTGCGGCGCAAGCAGGCCTTCTTCGGGCTGCCGGAGCATTCCGAGTCGCTGCTGGTGGTCAACCGCAACGTGACCGGCGGGGAGTTGTCGGTGATGCGGCAGGACGTGTTCGCGCTGCTGGAGCTGTCCGCGCTCATCAAGGACTGCCACGCGCACGCCCAGGTGGTGGCGCACGACGCCATGCAGCAGGGGTTCGGGGAGCGCACGGAGTTCTGTCTCGGCGGTCCGGCCTCGAACCGCCGGATGGCCGCCCATCTGTCGTCGCTGCTGCCGGGTGTGCAGGTGAACACCGAGGACGAATCCGGCCCGGACATGGGTGCGTTCCGGATCGGCGAGCAGGACTACCGCATGGAGAGCGGCCGCTGCGAGTACGTGCTGCTCGCCCGGCTCACCGCCGGTGCGCGGGCCGGCTCCCGGCCGGTGTTCCTCTTCTGCGGACAGCGGGCGATCACCCACCAGGCGGCGACCCGCTATCTCGCCCGCGAGCACACGCGGTTGGCGCGCAAGTACGGCGGCGGCTCCTTCGTCCTGCTGCTGAAGGTGGTCAACTCGCAGGCGTACGGCCCGGATGTGGTGGAGCTGGTCGCGGACGTGACACGGCCCGCGCAGACGCCGCTGCCGGATCCGGAGCCCGCGCAGTCGTAGAAACCTTTACCGGTGCGTAACTTACCGACGGGTTACTTACGGTAAGGTCCTCCGGTTACCGTCGGGTCACTTTGCATGTGAACCAATGAGGAGTGACCCCATGGGACTTGGTCGCACCACCCTGCGCACCTCCGCCGTCGGTACCGTCTCCGCGGCTCTGATCGCCGGCACCGTCGTCGGCCTGGCCCCGGCCGCGCAGGCCGCCCCGTCCGTCCGCTTCGTGGACATCGCCGGCGACGGAGGCACCGTACTGAAGGCGAACGTCCTCACGCCCGAGGGCGCCGACGGCTCGCACCGCTACCCCCTTCTCGTGCTCCCCACGAGCTGGGGCTTTCCCCAGGTGGAGTATCTCGCCCAGGCGCAGAAGCTCGCGGACGCCGGATACGTCGTCCTGGCGTACAACGTGCGCGGGTTCTGGCAGTCCGGCGGTCACATAGAAGTGGCCGGTCCACCGGACACCGCGGACGCCTCCAAGGTCATCGACTGGGCCCTCGCCCACACCCCCGCCGATCCCGCGCGCATCGGCATGGCGGGGGTCTCCTACGGCGCCGGCATCAGCCTGCTCGCCGCCGCCCACGACAAGCGGATCAGGGCCGTCGCCGCGCTGAGCGGCTGGGCCGACCTGATCTCCTCGATCTACCCGAACCGCACCCAGAGCGTCCAGGCGGCGGCCGTCCTGGACGGCGCGGCCACCCTCACCGGCCGCGAGAGCCCGGAACTGCGCGAGATCTTCGACAACTTGTACTCCTCGAACCTGTCGCAGGAACAGCAGATGATCGACTGGGGGAGGAAACGTTCCGCCGCAACGTATGTCGACCAGCTCAACAAGAACCGCCCCGCGGTCATGCTCGCCAACGCGTGGGGCGACACGGTCTTCCCGGTCAACCAGTACGCCGACTTCTACGAGAAGCTCACCGTGCCCAAGCGCCTGGAGCTGCGCCCCGGCGACCACGCGACCGCCGAGCTGCCCGGCCTGTTCGGGCTGCCCAACGACGTCTGGACGGACACCGAGCGCTGGTTCGACCACTATCTGCGCGGCGCCGACAACGGCGTCGACCGCGAGCAGCCCGTCCGCGTCAAGCCGCGCAGCTCCGGCGGGTACGAGGACTACCCGGACTGGAAGTCGCTCGCGGCGACCCGGCGCAAGATCGCGCTCGCGGGCTCCGACACCATCCACGCCAACGTCGACTCGGGCGCGGACGGCGGCATCGTCTTCCTCTCCAGCATCCTGGACCAGATCGCCCAGTTGCCGCCCATCGCCTCGATCCCGCTGCTGCCGCGCCGCTGGGCGGCCGTGTGGCAGTCGGAGCGGTACGGCACCGCCCAGCGGGTGCGCGGCACGGCCACCCTGCACACCACGCTCACCCCGACCGAGGAGAGCGGCACCTTCATCGCCTACCTGTACGACGTGGGGCCGCTCGGCTTCGGCAAGCTGGTCACCCACGTGCCGTACACCTGGCACGGGCGCACCCCCGGCGAGCCGTTCGACGTGAACCTCGACCTGTTCTCCACGGCCTACGACGTGCCCGCCGGGCACCGTCTGGCGCTGGTGGTCGACACGGTCGATCCGCTGTACATCGAGCACAACCCGTCCGGCGCGCAGCTGACCTTCTCCTCGCCGCCGGACGACCCGTCGTACCTGTCCGTCCCCGTGCGCGAGCAGTGATCTCCGGCTGCCGCCGGACGAGCCTGGCCCGTGAACTGCCGCCCCCTTACGGTCTCAGGGCCGTGGGCGGCTCCCCACCCGGCAGCAGCGTCCCGGGTCCGACCGCGGCCACCGCCACGGCGCCGGTCCTGGGACTGCGCTGCTCACGGCGGGACACCCGGCCGGCGCACCTCGAGAGCAGCAAGCCCATCCCGTTGTGGATCGGCGGGATCACCGCACCACGGGGATGAACGGCACATCGTAGTCGAGGTTCGGCGCCCGGGTCCCGTGCATGCCGGGCGCGAACTCGGCCCTCCGCCGACCGCGTTGCCGCCGACGCGGGCGCCGGAGGGCGCGGGGCCCGCCGAACTCGCCCGGCCCGGCACGGAGTTGACGGACGACAGGCACTCCCCGGGGCGAGAACCGTAGGCGTGCTCCCGGGGACGCCGCTCACGCCTCGGCGACCTCCGCATAGAGCTGCGACAGCTCCGGGACACCGCTCGCGGCCCACTCCCGGCCGGGCTCCACCACCTCCACCTCCCGGCCGGAGGCAAGACGTACGACGGGCTCGCCGTCGGGCCGGATCCGCCAGGCGGCGCCGGGTACGGTGCGCACGACGACCGTGCCGAGATACAGCCCCGCGTCGTTGCCGAGCCAGGGCAGGATCTCCGCGTCGTCGCGCCAGCGCGGCACCAGCTGGTCCAGCGCCTCCAGGGAGGCCGGGGTGTCGTCGAGGCGGACGCCCGCCCGGGCCGCCTGGGAGCGCAGCAGTTCGCATTCGGACAGCAGCGCGGCGATCCCCTCGGGGTCGGCGGGGAGCCCCGCAGCACCGTTCTTGTCGTGCCGGTGGCCCAGGAACGGAATGTTCATGGACCCAGCCTGGCATCAGACGTCGAGGTCGACCACCACCGGCGCATGGTCGGACGCGCCCTTGCCCTTGCGTTCCTCCCGGTCGACGTAGGCGTCCTTGACGGCCTTGGCGAACGGCGCGTTGCCGTACACCAGGTCGATGCGCATGCCCCGGTTCTTGGGGAAGCAGAGCTGGCGGTAGTCCCAGTACGTGAACGGGTGGTCGTACTTCAGCGGGCGCGGCACGACGTCCGTCAGGCCCGCCTCGCGCAGCGAGGCGAGGGCGGCGCGCTCGGCGGGGGTGACGTGGGTGGAGCCCGCGAAGGCGGCCGGGTCGTAGACGTCGTCGTCCGTCGGCGCCACGTTGTAGTCCCCCAGCACCGCGAACGGGCGGCCGCCCGAGGCGTCACCGGCGACGGCGGCCTTGAGGGCCTCGAACCACTGGAGCTTGTACGCGTAGTGCGGGTGCTCCACCTCGCGACCGTTGGGCACGTACACCGACCAGACGCGGACCGGGCCGCACGTCGCCGAGAGGGCGCGCGGCTCGGTCACGCCGTCGAAGCCCGGGTCCCCGGGCAGGCCCTTGACCACGTCCTCGATGCCGACGCGGGAGAGCACCGCCACGCCGTTCCAGCGGCCGGTCGCGTGCACCGCCGCCTCGTACCCCAGCTCGCGCAGCTGCTCGAAGGGGAACTGCTCCTCGGCGATCTTGGCCTCCTGGAGGCAGAGCACGTCGGTGCCGCTGCTCTCCAGCCAGGCGAGCAGCCTCGGGAGGCGGGCGGTGATCGAGTTCACGTTCCAGGTCGCGATGCGCATGCCTCACAACCTACCTGGCGGGTGTGACAAGGGGTCCGGGGTCACAGGTCGGCGGACGCCCCCGGGGCCAGCCGCAGGTGCTCGGCCCCGGCGAGGGCACCGATCTGGCGGTCGTAGATCGGCCGGGCCAGGTCGGTGAGCAGGGCGTCGTGGACGTCGTAGGCGCGCTGCGGCTTCACCTCGCGGACGTAGTCGATGACCTCGGCGATCTTGTTCCAGGGCGCCATGACCGGCAGCATCAGGGTCTCGACCGGCCGGCCGGGGACGGTGAGGGCGTCGCCGGGGTGGAAGACCTTGCCGCCGTCGACGAGGTAGCCGACGTTGGTGACGCGCGGGATGTCCGGGTGGATCACCGCGTGCAGCTCGCCGTGCACCTGTACGTCGAAGCCGGCGGCGGTGAAGGCGTCGCCGTGCCCGACGGTGTGCACACGGCCGGGGAAAGCCGCCGCGAGCTGTTCGGCGACGGACTTCAGGGTCCAGATCCGGGCGGCCGGGTCGTGCTCCAGTGCGGCGCGCAGCCGGCCCTCGTCGAAGTGGTCCGGGTGCTCGTGCGTGATCAGGATCGCGTCCGCGCCGACCGCCGCGTCCGGCTCGCTGAACCCGCCGGGGTCGATGACGAGCGTCTGCCCGTCCTTCTCGAGGCGGACGCAGGCGTGGGACTTCTTGGTGAGCTTCATGCTTCCCCATCCTGCCGAACACGGGGCCCCGGGGCCTCACTCGGCGGGCGTGGTCTCCTCCCGGATCACCTGCTGGGCCACCCGGAACGCGCGGTCGGCGGCCGGGAGGCCGCAGTACACGGCCGCCTGCAGCAGCACCTCCCGGATCTCGACGGGGGTGAGGCCGTTGCGCAGGGCCGCGCGGGTGTGGTCGGCCAGCTCCTCCAGGTGACCGCCGGCGACCAGGGCGGTGAGCGTGACACAGCTGCGGGTGCGGCGGTCCAGGCCGGGCCGGTCCCAGATCTCCCCCCAGGCGACGCGGGTGAGGAAGTCCTGGAAGTCTCCGGAGAACGCGTCGGCCTGCGCGAGCGCCTGGTCCACGTGCGCGTCGCCCAGGACCTCCCGGCGGATCTTCAGCCCGGTCTCGTACCGGTCCGGCGGCACGGGCGGCTGCGGCGGTACGACGGCCGGCGCGATCTCGGCGACCGGCACGGGCTGCGGCGGAGCGGCGACCGCGGGACCCACGGGGACGGCCGGGAGCGCCGTCTGACCGGTGTCGTAGGGCTGCTGCCAGGCGGTGGAGAAGTGCCGGACCAGCAGGTCGGTGACGGCCGCCGGCTGCTCGACCGGGACCAGGTGGGAGGCGCCGGGGACCACCGCGAGCCGCGCGTCCGGTATCCCGGCGACCAGGGTGCGGGCCTCGGCCGGGCCGGTGACCTGGTCGTCGGAGCCGACCAGCACCAGCGTGGGCACGCCGACCCGGCCCAGCTCGGGGCGTACGTCGAAGCCGGCGAGGGCCTCGCAGGCGGCGATGTAGCAGCCCGGGTCGGTGGTGCGGACCATCTGCACGGCCCACTCGGTGATCGCGGGCTGGGCGGCGGCGAACCCACCGGTGAACCAGCGCTCCGGCGCGGTCCGGGCGATCGGGTCGAGGCCGTTGGTCCGCACGACCACCCCGCGCTGACGGAACTCGTCGGCGGTGCCGAACCGGGGCGAGGCGGCCACCAGTGCGAGCGAGGCCAGCCGCTCGGGGTGGCGCAGCGCCAGCTCGATACCGACGGCACCGCCCAGCGCACAGCCGGCGTACCCGAAGCGCTGGACCCCGAGCGCGTCCAGCGTGGCCAGCAGCCGCGCCGCCAGCTCCCCGACCGACCCGGCCGGGTGCGCGGGCGCCCCGCCGTGCCCCGGCAGATCGAACCGGAAGACCCGCCACTGCCGGGCGAGCTCCGGGATCTGCCGGTCCCACATGTGCCAGGTGGTACCCAGCGAGGGCCCCAGGATCAGGACGGGAGCCTCTTCTGGCCCGTCAAAGCGGTATTGCAGGGTGTTCGACGGTGTCTCACTCACGCGTCAGACCCTCTCACGTCTCACGGACGCCTCTATAACGTAGGGGTGCGGGAGACTGTTCCGACGTTCGTAGTACGCCTGGGTACGGGGGTCGTGGCGCAGGCGGGTGAACACGATGCGGTGCAGGGCGGCGTTCGCCTGCCGGTCGCCGCCGTGGTTGAGCCGACGCGTGCTCCGGCGGCCGGAGGAAATGGTGATCAGCAGTGTGACGGCGCTGTCCGGGCCGACGCCCACCGGTACGAGTAGCTGTGGACGTGGCGTTCGACGAGCTGGGTCAGGCATTGGTTCAGCTCACCGCGTCCTCGTCTCGCCCACCGCCGGGCAGACCGAGGCGTGCGCAGGTGCGGAAAGCTCGCGGTTGCCAAGGCTGGACAGCCGTTCCCGCAAGGCGGGATCGGCGATGACCAGGACGGCCTTGAGCTGGTTGATCGCCTGGGTTGGCTCGCGCGGCGGCCTGAGCGTCGAGCGGGTCCGACTTCCCGAGCAGCCGGCGGGCCGCGCGGTCGGGCCGGTTCACTTCGAACACCTGGATCTGCTGGGCCGGCAGGTAGCGGGACAGGCCCGCGCCGAAGGTGCCGGTTCCCTCCAAGACGGCCCGGCGCACCGTACCCCGCTTGCGGGCCCGAACAAGAAGCGGCCGATAGCCGGAGGCCGGCACAACGGCACGTCCCGACCACAGCCGGATGACTTCGCACGAACCAGCGCTCAACGTGGTACGCGGCTGTCCACATGTCGTGTAGTGGGCACCGCCGGCCCGCCTGATAGACCTGTTCAACGCCTCGCCAAAACCCTCCAGGCGGTTCCCGGCCAGGCCGGTGAAGCCGACCCGGCACCGCAAGCTGGAGGACGACCTACCCCGCGTCCACGCCGAACGCGACGACCTCCGGTCCTGACCCAACAACTCGTCCGCGCCGTCCACGGCCTGGAGCTCGAAGGCATCGCGCTGAGGGAAGCGAACCGCGCTCTTGAACAGGCCCTGGCCGCGCGTCGCCCGGGCTGGCGCCGTTGAGCGGGGGGCCCAGCCGGTCAGCTGCCGCAGGCGCAGCCCGCGGCCGCCTTCGCCTCGGCCCGCGTCTGGGCCGGGTCGACGGACTCCTCGTCAGGGGTGCAGCAGGCCCTGAGGCCGACGCCGAACGACTCGGCAAAAACGTTCGCCACCGATCCGCCCGGACCATGACCAAGGCGTAGGGCGCACCGCGGCCAAGGGGGGTTTCCCCGCAGGCCGGACCGTGCGTGGCGGCAGGGTGAGTCCTGCCGGCACAGCCGCTGCACCCTCAGGCTTAGTAGGCCACCAGCGCTGGCAAGTGCGGCTTGCAGGTGCACCGGATGCCACATGGTCGTCGTGTCGCCGCAGGCACGGTGAAGCATCGAACTGGTCAGCCGGGAGTGGTCCCTTGCAGCGCTGAGCAGATCTGGACGTGTTCCATCGCCGACAGGCCCCACGCCGAACAGCGAGGAACCAATGATCGCCCAATGAGCCGGTCGCCCGAGACCAGGAACGTACCGTCCCCGGCCGGCGCTCGGGACAGTGTGATCAGGACACCGCGGTCAGCACTCACCTGAGTCAGACCCCGCCGTAGGGCCCTCCCGCCGACGCCGGCCCGGCACATCGCACGGCAGACCGCGACCGGGGCCCGGCCGCCGGCGGCATTGGCCTTCGAGCGTGTTGGCGATTTAGGCTGCGTCGGTTCGTGCCGTTCACGGCGGCAGCCCATCGACGGAGAGGAAAGCCGATGATGCAGCAGGCATCGGCCACCGACCCGGCTCCCGGGCGCCGCCCCGAGCTGGTCCCTGACCCGGATGTGGAGGCAGCCCGGATTGCGGCGGTGCGCCGCTACGACATCCTCGACACTCCGCCCGACGGGGCGTTCGACCGGGTGGCGGCGATGGCCGCCCGGCTCTTCGACGTGCCGGTGGCGACCGTCACGATCGTGGATACCGACCGCATCTGGTTCAAGGCAGCCCACGGCCTGGAGGGTGTCGTGGAGATCGGCCGTGATCCGGGCCTGTGCGGCTCGGCGATCCTGCGTGATGACACGATGGTCATCCCCGACACTCTCCAGGACCCCCTCGCGGTGGACAATCCGCTGGTCGCCGGAGAGATGGGGGTGCGTTTCTACGCCGCCGCACCGATCATCACCCCCGACGGGCACCGGCTGGGCACGGTCAACGTCCTTGACACCCGGCCGCGCTCGATCACCGAGGGAGACACCGCCACCCTGGCCGATCTCGCCGCGATCGTGCTGGACGAGATGGAGCTGCGGCTGTCGGCGCTGCGCGCCCTGCGCGACGAACAGGCCCGCCGGGAGGCGGAGAGGCGGCACGCCGAGGCGGAACGGGCGCGGGCGGAGGCGGAACGGGCGGCGCGGGAGAAGGCGGAGCAGGACAAGGCCGCCATCGCCGCGTTCGCCGCCACCCTCCAGCGCACCCTGCTGCCCCCGGCTCTTCCCGTGGTGCCGGGTCTGGAACTGGCCTGCCACTACCGCACCGCCTCCGCCCACGACGTGGGCGGCGATTTCTACGACGTCTTCCCACTCGACGGCGACCGGTGGGCGTTCTTCCTCGGTGACGTGTGCGGCAAAGGCCCCGAGGCGGCGACCGTCACCGCCCTGGCCCGCCACACCCTGCGCACCGCGGCTCAGATCAACGCCGACCCCGTCACCGTGCTGAGCGCGCTCAACACCATGCTGCTCACCGACGTCACCGCCGGCCGCCGCTTCTGCACCGTCCTCTTCGGCCTCCTGGAGCCCCGGGAGGACGGCGGCTTCACCGTCACCATCGCGACCGGTGGCCACCCGCCGGCCTACCACGTGCGCCCCGACGACAGCGGCGCCGTCTGGGTGCGGGCCGTACGCCCCAAGGGCGGGATGCTCGTCGGCGCCTTTCCCCAGGCACCCTTCACCCAGACCACGTTCTCCCTGACGGCCGGGGAAAGCCTGTTCCTCTACACCGACGGGCTGACCGAAGCCCGCACCACCGAGGGTGCCATGCTCGGTGACGACGGCCTGACCGGCTTCCTCCACCAGCGCACCGGGCCCGTCACCGCCACCTCCCTGGTCGAGGACAGCATCACCCTGCTGGCCTCGCTGCCCGACGGAGCCGGCGACGACGTGGCCCTGCTGGCCCTGTCCGTCCCCTACCCTTGCACCACACCCGACGGCAGTGTCGCTGCCACCGCCCACACCGCCGCCGCGCCCGAACACTTCGGCCAGGAGTGATGACCGACGTGACCGACACGCTGCAGCTGACCGTCCAGCACCCCCGTCCCGGCCTCGCGATCGCCATCGTCGCCGGCGACGTGGACACGCGCACCGCGGACACCCTGCGCCACGAAGCCTCAGGAATCATCGAACAAGGGTGCCCGCACCTGGTTCTGGACCTGTCACAGGTCGGCTTTTGCGACTCCGCCGGTCTGAGCGCGCTCATCGGCCTCTGGCACGCCGCCCAGGCGGTGGGCGGTGCGCTCAGACTTGCCGCCGTCCCCGACCGCCTGATGCGGATGCTCGTCCTCACCGGTGTCGACGCAGTCCTGCCGGTCCATGCCACCGCCGCCGATGCAGTCACCACCATGACCGACAGCCCATCCACCAGCACCAGCGAGCACGGCTCCATCACCCCCGCCTCCACCGGCGGCGGGACCAGTACGCCGACCGGGATGCAGCGCGCGGCCTGCGACAGCGCTCACAACCCCCCTGCCAACCTGAGCTGATCGCGCCGACCCGCCAGGGGGTTCGTACCAGCGACCGTCCCGGCCCTCCCGCCGGAGTATCGGGCCCGAGCTGATCCCTTCCCCGGGCACCGCGGCGCGAGCGAGCTGCTTGCGCATCACTTCGATCCCCCCGACCGACAGGCGCAAGTCATCGGCCTTACGTGCGAGGTCCTGACGGCCGACGGGATCATCAGCTGGCCGTTCGGATTTTCGCGATCTGTCGACGTGCTGCTGACGAAAGACGCGCGGGACGGCGAGTCATGGTGCCGCCTTGTCCCCGGCATCCGCCGCCTGCCGGGCCTGTTCGGCGTGGTGGCGCTCGACGGCCAGGGCGGCCGTGTCGGACGGGACTGAGCGTCCATCACGGCGCACCGATCAGTCCAGCGCCAGGTGCATACGAACGATCAGGCCCGACGGCGGGGTGCGCATCTCGACCAGGTCGCACAACTGGTGCATCATCCAGACGCCCCGGCCGCCGGCCGGGGACAGCGGATCGGGACGGCGCCGGCCCACGAGCGCGTCCGTGAGCCGTCCGCGGTCCCGCACCTCGGCGACCAGGGTGTCGGCCGTGCGCCACAGCCGGAGAATGCCCTCTCCTCCGCCGTGCCGCACCGAATTGCCGGTGGCCTCGTTGACGGCCAGCAACCAGTCGGTGTGTCGACGAGGGGACAGGCCGGCCGTCTGTGCCCAGTGCCCCGCGGTGTCACGGACATCGGCGAGGTCCTGCTCCGTGAAGTGCAGGACGAGTGGATCCGCCGGCTCCTCCAGGGGTTTGTCGCAGTCGCGGCACACTGTCTGCGGGTCCTCGTAGCGCGGGCTGTGCCGGTAGCCGTCCGGGGCTCCGACAACGGGGTGCGTGCGGTGCGCCTCCGCCAGCACCCGCTCCGGCAGGGCAGTGTCGTAGGGGCACAGAATCGTGACAGGCCGACCGTTGAACGCCAGGTTGATCAGCGCCTCGTGGCGGGTCGCTTCCCGTGCCTCCGCTTCCGTGCGCCCTACCCAGATGGGTTCGCCCACGATGGACGGGCGCCTTTGCGGGTGCCGGTCGGCGAAGTCCTGGAGCACCGACAGGATGCGCCCGGGGTTGCGTCCGGCCTGCCGCATGTCGACGAAGGTGACGTTCTCGTCCTCGACACCGACGGCTTCCCTGAGCAGCTGCAGTCGTGAACCGGGAACAGCGACCAGAACGGGGCGTCCGCCGGTCGCCTCCGCCTGGACGAACTCACCCACGCCTTGCAAGTACTCCTTCTCCGTGGAGTAGAAGAGGGCGGGGTGGTGGAAGAACGGATCGACCCGGCTCGTCGCCGGCGTCGGTGTGTACGGCGTCACCGGCCGGCCTCCTGCAGGCCGGCTCCGAGCTCGGGGAAGAGTTCCAGTATGCGGCGAAGCGCGGGCGGCGCCCCGACGAGCCGCAGCGGTGTCCCGAAGGGGCGTCGCCGCGCGGCGTGGGCGATGTCGGCCAGTGCGGCGACGTCGAGGTGGTCGAGGCAGGACAGGTCCAGGGTGATGTCCTGCGTCGGCGAGGCAGCGACAGCCGCTGACGCCGAGGCGGCCACGCGGCGGCTCTCATAGCCCGCCGATCCGGACAGACGGAAGCCGGGCCGACCGGCCAGAGGCACGACCGAGAGCCCGGGCCGGACGTGGGAGCGAGGCTCGGCGCCTGCCCGCGTCAGGTGGGCGCCCGTCAGTACGTCGAGGGCATCGGGTGCCAGCAGGCGGCGGTCGTAGAAGCACCAGGCCGTCAGCGGCAACTGCTCGAAGACCTCGTGGTGGATGCGCAGCTCGTATTCCAGCAGGCGCTCGGCGCCGGTGATGTGCCGGGCGCCCCAGGACATCTCGCCGATCACCCGCAGGTTGCCGTACCCCTGACCGAGGGCGGTCTCGACGGCGCGGCCCCACAGACCGATCATGGCGTCCGGGTCGAAACGGGCCCCGCTCAGGTAGGTCTCGTCGGCTGTGGTCACCACGAGCTGTCCGCGCCGGACCGCGGTGTCGGCGTCGATGCCACGCTCGGCGAGCGTGCGCATCACGAGGCGGGGGTCGGTGGCATCCGCGAAGTACTGCACCTGCTCGCCCCTGTCGAAGCCCGCGCGGACGAAGGGCACGAGGTGAGCGGCCCAGTCGTCGTCGGTGGAATACTCCACCGCGACATGACGGTCCGCCGCGGCCTCGCCGTCGTGAGATCCGCATACGGCGTGCATCAGATCGCCCGCCCTTCCCGCGTGACCCCGTTGCCCACCATGGGCGCCCATCACCCTAACGCAGGACTCGAAAGACTCGGGAAACCCTCACTCCCACCGGTGAACGTTCCATGAGCGTCACGGTGGAGCGGCCATGCCGTCACTCGGACGAGGCGGGGCTGCGGTTCGGCACCACGCTCGACCTGGGCGCATGTTTTCCCCGAACAAGATCCGCAAGGCTGGAGGGCTCCAGGTGGACCCTGTGCGTCTGGGACTACTGGAGAGAGCGGGTCGAGGCCGGAAGCGTCACAGGAATACAGAGAGGACCCCAGGCCGGGCGGCGAACACCGCCACGGCGCCGCCCGGGCCCGGTATGGACTCCAAGCTCCGGATAAATGCGTTGGACTGCCCGGCCACCGCTGATAGCGTCTGGGCAGCCGTGAGAGAACGCGAGGAGGTGAGACCCATGAAGGCTGTATCCATGTGGGTGCTCCCCCATGTCGTCACGGTGGGCGATTGACGTAGGTGTCGCCGGGAGCGCCTCAACAAGGCACTCCTGAAAGGCAACACCTATGAACTTTGTGCATTCCGCTCCGGGCACGGACAACCATCCGGTCGTGGTCACGCGGGTCTCGGACACGCAGTGGCACGCTGTGGAGGACGACCTGACGGTCGGCCGCGGTGTCGCTTCGCGTCGGCCCGACGGGCGGCTCTTCGTAAGCATCGACGCATGGCACGGCGCGGCCTTCGACCGCATCGCCGACGCGATGCTGGCAGACCTGCCGACACCGCTGTACACCGTCGTCGACGAGGCCGACCGCGACTCGAGGTCCGCCTGGGAGCGGGCCGGCTTCGCCACCGCACGCCGCGAGTGGGGCTATCTCGTGCCCACCGACCCGCACATCACCGGTCTCGGCTCGGTGCGGCCCCCGTCCGGCATGACGGTCGTGCCCGCCGGTGAGGCGGAGGAGGGCCCGCTGCGCGCTCTGGACCGCCTCATCCGCGACGAGGTCGAGGCCACCGTCGGATGGCAGACGATGCCCGCTGAGGTGCTGCCCCGCCCGGCGGGCACCACCCTGCTCGACCCATCGAAGTACGCGGTGGCGCGGCACGTGGACCAGTACGTGGGACTCATCCGGGTGGCCCCGCTGACCCGCCGGCCACGGATCGGGCTGATCGCCGTCCGGGCCGACAGACACCGCCGCGGCATCGCCCGGACGCTGCTGGCCCACGCGCTGGGTGCGCTGCACCGCTCCGGGACCGCTTCGGCATGGGCCGAGGTGGACGAGTCCAACGCGGCGGCCACCGCCCTGTTCGAGAGCATCGGTGCCCGGCGGACGGCCACCACCCTGGAGCTCGTCAACCGCTGACGATCCGCCACACCAGGCACCGAGCGACCGTTTCCTACCGAATTCGCCGTCACAGAACGGGAGAAGTGAGGGACCATGACCAAAACAGCAGGGGGCGTAGAAGCCGAAGGCACCGTCGTCGAGTGCCTGCGCAATGCCACCTTCAAGGTGGAGCTCCAGAACGGGCACACGGTGCTCGCCCACATCAGCGGGAAGATCCGGAAGAACCGCATCAAGATCCTCCCGTACGACCGGGTGCTCGTGGAACTCAGCCCCTACGACCTCACCCGCGGCCGGATCCGCTACCGGTACCGGGCGTAGCGGAAGGAGCCGGCGCCTCACATTGCCGCTGCTGCTGACGCGTCACGTGGGTCACCCGACGACTGCGGATCTTGCCGGTGAGGACACCGAGATGCAGCCAGAGGCGGTCGTACGCCTCCGTGTTGGCACGCAGCGGCCGCTCCTCGCCCGCGCCTCCCTGCCGGAAATCCCAGGTCTCCGGGGCCAGCCGGGCGCGGGCGAGATGCGTGAAGTCGTGCGGGGTGAAAGCGTCCTCGGCCACCGGTCCCGGAGCCGCGCCGGTCATTCGGCGTTCAGCCGGTCGCGCTCCACGGCCTCGTAGAGGGCCCTGATGTTGGAGCTGCCGAAACCGCGGGAGCCTCGTCGCTGGATGAGTTCGTAGAAGAGGGTGTTGCGCTCGTAGGGCGAGCGGCTGAACAGCTGGAGCAGATAGCCCCATTCGTCCCGGTCGGCGAGAACGTGGGCGGCCCGCAGAGAATCGATCTCCGAGTGCAGCCCATCGTGCCGTTCGAGGAGCATGTCGTAGTAACTGGCAGGCGTGTTCAGGAACTCCACGCCCCGGCCACGGAATGCGTGCACGGTGGGCACGATGTCGTCGACGAGGAACGCCAGGTGCTGGACGCCCGGGCCCGCGTTGCGTTCCAGGTAGGCGTCGAGCTGTCCGGATCCCAGGCGGGGGTCCGGCGCGACGAGGGTGAAGGTGACACGGCCCGACGCGCTGCGGACGACGATGGAGTCCATGGCCTGTCCTCCGACGTCCACGTACTCCGAGGAGTAGCGGGAGAACCCGAAGGCGTCCCGGTAGAGGTCGGCGTACTCCTCCAGGGTGCCGCCCTCCAGGCAGACGGCGACGTGGTCGAGCAGGCGGATGGCGTCAGGGCCGGACTGCCGTGTGCCCGGGGTGGGCTCGGGTATCCAGGGACGGTCGTCGGGCAGGACCGGACCGGCGTTTTCGGCTGCGGGCAGCAGGGTGTGGCAGACGTCCCCGAATCCCGAGACCACCGTGCGGCTTCTCGTTCCCGACGTGACGATCCTCGCCCCGGCCGCCGCTGCCGCGTCCCGGGTACGTACGACGTCGTCGCAGCGCAGGGCGATGTCCGCGACGCCGTCGCCATGGGCGTCCAGGAACTTCCAGGTCGCCGGACCCGAGGAGACGACGAGGCGTACGTCTCCCTGCCGCAGGAACACCGAGCTTCGTTCGGGCTCCGTGGACCTGGCCACCTGACTGAAACCCATCGCCGCCTGGAAATAGCTGACGGTGTCCTGTTCATCGCTGGTGAGCAGTTCGACATAGGCGATGTCGCGCACTGTCATTTTGAGAACCCTCTCGAAAGCAGAATGGCCAGGAGCGGCCCGCCCGAGCAGCAGCATTCCTGTGCCGTGAAATCAATCGGAGCGGCTTCGTCTCAATTGACCGAAGAACGGGATCGCTCAAGAGGAATACCCGACCACTATCTCGGGAGTGGCGCCGTTAATCAACGGCGTGCTGCTAGCAACTCCCGGCCGGCCGCCGGCGCTCGGCGCGCGCTGTCCCGTTGACGCACTCCTCCAGTTCCTGCGCAAAAGCGCTCCATTTCCTTGCGTACTGGTGCGCGAGTTGCGCAATAAGGGCGCGCCGGTGCGGTGGCACCGCGGCGATGAGCCGGGACCGTTCCCGCAGGACGACGGCGTTGTACTGGAGCAGACGCGGCAGGTCCCTCCGTCCTTGCGCCGCCGCAGCGACGGATCGCCCGTCAGCTGTTCGAGCACCGCGTCTGGATCGGGCGTCGGCCGGCGGTTTCCTTGGGACGAGGCCATCCGGGACGCGCGCGGCTCTTCCGCGCCCTCGGGCCCGCCACCCACCGTGGCCGCTGCCGGCTCCGCCCTCCCCGTGCCGTCCGGGACGGTTCCGTCCTCGTCCGCGTCTGCCGCGGGCCCTGCCGGGTGGTGCTTCGGTCCGGCCGACGGCGGTAGCCGGACGCGAGGCGTCTGCGGACGTCGCTCCCGGTCGCCGGGGAGAGCCCGACCAGTGCGGCGATGTGGCGCAGCGAGGCGTCGGGGTGCTCGGTGATGAGTTCCGCCGTCCGAAGCCGGGCCTTGGCGGCCTCCAAGGGGCGCATCCGGCCGTCCCGGCCGCGTCTGGCGTTCAACTGCGGCCTGCCCTCACTTGAACGAGCGCGCAGCGCGGCCACCGCCTTGGCGCTGAGACCCGATATGCAGGCGATCGCCCGGTCCGACAGGTGCGGATGCGATGCGATGATCCTCTTCACCGCGATCCACCGGTCCTTGCGGACAGCGGCAGTCCGTGGTCCACGTTCGCCGAAACGGCGAGCAGCGCATTGCGCGCCGGTTCACCAGGATGGGAGGGAAGCGGCTGGTGCACGGTCACGAGTCTCGCGACGTGTTCGGCGTCGCATCCCTGGGAGCATGGGGACTCGCCGGGCAGCCGTGAGGCGAGGAGTAGGACGACCACGGGTCTTCCGTCCGGATCCCGCTCCGGTCTCGGGAGGTCGGCGCACACGCGGGGGCCGGCGGCGTCGGTGACGGGGACCGGGCGAGTGTCTGCTTCCCGCAAGAAACCCTCCCTGTGGAACCGACGCGCCGGCTTTCGTCTCGTTCGGGGCCGGGTCGAGCCGCCGCTGTCAGCCGGTTGAGGTCAGCCCTCGACCCAGCCGTGCTTCTTGACGAACGCCGTCAGCTCTCGTCTGATCTCGACAATCTGAACAGCCGTCAGTGATGATGTGCGGAGGAGGAGTTCAGTCAGTTCCACGGTGAACTCGTCCTCGCTCACGACGTCGTCGATAACGTTGTCTCCCCCCGAGTTCCGTGCCACCGGAACTGGCAGTTCGGCCCCCTCGGCCAGCCGTACCGAGAACGCCTTCGGCCCCCTGTCACCGACGTCGACTTCGAATTCCACCGCGAGGCCGGACCTCAGGTAGGCCTCGGGAATGAGGAGGTCGTTGGCGTGCAGAAAGACGTCCTCCTCACCGTTGTCCGGGGCGATGAACCCATAGCCTCGAGCACCGTCGAACCTCACCACACGACCGGCGACCACACCAACCTCCGAAGACGTCGTCTCTGTATGCCACAACAGCGGAGCGCACTGATCCCGTCACTCTCCCGCGGCGGGACGGCGGGCCGACTGCACCTTCTCGTCGAGCTTCTGGGCGAACTCCAGCCACGTCTCCGCGTACTGCCGGGCGAGGTTCACCACCAGCGCACCGCAGTGCGGTGGGACCGCGGCGGTGAGTTCTGAGCGCTGGCGCATTCCGATGGCGTTCTGGTGCAGCAGGCGCAGCAGGTTCCTGCCCTCCTCCTTGTGCCGCAGGGAGGGGTCGCGCAGCAGCTTCTCCAGCATGGTGATGGAATCGGCGTCGAGCAGTTCCTCCTTGCGCTCGCCGCGCAGCCTTCGCACCCGCGCGGGTGCGTCGGTTGCCTTGCCCTCCGGCGCCGGCTGCTCGGCGGAGACCACCGGGGGCTCGCCGGCCCGCAGTCGCCTGCGGACGTCACTGACCGTCGCCGGGGAGATCCCCGCCAGCCGCGCGATCTCCCGCAGTGAGGCGTCAGGTCGCTCGGCGATCAGTTCCGCAGCCCGTCTGCGTCCTTCATCACTGCTGAGCGGGCGGACCTTGCCGTCCCTGCCGACCCTGGCGTGCAACTGCACCACCCCGCCGGCCTGGCGGCGGATTCCGGCCACCATCTTGGCACCCAGGCCCGCGGCATGTGCGATGGCCCGATCGGACAGGTGCGGGTGCGAGGCGACGATCTTGGCCGCGGCGGCCCGACGGTCGGCCTGCGACAGTGGAAGACCATGCGTCACGTTCGCCTGCACCGCATGCAGGAACGCGTCCTCGGTGCTGCCCTCGAAGAATTTCACACTGATCATCTGGTCGCCTCGAACGAAGGCGGCCATCAGACGGTGCATTCCGTCGATCACCCGCATGGTGCGGCGGTCGACGAGAATGGGCGGAAGAGCGTCTTCGACTTCGGCGAGGCGAGCGACGTGTTCCGTGTCCGGCCCTTCGGACCGGGGTGAAATGCCGGGAAGTAGATTCGATATGGGTACCCACTCGGGGCTTGGCCGCTCCTGAGGCGACGGTGATCCGGACTCCGACGTTCCGGATTCATCGCCACCGGTGCCCGTGCTGTGGGCATCGGCGGCCGATGGAGGGTAGACGACAGCGTGAGGAACTCCGACTGGAACTGGCTGATGCAAACTGCTCACCCCGTTGGTTGACTGCTCAGGACCTGACGCGCGCGGGATCTCAGGGCAAGGGAATTCCACCTCACCGCCGGGCCACGCCGTCCCGACCATCGACAGTAAGCACTGGGTCGGCCGTGAGGATCAGACGAAACAAAGGGTTCCGGTCACATTGCGCTCGAGTAGAAAACTACTCTTAATGCAGGTCAAAGCGACAAGAACCGACCTGCCGGATACGCCCCCGCCCCGCTCTTCGATTTGCCGGTTGGTCACTGGTAATGATCATGTGTACCGCATGTCATTGTCGAGTCCTCAAGCTTCAACCAGCGAAATCCTTAGGGATTCATTACCGATTTTTGAGGGGACCATTCCGCGTTGGCCAGTGGCGCTCCGCGCCTCCGACAGTCCTTTTGGTCAACGATCCAGTTTTCACGGTGGGCCCGCCGGAATCTCACCGGCCTAACAGGGCCTGGTCGGGCTTTCCGGACGTCGGCCTTGACGAAGTCACGGTCCGTCCAGCCCTGCCGCGGTGTTCCCCACCGACGGCGCCTGACGGTACGAGGCCAGGACCGGCTGTCGGCCCGGCGCGTCCCCCGACGAGTCCGCATCGGATCATCCCACTGCCCGCGGTCCGGTGCCGTTTCATCCCGTCGGCGTACGCCCGCGGGCCGAGACCATCACCGAATGCGCCAGCCCTGGGAGTGGAGCGCGTCCTCCAGAGCAGGTGCGGCGCGCTGGTCGACGCTCAGCCGGACGACGCCGGTGAGCCGACCCGTGGAGTGTTCCAGGTGGATGTCCTCGATATTGACGCCGGATCGGTCGGCGTCGGCGAACAGCCGGGCCAGCTGGCCGGGTTGGTCGCCCACCACCACTCCGAGCGTCCGGTAGCGGGCGGGCCGGATGCCGTGCTTGCCGGCGATGCGCCGACGGCCCGACCTGCCCTGACGCAGCAGGGCGTCGACGCACTGTCGGCCGGCATCGCGTTTGGCCTCATCCGTGGCCGCCATGGCGCGCAGGGCGGCCACAGCGTCCCCCAGGTCGGAGCCCAGCTCTTCCAAGATGTCGGCGACGACACCTGCGTTGGCCGAGAGGATGTCCACCCATAGGTCCGGGTCACCGCCCGCGATCCGGGTGAGGTCCCGCACGCCCGGCCCGGCGAGGCTCACCGCCCGTTCCCCCGCCTTCGCAAGGCGCTTGGCGACCAACGCCGCCACGACGTGCGGGGCGTGGGAGACGAGGCCGACCGCGCGGTCGTGCTCGGCGGCCGCCATCACGACGGGGGTGCCCCCGCAGGTCGCCACCATCTCCAGGGCGGTGTTGAGCGTCTCCGTGCCGGTGTCCGGCGTCGGTGTGAGCACCCAGGTGCAGCCTTCGAACAGGTCGGCGCGGGCGGCTGTGGGTCCGCTGACTTCTCCGCCGGCCATGGGATGACCGCCGATGTAGCGGGTGGTGTCGCAGCCGAGCACGACGACGTCCTCCCGCGGCTCCGCCTTGACGCTTGCCACGTCGGTGTAGTGGCGGGCGATCCCGGCCGCCTGAGCGTCGGCCAGGACGCTGCCGACCAGGGCGGGAGGCACCGCCAGCACAGCCAGGTCGACAGCCGCGGTCGGGGCCTCCACGGTCCCGGCGCCCAGGGATGCGGCGATGCGGGCCGCCTCGGGATCCGCGTCCCGCAGGTGCACCGCCACGCCCTGGGCGCTGAGCGCGAGCGCGACGGACGTTCCGATGAGTCCGGTGCCGACCACAACTACGGAGCGCATGACAGCTACTTCCTTCTCCGGCGGTGCGGTGGCCGGTGTCAAAGGCGGCGGGCGGGATCATCCGGCGGTCAGCCGGTGGTGGTTCCCCGCTTTCCGCGGGGCCAGGACCTGTGCGGCATCGCCGCCGCACCCGCCCCGCTGGACGAGTTCGATGCAGAGGGCGCCGCTCAGACGGGGAGGGCGTGCGGCGGCGACGTCATCGACCAGGAAGGACAGCTGCCGCACGCCGGGCCTGTCATCGTGCCCTGCGTGTGCGGTGGACTCCCCTGTCAGAGGGCGTGGTTGATGCCGGAAGAGGGTGAAGGTCGTGCCGCGGCCGGCGCTGTCCAGGAGGACGGCTGACGGTTCCTGCGCAGCCCCGGAGGCGTTTTCCGGCCGCTGCCGGACGAATCCCAAGACGTCCACGTAGAGTGGAAGGTAGGCCTCCGGATCCGGCCCGTCGACCGCGATGCTCACTCGGTCGAGCCGCCAGCTCCCTTCAGTCGACGGCCCGAGATCCTGGGGCAGTTCGACCCAGCGGTGGCCCGTCGGCAACAGGTTCGCGGTCCGGGTGGCCGGCAGCAGGGTGTGGGTGAGGCCACCGGGCCCGGACAGGATCGGGTTGCCGCGCAGGGAACCGGTCAGGCCGGCGCCGGCCCGCACGGCCCGCTGCGCCGTCGCCGTGACGTCGGCACAGAGCAGGGCGATGTCCGCGACGCCCTCCCCGTGCGTGTCCAGGAACTTCCAGGTCGCGGGACCCGAGGTGATGACGAGGTGGGCGGCGCCCTGCCGAAGCAGCAGAGAACTGCGGTCCGGCGCCACCGAGTCCGCCACGCAGGTGAAGCCCAGCGAGGCAAAGGAGTGGGCGGTCTGCTGCTTGTCCTTGGCGTACAGCTCGACGTAGGCGATTTCGCGCGCTGCCATGCCTGTCCTTCCTGCGAGCGATGGGGCGGAGGCCGGCGGGCCGGGCGCTCCGGGGGATCCGCTGTTCAACTGTGGCCGTGCGGCAGTTGAACAGGCGGTACGAGATCGGGCTGGGGCACTCCGGACGCGCCGTCGGTGTCCTCGGTCGCCTGCTCGGCGAACTGGGTGCGGTACAGGTCGGCGTACAGCCCACCCTGGCTGATCAGCTCCGCGTGGGTTCCGCGCTCACGGATCCGGCCCGCCTCGACCACGAGGATCTGATCGGCCTCGCGGATGGTGGACAGGCGGTGGGCGATCACGAGTGACGTACGGCCGGCCAGCGCGGTCTTCAGAGCTCGCTGGATGGCGGCCTCCGACTCGGAGTCGAGATGGGCGGTGGCCTCGTCGAGGACGACGACGGCCGGCGCCTTCAGCAGCAGCCGGGCGAGGGCGATGCGCTGCTTCTCCCCGCCGGACAGCCGGTAACCCCGGTCGCCGACCACGGTGTCGAGGCCGTCGGGGAGCGCCTGGACGATGTCCCAGATCAGGGCCGCCCGGCACGCCTCCGTCAGGTCCTTCTCGTCGGCGTCGGGCCGGGCGTAGAGCAGGTTGGCGCGCAGTGTGTCGTGGAAGAGGTGCGCGTCCTGGGTGACCACGCCGACGGTGTCCCGCAGCGACTGGAGGGTCAGGTCGCGGATGTCGTGGCCGCCGATGCGCACCCGGCCCTCGTTGGGGTCGTAGAGGCGCGGCACCAGGTGGGTGATGGTGGTCTTGCCCGCTCCTGACGGGCCGACCAGGGCGGTGAGCTTGCCGGCAGGAGCGCGGAAGGTCAGTTCGTCCAGGGTGAGGCCGCTGTCGGCGCGTTCCGGCCTGCGCAGCGCGATGGTCTCCAGGGAGGCGAGGGAGACCTCCTTCGCGACGGGATACCGGAATGAGACATGGTCGAACTCGATGTCGGGCGCGGAATCGGCAACCAGCGCGCGCGCCGTGGGGCTTTGGCTGACGATGGGCTTCAGATCCAGCACCTCAAACACCCGGTCGAAGCTGACCAGGGCGATCAGCGCGGTCGACTGCATGGTCGTCAGCTGGTTGATCGGCACGTACAGGCGGAGCAGCAGCGTCACCATGGCCACCAGGGTGCCGATCTCCAGCGTCCCGTCGATGGTGAGGACGCCTCCGAGGCCGTAGACGAGAGCCGTGGTCACGGCGGCGAGGACGCTGACGATGATGAACAGGAGCCGCCCCCACACTACGCCGACCGCGGCGACGTCCCGCACCCGGGCGGCCTTGCCCGCGAACATCGCCTCCTCGTCCGTCGAGCGGCCGTAGAGCTTGGCGAGCATCGCCCCGGAGACGTTGAAGCGCTCGTTCATCATCGAGCTCATCTCGGCGTCGAGCTGCATCGTCTCCCGGGTGAGCCGTTGCAGGCGGCGGGAGATGAGCCGAACCGGCACGAGGAAGAAAGGAATCATCACCAGCGCGGCGACGGTGATCTGCCACGACAGACAGAACATCGCACCGAGCACGAGGACCAGCGTCAGGAGCGTGGAGACCGACTGGGACAGCAATGTGGTGACCGCTTGCCGGGCACCGACGACGTCGGCGTTGAGCCGGCTGACCAGCGCACCGGTCTGTGCCCGGGTGAAGAAGGCCAGGGGCTGCTCCTGCACATGGGCGAAGACCTGGGTGCGCAGCTCGTAGACGATGCCCTCGCCGACCCGGCCCGAGCACCAGCTCTGGACGTACACCGCCGCGGCGTCGACCAGCGCCAGTCCGGCGACCGCCAGGCACAGCCCCACCACGACTGAACGGTCCCTCGGCTCAATGCCGTCGTCGATGATCATTTTCAATATCAGCGGGGTGGCGACCGCGGTGCCCGCGTTGACGACCGTGGTCAGCATCAGCAGCAGCAGCGACCAGCGGAACTTTTTCGTATACGGGATGATCCGGCGCACCGTACCCGGCCTGACCCGTTGCCGGGTGATCGACTCATCGTCCAGCCGGAGCCCTGCCGGGCCCAGTGCCGGGCCTCCGCCACCCATCATCGACACGGACATCCGCCTCGCTTCTCATGCAGCCGCGCATGGCGCGCCGCCACGTGCTCAGTACTTGTCGAAGAACTCGATGACGGCCGCGTTGACCTCGTTCGGGCGTTCCAGGTAGCCCAGGTGGCCGCAGTCCGGTATCTCCACGAAGTCGCAGCCGGGGATGGCATCGGCCACCTCGGCGACCAGGTGGGGCGGGCTGATCAGGTCGTCGGCGAACGCGATGGCCCTGCATGGCACGGTGATGCCGCCCAGCGCCTCCCGGCGGTCGCCGAGCCGCTCGACGACCGCTGCCTGCCCCGCGACGGTATTCCCGCCACCGACCAGCTCGAAGAGTTCCAGCATCGGACCGACGGCGGCGTCGTCGTTGAGCGTCGCCGGCGAGAACATCTCGGCGACCGCCTTGACCGCCTCGTAGTCGGCGGGCAACCGCACCCCGCTCTCCCGCAGCGCCTTCTCCGCGGCGAGCTGGGCCCGCCGGAAGGTGTCCGACCGGGCCCTGCTGGCGATCAGCACCGCCGAACGGACCAGTTCGGGCGCGGCGAGCGCCAGCTCTTGGGCGACCATGGAGCCCAGCGAGGTTCCCACAAGGTGGCAGGGTCCCAGCTCGAGCCGCTCGATGAGGCCCTTGGTATCGGCCACCAGGTCGGCGAGCGCGTAGTCGCCCCCAGGCGCGTCGGACGGGGGAACGCCCCGGTTGTCGAAGGCGACCGTCTCGTAGCCGGCACGATTCAGGGCCGGTGTCTGGTGCAGGGTCCACACCCGGCCCGAGGCCGAGGACCCCATGATCAGCAGGACGGGCACACCGCTCCCCGACCGCTGGTAGGAGAGCCGGATGCCGTTGGTGCTCACGAATGGCATGACGAGCCCCTTCTCGTAGGGGGCGACACACACGCCCCGCGCGGCGCGGAAGCGGTCCCGGGTGGCCGCTTCGCCGGTGACCTCGTGCCAACTCGGGTGCCAAGACTGGCCGTTGTGCGGGGATCATCCCTGCTGCGCCGCGGCTCACGATGGCATCGCAGCGCTGCGGCGATCAAGCGTCGCCGACCGCGTACACCCGCCCCGCGGGTGTTCAACCGCCGCGGGGACGCAGTTGAGCACACACCGGGCGACACCCTTGCGTCCATGGGTTCGGGGGGAAGTGCAACTGTCACAGATGACATGGACCGCCAGGCCAGGCTCGGTCCGGCGGTTGATCTCGGCCAGGAAGTTCAGCACGGCGAACAGGTCGATGGTGCCGTGCCGCACGTAGTCGAGGCTGCGGCGCCGGTCGCGGAAAGCGCGTCCGCCAAGGGCGCACCGCGGAGCGGTCCGTGTCACACCGCGCGGCGGCCACGGTGTTGTTCCACCCCCCGGGCACGTGCGAGCACGATCCGTGCCAGCTTCGCCAGGCCCTGCGCCGTCGCGCGACGCCTGGCCCGGTTCTCCGACACCAGCCGCTCACCAGCCGCTCGGCCTCGGACAGCACCAGCGGCTCCAGCCTGGGATCACCCACGCAGCCTGGGATCACCCAGGAGCGACCGGTGACGACGGCATCCACGGCTGCACAAGCGGCCTCCGCGCGGGGCGTCACGAAGACCTACGGTGCCGGAGAGACCCGCGTCACGGCCCTCAACGCGGTCGACGTGGACATCCCTGAGCGACGGCGATCACCAGCATCGGCCAGGTCGGCTGTCGGAGCGTGGCGATCACACTCGCCTCGGCCCGGCCTTCTTCGGGCCGGCGGTCTGACCACGCCAACCCGTTCACGATCCCGTGTGCCGTGCCGGTGCGGGTGGGTGTCACGGGGCTTCGCGCCCTGCGGTCAACTGCCGTACTGATGGGTCGAGTTCGGCGTGCAAGGCAGTGATCCCGCCGGCCAGGAAGCGGTCGCGCATCGCGGCGCGCTGGATCTTGCCGCTGGTAGTGCGGTCGACGCTGCCGCGCCGCACCAGCAGGACGTTGCGGACCGGCGCGCCGGTGGCGGCGGTGAGGCGGCGGATGACGGCTGCCGCGGCGGCGCGCAGTTCCTCGGCCGATACGGTCGGGCTGACCTCGTGCACCAGCACGATCCGCTCGTCGGGTGCCTGGACACCGAAGGCGGCGCCGACGAACCTCTCCAGCGCGGGGTGGGCGGCGCGCGCCTCGTGTTCGAGGTCGTGCGGGTAGAAGTTGCGGCCGTGGACGATCATCACCTCCTTGAGCCGACCGGTGATGAACAGTTCGCCGTCCACCAGGGCGCCCAGGTCGCCGGTGCGCAGCCAGCCGGGTTCGGCGTCGTCGGCACCGGCGGGGCGGGCCTGGAAGGAACGGGCGGTGAGGTCGGGTTTGCCCCAGTAGCCGCGGCCGACGCTGTCGCCGCGCAGCCAGATCTCGCCGACCTCGCCGGCGGACAGGGGGCGCAGGGTGGCGGGGTCGACGATGAGGGTGTCGAAGGCCTCGGGGCGTCCGACGCCGGTGATCTCCGTCCCGTGGCCGTCGCGGGCGGGAACCAGCACGGGGTGGTCCGCGTCAGCGAGGCGCTGGGCGTCGACGACCAGGACGGTCGGCGGGAGCGGGATGGGGGTGCCGCTGGCGTAGACGGTGACCTCGGCCATGCCGTAGCCGGCCACGACGGCTTCGGGACGCAGGCCGATCTGCGCGAACCGCTTGGTGAACGAGGCGATGGTGGGGGCATGGATCGGCTCGGAACCGTTGCTCAGGAAGCGCAGCGGTGACAGGTCGAGCCCTTCGAGGTGTTCGTCCTTGATGAGGCGCAGCGCAATGCCGTACGCGAAGTTGGGGGCGGAGCTGGCGGTGGTCCGGAGTTCGCTCATCATCCGGAACCACTCGACGGGCCGGCGGGCGAACACCGTCGGCGGCATCAGGACCGATGTTGCGCCGAAGAAGAGTGCGCCGCTGAGCTGACAGAAGAGACCGAAGTCGTGGTGCAAGGGCATCCAGCTGCCGAACGAGTCGTCACCGTTCAGGCCCATGACGGAGTGCAGGGCCGCGAGGTTCGCCTGGACGTTCCCGTGAGCGAGCATCACGCCCTTCGGCGTGCCGGTGGAGCCGGAGCTGTACTGGAGGACGGCGAGCGAGTCATGGTCGGCGTGGCGGCCGCGGAGCGCCGCTGGGGCTGCCTCACCGGCCGGCACAGGGGCGGCGGCCCGGACGGGGACGCGACCCAGGCCCTGCGCGTGGAAGCGCTCGGCGAGCGTGTCGAGGTCCCCGGCGTCGGCGAACACCAGTCCGGGGGTGCAGTCCGCGGCGATCGCTGCGACGCGCTGGGCGGCGCTGCTGGAGCCGGTCGCCGGCGGGGCGGGCACAGCGGTGACACCGGCCAGCAGGCAGGCGAGGTAGAGCTCGACGAACTCGGTGCCGGTCGGCAGCGCGATGAGGACGCGCTCGCCGGGAACCAGGTGCTGCGCCAGGTCGGCAGCGCGCAGGCCGGCCCGGCGGAAAAGTTCGGCGTAGCTGAGGCTTTCGTGCGCGGCCTCGGCGGAGTCGCGGTAGATGGTGATCGCGGTCTTGTCGGGGTGTTCGGCGACACGCGCGGCGAACGCATCGCCGAGGTTCCGGTAGCCGGTCAGCTCGAAGGCCATTGCTTCCCCTTGGGCTTGGCGCTGCGTCGATCTGGGCGGCGCGCGGACATGCACGGCGGCGCGCGCCGCGCGGCTGAGTGATGTCGTTCTCGACTGTCGGGATCAGGCAGTTCGGCCGTAGCTCTGCCCGCGGTTCCTCGATCCGGTCCAGGCGTCCTGACATCCGGCCTAGCCGAATTCCGTCGGTTCCTGGCGGCACAAATCACTATGCCCCAACCACTGGCGATGGTGCGGGCGTTCAACCCCGGTGCAAGTGATCGGCACGGGTGTTCAACCATCGCCGTGCGCCAGTTGAACGAGGACCGTCGGAGGTGGAGTCGTCCGCTTGGAAGGCGGCGTCGGCGAGGTACGGCGGGTCGCAGCCCGGTGTGTCGGCTCCGGGCCAGGACGCCGGTCAACTGAGCGGCCTGGTGCGCCGGTTCATCGAGCGATCGCGAGTTGTGGACGGCGCTGCCGCACCCTGAAGGGTCGTGGTCCGGCCGCTTCCGACACCGGAGTGCGTGACCGGGCCCGCCGGTGGCCCAGTTGTGCGGCCCAGAGCCCCGCGATCCGTCGGGTCCGCAGGGACGCAGGTCCGCAGGTCCGCAGGTCCGCAGCGGCAAGGTCATCCTGATCTGCGACAAACAACTGTGGCGCCCACAAGACGGCGTCAAGGGCTGAGGGCCCTTCAGGCCGCCGACCGTTCGGCCACCAGGCCGGCCAGGTGAACGGTCAGAGCCGCGACCGTGTCGACGTCCCACACCAGAGTGGGCTCCACGGTCACACCCAACCTGTCCTCGATGTCCCCGCACAACGCGAAGGCGTACACCGACTCCAACCCGTACTCGGCGAGCGAGACACCCGGATCGATCTCCCCCACCGGCGTCTCCAGGTAGTAGGACACCCGCTCCATCAACCACCGTTCGATGTCCTCGCCCGACACTCGCACACCCACTGTCCGATCAGTCATTGCAGTCCCTCTCTCATCTCAGGTATATGATGAAAAGTCAGTCCATAGTCGACGGCCCACGGATGCTCGGGACCGCGAGATGGAGCAGTGCCTGCTCGAACCGGCGCTTCGCGCCGTACGGGCCAGGACTCGCTGTAATGCCGGCCCCCCTGCCGGCGGGGCTGCCTCAGCTGGCCGGGCCGATGGTGCAGCCACGCACGACTGAACGATCCTTGACGATCACACAGCCACCGTTCAACTGCGTTGGCGCGCCGGTTGAACGACGCCGAACAACCGCCCGGGTTACGGCACGGCAGACGCTCCCGGCAGGCGGCCGAACCGAACCGCTGCGTCCAACTGCGGCGCCCCGTAGGTTGAACGGCTCGGCGCCCAACGCCCCAACCACCAAGGAGACATCACCCATGAGCGTTCAGCAGGGCTGGGCACCGCGACGGTTCACGCCCGAGAATACCGGCGTCAGCGCCACCACCCGGGGACTGGTGGAGTACCTCGACCCGGCCACCGTCGGCGAACTGCTGGACCGTCATCAGGCCCTGCTGTTCAGGGGCTTCGGCGTCACCGAGGCGTCCTTGGCGGAGGTGATGCCCGCCCTGCTGCCCGAGCGCCTCGCGTACGTGCACGGCAACACGCCCAGGACCAAGGTCTCCGACAACGTCTACACCTCGACGGAGTACCCGCCCGAGTACGCGATCTCCATGCACAGCGAGCTTTCCTACGCCCACACCTGGCCCTCCCGGCTGCTCTTCTGCTGCGTACAGCCGGCTACCACCGGAGGCGCCACTCCGCTGCTGGACGGCGCCTCCTGGCTGGCGGCACTCGACGAAAGGATCCGCGCGGATTTCAGCGGCGGTGTCTGCTACCGGCAGTACCTGCACGGTGGCAGAGGCTTCGGCAAGAGCTGGCAGGCGACGTTCGAGACGGACGACCGGGCGGAGGTCGAGAAGCTGCTGGCCGAGGCGGGCGTGAGCTGGGAGTGGACCGCCGGCAATGCGCTGCGGACGCGTCAGGTCCGGCCCTCGACGCTCCGGCACCCGATCTCCGGTGAGGAGGTCTGGTTCAACCAGGCCGACCAGTGGCACCCCGCGACGCTGGGCGAGGAGACCATGCGCGAGCTCGCGGCCATCGTCCCCGCGGACGAGCTGCCGCAGTCGGTGACCTTCGCCGATGGCTCCCCCATCCCCGACGAGTACGTGCTCGAGATCCGCGAGAAGGGACTGGCGCTGGCCGTTGACGTCGACTGGCGGCAGGGCGACGTCCTGGTCGTCGACAACGTCGCCGTCGCGCACGGGCGCAGGGCGTTCGCCGGAAGCCGCCGGGTCCTGGTCGCCATGTCGCGCTGAGAGCACCGGGCAGAACGCGGCAGCCCTGGTCCGCAGCCGGTCGACCAGGGCTCCCCGGTTCGGTCGGTGGCGACCGGGGCGTCACTCGGGCGGCGGGACGATCTTCGCCTCATGGGTGGCGATGGCGAGCTGCACCCGGTCGCGTGCATCGAGCTTGACGAGCAGGCGCGCCACATCAGGACCTCGAGCTCTGAGGGGTTACGCAGTTTCCGGACAGGCACCCACCAATGGGGTTGTCCTGAACAAGGCAACGAGCAAGAATCGACGCTACCCAGTAAGTACTCGCCGGAGTTCCGCGAGGAAGTCGCCCGGGAGCTTGAGCTGAACTCGGAGATGCTCCGCGGCTGGGTGAAGAAGTACCAGAAGCAGCGGAACCGGCCCCTGACGGTGAACGGGCGGGAGCGCCTAAAAGGAACTCGAACGATGTGGCCGTGAGCTGGAGATGGAAGTCACCTTGCTGAAAAAAGGCCGCAGCACTTCGCTCATACGCGAACTGGGCCTGGTGCCCTGCCTGCCACGGTCCCGGTGACATTGCCTTGGGAATCGCTGTGTGAAGTTGAACGCCTTAACGTGGCGCAACCGATCCTCCTACCATTGGGACGACAACCGGTCCAAGGAAATGGAAGGACCTGATCCAATGTCACATACGCTGGAATTGCAGGTCGTCGACGGCAAGCCGGCCATAACGCAGGTCGCCGGTCTCACCGGGATGACACAGGTCCGCGCGTGGCTCGAGGATGTCCGTTCACAACTGTCCGCGGCTCTGCGGGAATACGGCGCGATCTACCTGCGTGGTCTGCCGATGGCTACCATCGAGGACTTCGCACAGATCCGAGACATGCTCATCAGCGAGCGGACGCCGTACCGGGAGAAGACCACTCCCCGCAGCCGGCTCGGCGACGATGTCTTCTCTTCGACGGACCTCCCGGCCGCCCAGTCGATCCGGATGCACAACGAGAACAGCTACACGCTGACCTTCCCCGGCCGGTTGTTGTTCGGCTGCCTGATCGCACCGTCGCAGGGCGGGGCGACACCCGTCGCGGACTGCCGAAAGGTCCTCGAGGCGCTCCCCGATCAGGTGATCCAGAAGATCCGGACCGCCGGGTGGCGACTCTCGCGCAGCTACTCCGAGCACATTTCCACAGACTGGCAGACCGCGTTCGCCACCGATGACGTGGACGAGGTCGCACGCTACTGCGCGGACAACCTCATCGGCCACCAGTGGTACGACGACGGCACCCTGAAGACGAGCCAGATCCGTCCCGGCATCATCACCCACCCGTCGAGTGGTGAGGAGGTGTGGTTCAACCACCTGCTCTTCTGGAACGAGTGGGCGCTGGAAGAGGACCTGCGGGAGGCGCTGGTCGATGAGTTCGGACGCGACGGTCTTCCGTTCAACACCGAGTTCGGTGACGGGGCCGCGCTGAGCAACGAGGACCTCCAGGCCATCCAGGCGGCCTATGACGCGGCCACGGTGCGCGAGACCTGGCGGCCGGGCGACGTGATGCTGGTCGACAACATCCTGACCGCGCACGGCCGGGATCCGTTCCGCGGCGACCGGAGGATCGTGGTGGCCATGGGCGACCCGGTCGAGCTCTCCGAGTGCCGGCCGACCGTCGAGCCCGCGCCCGCGTTCGCCTGAACCTGAGCGACGCCGTCAGACCGGGTCGATCCGGTGGCCGCGCCATGCCCCATTCCTGTGCACAAGGAGCCCGTTCCCGTGACTGACCTCGCCCAAAAGCCGGTTGACCTGGTAGCACGCTTCCGTGCTACCGCACTGCACGCACCGGACCGGATCGCCGTACGGGGCGCCGACGGTGAGCTCACCTTCGCCGAGCTGGACCGGCGGACCGCACAGCTCGCCGGCGCGCTGGCCACCCGTGGCATCGGCGCCGGCGACCTGGTCGGGGTCAGCCTGCCGCGCAGCACCCAGCTGGTCGTGTCGCTGCTCGCGGTGTGGCGGGCGGGTGCGGCCTACCTCCCGCTGGACCCCCGCTATCCGGTGGACCGCCTGGAGTTCATGGCCAAGGACGCCGACATCCGGGTACTGCTGGGCGCCCCCGACCACGTCCTGGGGGCATCCGGCCTCGACGTCGTCGATCCGGACTCCGCGACCGGCGCCCCTGAAGCCGCCGGCTCGGAGCCGGTGGCCGCCAATCCGCTCGACCCGGCGTACGTGATCTACACCTCGGGCTCAACCGGTCGGCCCAAGGGCGTTCAGGTCGGACGGGGATCTGTCGCAAACCTGGTCACGGCCCTGGAGCGGGCCGGCGTATACGCCGAAGAGCCGCGGGTCGTCGGCTGGAACGCCAGTGTCTCCTTCGATGCCTCGGTGAAGCAGTGGGCGCGGATCTGCCGCGGCGACACCATCGCCATCCTCGACGAGGACCAACGCACCGATCCCGTCCAGCTCCGGGCCCTGCTCGACGCGTACGGCATCCAGGACCTCGACCTCACCCCCTCCCACTGGGAGCTGGTGCGGACCTGCCTGCTGGACAGCAGTGCCGACGGCCCGCTGCCGCGTCTGTTCATGGGCGGGGAGCCGGTGCCGGAGCGGACCTGGCAGGAGATGTCCAAGGCGACCGCGAACGGGCTGCTCGAAGCGGTGAACCTCTACGGTCCGACCGAGTGCACCGTGGACGCCACCAGTGCTTGGATCACCGGTGGGGGGGCGCACATCGGCCACCCGCTGCCGGGCACCCGGGCGTACGTGGTCGGCGACGACCTCCGGCAGGTGACCGCTCCCGGTGAGACGGGCGAGCTGTACTTGGCAGGCGAGGGCCTGGCCCTGGGCTACCTCAACCGGCCGGCCCTGACCGCCGAGCGCTTCGTCGCCGACCCGTTCGCGGCGAACGGCAACGGGTCCTTCCTGCCCGGCGGCGGGCAAGGAGGGAGGATGTACCGCACCGGAGACCAGGTCCGCCTGCGAGCCGACGGTTCGCTGGACTTCATCGGCCGGATCGACCGCCAGGTCAAGATCCGCGGCTACCGGATCGAACTCAGCGAGGTCGAGGCCGCGGTCTCCTCGCACCCCCGGGTGACCACCGCCGTGCTCACCGGCTACCGGGACTCCGCGCTCGGTGACAAGTTGGTGGCCTACTGCGTCCTCGACGGGCCGCCGACCGGCGTGGAGTTGCGTGACCACTGCGCGGCAGTGCTCCCCGAGTTCATGGTCCCTTCGGTCTTCGTGACGGTCGACGCCATTCCGCTGACCGTCAACGGCAAGGTCGACTGGGAGGCACTGCCGGCGCCGCATGCGGCACCCGCCGAGCAGTTCGTCGAGCCCCGGGGAACGGTCGAGGAGTTGCTCGCCGAGGTCTGGTCGGAGGTCCTGGGCCGGGACCGGATCAGCGCCGACGACAACTTCTTCGCCCTGGGCGGCCACTCGTTCGTCGCGCTGCGCGTCATCAGCCGGCTGAAGCGCGAGCTCGGCCTCACCGTGCGGACCAAAGAGGTGTACCAGCACCCGCAGTTGCGCGAACTGGCCGGGTACGTCGAGGCCAAGCTTGCCGCAGCACCTGAGACCTCCTGACCCATCACATCACAAGGATTCCCGCCCATGGCTACCGCCCAGGACCTCATCGTCGTCCGATCCCGCCGAACCGAGAACGCCGCCCGCACCCTGATCTGCCTCGGCTTCTGCGGCGGCGGCACCGGGCAGTACCATCAGTGGGGCGGCATGCTCCCGGCGGACGTCGACCTCGCCGCCATCTGCTACCCGGGCCGGGAAGGCCGCTTCATGGAGGACTTCGCCCAGACCTGGGACGCCCTCGCCGACGACACGACCCAGGCCGTGCTCTCCGCTGCGGCCGAGGGCCCCTATGTGCTCCTCGGTCACAGCATGGGCGGCTGGATGGCCTTCGACGTCACCGTGCGCATCGAGCGGCTCGGCGGCCCCGCGGCCGAGGCGCTCGTGGTGTCCTCCGCCAACGCGGCCCACCGCGGGCTGACCGCCCAGGACGGGTCCCCGACTCAGCAGGACAGCGACGAGCAGCTGCTCGGCTGGATGACCATGCACGGGATGCTGCCCGAGCACGTCGTCAACGACCCGGACCTGCGGGAACTCGCGGTCGAGCTGATGCGGGCCGACATCCGGGTCCGGGACACCTTCCACTACGTTCCCGGCTCGAAGGTCAGTGTGCCGCTGCAGGTCCTGACCGGCGAGACGGACACGGTGATCGAGCCCAACGCCGGCGAGTACTGGCGGGACCTCGCGACCGGTGACTTCCGGCACGACGTCCTGCCCGGCGGCCACTTCTACACGCCGGAGGTCTGGAGGCGGATTCCGACCTACATCCCGGCCCTCTCCGGGGCGTTCAGCTCCCGCTGACGCCCCCCGGGGGCTCTCCGACCAACAGCGCGGGGGCCGAGGCTGTATCACAGCCTCGGCCGCCGCGCTTCCGCGTTCCCGCCGGTCCCGAGCCCGCGCTGTCCGACGGCCGCGACCTGGGCTCTGGCTCGGGCATGACCAGGCTCGTCCCGGACCAGAGCCCAAGCCCACCGCGGGGGCATTGCCGCACCAGCGCCCCACGCCGAGTAGCCGAGGGGAATCTCACCCCCGGCTCTCACAGAGTGGAATAGGCCGCCGACGAGGTGCCCCGGTGGGGTCGGTCCTTTTCCGACGGCCCCTTCCCGAACGGGACGGGCCGGCTTCCCGGCATCCCGCTCTCCTGTGGGTCAGCTCCTTTCGCTTCGCGCCGGCCATGACCGGCCGCCTGTCGGTGAGGACTGCAAGGGGAAACGGGACGGCCGCCACCCGCGGTGCGGATGACGGCCCTTCCCTTCGCCGGCGGCGTGCCTACCGCTGCGCCCGGAGGAGACCGCTACGACCGGCCCGAGCCCAGCCACCCCTCGACGGCGGCCCACACCTGGCCCAGCGTGTGAGGCCGCATCATGTCGGCGTGTGCGAAGGGAAGGCTCACCTCGGTGATCTCCCCAGAGATGTACGGTTCCCACCGCTGCGCCCACGGCACATCGGTCTCCTTGCCCTCCGCCGCGACCACCACCAGGGCATTCCCGTCGAACCGACCGGTCCGGTGCTCCACCCGCAGCCGGCTGTTGTTCTCAAAGACGTGCAGGACGCGGCTCAGCTCCTCGTCCGAGATCCCGCCGAGGACAGCGCCCATATCCGCCCGGAGCTCCCGGAGTCTCTGGGCGCGCACGTCGTTCTCGTCGGACGCCGACGAGCTCGCCGGGTCGTCGGACCGGTCCGCCTCCCCGGCGTTGCGGGATGCCTCGCCGACCGCGGCGGGATCCGTGTCCTGCTCCGCCGGGAAGGTGTCCAGAATGACGAGCGCGGCCACCTGCTCACCCGCAGCCTGAAGTTGCACCGCGATCTCATGCGCCAGCGTCCCCCCGAAGGAGTAACCCATTAGATGGTAGGGGCCGTTCGGCTGCACGGAACGAATCTGCTCAATGTAGGCCGCAGCCATCTCCACGGCGCGGGTTGCGAGTTCACTTGTGCCGTCGAGCCCGTCGGCCTGCAGCCCGTAGAGCGGATACTCCTGCGGGATGTACCGGGCCAGCGGCAGGTAGCACCAGCTCGACCCGCTTCCGGGATGCACGAAGAAGAACGGCGACTTGCTGCCGCTCGACCGGATGGAAAGCATGCCGCCGAGCGCGTCCTTGATCGACGACAAGGACAGCCTGCTGAGCAGCCGCGCCACAGTCGGGTTGGTGATCAGGTCGCGCACGGTCACCGACAAACCACGCGTCCGCAGCTCCTCCGCCAGCGACACCGCCAGCAGCGAGTGGCCGCCCAGGGCGAAGAAGTCGTCGTCGAGCCCGACGCTCTCCAACCCCAGCACCTTCGCGAACGCCTCGCACATGGTCTGTTCGAGGGCACTGAGCGAGCCGGCGCCGTCGGGAGCCTTCGCACTCACGGCATACTGCGGGGCGGGCAGGGCCTTGCGGTCCAGCTTGCCGTTGACTGTCAGCGGCAGCGCGTCCATGACCACGACCGCGGCCGGGACCATGTACTGCGGCAACCACTCGGCCGCGAACGCAGCCACCCCGGCAGCCAGTTCCTCGCCCGAACCCTCAACGGCCGGCACCACATAGGCCACCAGACGCTTGTCACCCGGCACGTCCTCACGCACCACCACCGCCGCCCGCGCGACCTGCGGGTGCCCGACCACCACCGACTCGACCTCACCCGGCTCGATCCGGAAACCACGGATCTTCACCTGCTCGTCCGCACGACCCGCGAACACCAGCTCACCGTCGGCGTTCCACCGCGCCCGGTCACCCGTGCGGTACAGCCGGCCACCCGCGGGCCCGTACGGATCGGCCACGAACCGCTCGGCCGTCAAACCGGGACGTCCCAGGTACCCGCGGGCCAACTGCACACCCGCGATGTACAACTCACCCGCCACACCAACCGGCACCGGCTGCAGGAACCCATCCAGCACATACAGACGCGTGTTGGCGATCGGACGACCGATCGGCACCGTATCGCCAATGTCCTGGCCCGCGGTGAGCTCGAGGACGCAGCAACCCACCACCGTCTCGGTCGGCCCGTACTCGTTCACCACCACCGAACCCGGAGCCCGCGCCAACCACGCCCGCACATGCGCTCCGTGCAGCGCCTCACCGCCCACCACCAGACGACGCGTCGAATCCGCAGCCTGCTCGTCCGACACCAACTCTGCCAGCAGCGGCAGATGGCCCGGGACCGCCTTCACCAGCCCGAACCCACCCCGGGAACGGAGCAGTTCAGCCAGACCTTCCGCACCACCAGCCATACTCGCCACCACCGCCGATCCCGACAGCAACGGCACCACCACACTCGTCACCGTCAAATCGAACGACAACGACGAATGCAACGGCGCACCACCACCCCCCTCCATCCCATACGCCCCAACCGCCCACCGCACATAGTTCGCCAGCCCACCATGCGTGACCGCCACACCCTTCGGCCGCCCCGTCGACCCCGACGTATAGATCACATACGCCAACTGCCCAGGTCTCACCTCGATCTCAGGAGCCGTCACGGGCTGCTCCGCCAGAGCCCCCACCACCAACGGCTCATCCACCGCGATCGCGCGAACCGGCCCCACCGACAGCTCGTCCAGCACCTCCTTCACACTCACCAGCACCGACGCATCGCTGTCCCGCAGCATGAACGCCAACCGCTCCGCCGGATACTCGGGATCCAACGGCACATATGCCGCCCCTGCCTTCCACACCCCCACCACCGCGACGACCATCTCCACACCACGCGGCAGACACAACCCCACCAACGACTCCGCACCCACACCCTGCAACCGCAGGTAGTGCGCCAACCGGTTCGCCCGCGCGTCCAACTCCGCATACGACAGCTCGACACCCTCGGACACGACCGCCACCGCATCCGGCGTCCGCTCAACCTGCGCCGCGAACAACCCCGGCAACGTCAACGACGCCACCTCGACCTCGACCGCCGTGTCGTTCCACTCCTCCAGGAGCAGGCGGCGCTCATCCGCCCCCAGCACATCCACCGCCGACAGTCGCGTCTGCGGCTCGGCGACAACCGTCTCGACGACCCGCAGCAGCCAACCCGCGAAACGCTCCGCCGTCCCCGCATCGAACAGATCCGCAGCCGCGATCAACCTCCCCCGGACGCCCGCCGGCTTGCCCTGCGCGTCAAAGACCTCCCCCACACTCACTTCCAGGTCGAACTTCGCGGCCGGTGCACCCGCGGCAAGCGCCCCAAGCCGCAGCCCAGGCAACTCCAACGCCGCCGAAGCCGTGTTCTGCACCGTGAGCATGACCTGGAAGAGCGGGTGACGCGCCATCGACCGGACCGGCGACAGCTCCTCCACGAGCTTCTCGAACGGCACATCCTGATGATCGAACGCGCGCAGGCTGGTCTCCCGCACCCGCTCCAGCACCTCGTCGAAGGTCGGGTCACCGGACAGGTCGGTCCGGATCACCAGGGTGTTGACGAAGAACCCGACCAGGTTGTTGAGCGCCTCATCGGTGCGCCCGGCGATCGCGGAACCGATCGGGATGTCCGTGCCCGCGCCGATCCGGTTCAGGGTGACCGCCAAGGCCGCCTGCAGCACCATGAACAGGGTCGCCCCCCGCTCCCGGGCCAGCGCCGCCAGTCGCTGGTGCGTCTGCGCGGAGACGGCCAGCTCCACACTCTCACCGCGGTGTGAAGCCGTCGCCGGGCGTTGGCGGTCCACCGGCAGCTCCAACTCCTCCGGCACCCCCGCCAGCGCCTCGCGCCAGTACGCCACCTGTCCGGACAGCACACTGCCCGGATCGTCCTCCCGCCCGAGCACCTCCCGCTGCCACAACGCATAGTCCGCGTACTGCACCGGCAGCGCCGCCCAGTCGGGCATCCGGCCCTCCAGCCGAGCGGTGTACGCCATGGAGATGTCCCGCGCCAGCGCACCGGTCGACCAGCCGTCACTGGCGATGTGGTGCACCAGCACCACCAGCACATGCTCCTGCGGTGCCACCGCGAACACCGTCGCCCTCAGCGGAATCTGCACGGCCAGATCAAACAGGTGGCCAGAGGCCTCGGCCACCGCCGCATCCAGCCCGTCCGGCTCGACCACCACGACCGGCATCTCGAAGCCGCACTCCTCCAGCGACAGCACCCGCTGGAACGGCCCACCATCCACCACCGGGAACACCGTGCGCAGCACCTCGTGCCGCCCGATCACGTCCCGCAGCGCCTCCGCCAGGGCCTCCCGGTCCAACTCCCCGGTCAGCCGCAGCGCCATCGGAATGTTGTAGGTCGCACTCGGACCCTCCAACTGCCCCAGGAACCACAGCCGACGCTGCGCGAAGGACAGCGGCACCCGCTCCGGACGCACCACCGGCTGCAACGCCGCACGGCCCGCGCCGGCCTCACCCATCCACGCCGCGACCGCGGCCGGCGTCGGACGCTCGAACAGCACCCGCAACGGCAGCTCCACACTCAGCACCGCACGCACCCGGCTCACCAACCGCATCGCCAACAGCGAATGACCACCCAGCGCGAAGAAGTCATCCTCCACACCGACCCGGTCAAGTCCCAGCACCTGCGCGAACGCCTGGCACAGCAGCTCCTCCTGCACCGTCGCCGGTGCCCGGCCCGCGCCGGCCAGACCCGTGTAGTCCGGAGCGGGCAGGGCCTTGCGGTCCACCTTGCCGTTGACGGTCAGCGGCAGCGCGTCCATGACCACGACCGCGGCCGGGACCATGTACTGCGGCAACCACTCGGCCGCGAACGCAGCCACCCCGGCAGCCAGTTCCTCGCCCGAACCCTCAACGGCCGGCACCACATAGGCCACCAGACGCTTGTCACCCGGCACGTCCTCACGCACCACCACCGCCGCCCGCGCGACCTGCGGGTGCCCGACCACCACCGACTCGACCTCACCCGGCTCGATCCGGAAACCACGGATCTTCACCTGCTCGTCCGCACGACCCGCGAACACCAGCTCACCGTCGGCGTTCCACCGCGCCCGGTCACCCGTGCGGTACAGCCGGCCACCCGCCGGCCCGTACGGATCGGCCACGAACCGCTCGGCCGTCAAACCGGGACGTCCCAGGTAACCGCGGGCCAGCCCCGCGCCCGCCACATACAGCTCACCAGCCACACCCACCGGCACCGGGCGCAGCGCGGCGTCCAGCACGTAGGCGCGCATGTTGTCGAGCGGGCGCCCGATCGGCAGCGCGCCCTCCCCGTCGACCGCGGTGTGCGTGGCAGCGAACGTGGTGGCCTCGGTCGGCCCGTACCCGTTCACCACCACGATGTCCGGGCAGGCCGCCCGCACCCGGGCAACGGCCACCGGCGACAGCACGTCACCACCGGCCCACACCTCACGCACCCCGGCCAGACACCCCGGGTCCTTCTCCACCACCACGGCGAACAGCCCCGCTGTCAGCCACAGCGCCGTGACCCCGAACGAGGAGACCACCTCGGCGAGCGAGACCGCCGTGACATCACCGGCCGGCATCACGACCACCCGGTTGCCGGTCAGCAGCGGGACCCACAGCTCCATGGTCGACGCGTCGAAGGAGTGCGGCGAGTGCAGCAGCACCCGCTCCATCGCCGCGCCCGCGAACCGCCGGTCCCGCGCCAGCGCCGCCACGTCCGCATGCGTCACCGCCACGCCCTTGGGGCGACCGGTCGAGCCGGAGGTGTACATCACATACGCCAACTGGCGCGCGGAGCACGAAACGTCGACCGGCTCGGCAGTCGTCGCGTCGACCGTCAGCATGGTCAGGCCCAACTCCTCGGCCTGCTCCCGCAGTCCAGCATCGGTGAGCACCACCTTCGCGCCCGTCTCGGACACGATCGCCTGCCGATGCGCCAACGGGTAACGGCTGTCCAGCGGCACATAGCACCCGCCCGCCTTCACCACACCCAGCAGCGCCACCACCAGATCCGTCGAGCGCTCCATCAGCACCGCGACACCCGACTCCGCGCGCACGCCGTGCTCAACCAGCCGCCGCGCCACAGCATTCGCCCGCGCATCCAGCTCCGCATACGTCAGCTCGACACCCTCGGACACGACCGCCACCGCATCCGGCGTCCGCTCAACCTGCGCCGCGAACAACCCCGGCAACGTCAACGACGCCGCCTCGACCTCGACCGCCGTGTCGTTCCAGCCCGTCAGGACGAGCTCGCGCTCCTCCTCGGCCAGCAACTCGACGTCAATGATCGGGCGTTCCGGTGCCGCCAGCAGCTCCCGCAGTACCCGGACGAAGCCGTTGCCGATCCGCTCGGCGGTGTGCTCGTCGAACAGGTCCCGGGCGAAGACGACGCTGGCCGTCAGGCCGGCGGGGGCGCCGGCCGTGCCGGACTTCTCGCTGAAGGTGAAGTTGAGGTCGAACTTGGCCGGGGCCGGCCTGCCGGCCACCGACTTGGCGGTGAGTCCCGGGAGGTCCAGCACGGGCTGGGCGTTGTTCTGCAGGGAGAGCATCACCTGGAAGAGTGGGTGACGGGCCATCGACCGGACCGGCGACAACTCCTCCACCAGCCGCTCGAACGGCACATCCTGATGCTCGAACGCGCGCAGGCTGCTCTCACGCACCCGCTCCAGCAGCTCGACGAAGCTCGGCGCGCCGGCCACGTCGGTGCGCAGCACCAGGGTGTTGACGAAGAAGCCCACCAGGTCGTTGAGGCCCTCGTCCATCCGGCCGGCGACCGCGGTGCCGATCGGAATGTCGGTGCCGGCGCCGAACCCGGACAGCAGCACGGCGAGCGCCGCCTGCAGCACCATGAACGGGGTGCAGCCCTTGGCGCGGGCCAGTTCGGTGATCCCCCGGTGGAGTTCAGCGGGGACCTGGAACTCCACGGTGCCGCCGCGGTGGCTGGCCACGGGCGGGCGGGGCCGATCGAAGGGCAGCGCGAGCTCCTCGGGCAGCTCGGCCAGCGCCTTCCGCCAGTAGGCCAGTTGCTCGTTGAGCAGACTCTCCGGGTCGTCCTCCTCGCCGAGCAGCTCGCGCTGCCAGAGCGCGTAGTCGGCGTACTGGCCGGGCAGTTCGTCCCAGTCGGGCGCGGTGCCGACCAGGCGGGCCCGGTAGGCACTGGATACGTCACGGGCGAGCGGGCCCATCGACCAGCCGTCACCGGCGATGTGGTGCACCACCAGCAGCAGCACGTGCTCGGCCTCGCCGCGCGAGAACAGCCAGGCTCGCAGCGGGAGTTCCTCGGCGAGGCGGAAGACGCAGCAAGCGGCGTCGGCCAGTGCGGCGGTCAACTCCGTCTCGGTCATGGCGGTGGCGTCGACCACGGTCAGCAGCGAGCCCACCGACTCGGCGTCCCGGATGTTCTGCCAGGGCTGCCCGTCGACCGCCGGGAACACTGTCCTCAGCACCTCGTGGCGGGTCACCACGTCGCGCAGGGCGCCGTCCAGCGCCGCGATGTCGAGGGTGCCGGTGAGCCGCAGGCCCTGCGGGATGTTGTAGGTGGCGTTCGGGCCCTCCAGCTCGTTCAGGAACCAGAGCCGCTGCTGGGCGAAGGAAACCGGGATCATCGTTCAGGACTCCTTGTTCCCGCGCATTGCCCGGAACGCGGGCCGTGCCTTCTTGTTCGCCGATTCGAGCCGCTTTGCCACACCGGCGACCGTCGGTGCCTCGAAGAGGGCCTGGATGGGCAGTTCCACGTTGAGTGCTTTCCGGATCCGGCTGACCAGTCGCACCGCCAGCAGCGAGTGACCGCCCAGGGCGAAGAAGTCGTCGTCGAGCCCGACCGATGCAATCCCCAGCACCTGCGCGAACGCCTCGCAGAGCTGCTGTTCGCGAGGCGTGGTCGGGGGCCGGTGTGCGGCCGCAGGGCCCAGGTCGGGGGCGGGCAGGGCCTTGCGGTCCAGCTTGCCGTTGACGGTCAGCGGCAGCGCGTCCATGACCACGACCGCGGCCGGGACCATGTACTGCGGCAACCACTCGGCCGCGAACGCAGCCACCCCGGCAGTCAGTTCCTCGCCCGAACCCTCAACGGCCGGCACCACGTAGGCCACCAGACGCTTGTCACCCGGCACGTCCTCACGCACCACCACCGCCGCCTGGGCGACCTGCGGGTGCCCGACCACCACCGACTCGACCTCACCCGGCTCGATCCGGAAACCACGGATCTTCACCTGCTCGTCCGCACGACCCGCGAACACCAGCTCACCGTCGGCGTTCCACCGCGCCCGGTCACCCGTGCGGTAGAACCGCTCGCCCGGCGCACCGAACGGGTTCGCCACGAACCGCTCAGCCGTCAAACCGGGACGTCCCAGGTAGCCGCGGGCCAGTCCCGCACCAGCAACGTACAACTCGCCTGCCACACCGACCGGTACGGGCTGCAGAGACTCGTCCAGCACGTACACCCGGGTGTTGACCACCGGTGTGCCGATCGCCACCATCGACGACGCCGGATCGCACCGCCACAACGTGGCATCCACCGTCGTCTCCGTCGGGCCGTAGGAGTTGAACATCCTGCGGCCCTCGGCCCAGCGCGCCATCACGTCCGGCGGACACGCCTCACCCGCCGTGACCACCACCACGCCACGATCCACCGAACCCGCGTCCAGCGTCGCCAACACCGCCGGCGGCAACGTCACATGCGTCACTCCCTGCTCCGCCAGGAACACCGGCAACGCCTCGCCCAGCCTCCGGTCCTGCGGAATGACCACCAGCGCGGCACCCGTCAGCAGGGCCATGAACCACTCCCACCCGAAGGTGTCGAAGCCTGCCGAGGCGAACTGCCCCACCCGCGAACCAGCACCGACTGCCAACCACCGCACATGACCCGCCACCTGGTGCGCCACGCCCGCATGCGACACCAGCACACCCTTGGGACGCCCGGTCGACCCCGACGTGTAGATCACATACGCCGGATGCGCCGCAAGCAACGGCACCCGGCGCTCTGCATCCGTCACGCCCTCACCCGACAACCCGGCCAGCTCCGCAACCGTCACGGCATCGTCCAGGACCACCACCGGCACCGACCCCGCCAGTCCCCCGGCCGTAGCCCGGCTCGCAACAGCCAGCACCGAAGCGGCGTCCCGCACCATGTACGCGATCCGCTCCGCCGGATACTCCGGATCCACCGGCATGTACGCGCCGCCCGCCTTCGCCACCGCGAGCAACGAGACCATCAGGTCCACACCGCGCTCCAGGCAGACGGCCACTACCGACTCCGGCCCCACCCCCACACCGATCAGATGACGCGCCAGCCGGTTCGCCCGCGCATCCAGCTCCGCGTACGACACCTCGACGCCGTCCGCCACCACCGCCACCGCAGCCGGAGCCAGCCTCACCCGCTCCTCGAACAACCCCGGCAGCGTCGACGACGCCACCTCGACCGCCGTGTCGTTCCACTCCTCGACGACCTGACGGCGCTGGGCCTCACCCAGCACCCTCACCGCCGACAACCGCGACTGCGGAGCCTCCTCCAAAGCGGCAGTCAGGTTCGTGACGGCGGCCTGCAACAGCGCGCAGATCCGCTCCGCATCGACCGGTGCCACCGCTTTGGCGGTCAGGAAGAAGCCACTGCCCATGTCGTCGACGGCCACGCTCACGGGGTAGTTGGTGGGGTCGCTCGCGGCCAGCACTCCGACGCCCTCAAGGCCGGGGCCACTGCCCTGTGCAGCGGCCTCGCTGTGCCGGTAGTTGAAGATCGAGGTGAACAGCGGGCTACCGCCCGTGACCCCGCTCGCCTGCTGCGCCAGCGACAGCGGCGCGTGTTCGTGCACCAGCAGCTCGGCCAACTGGCCCCGCATGCCGTCCAGCGCCTCACCCGCACTCTGCGAGTCCACCCGCACGCGCACCGGCAGGGTGTTCATGAACAGACCCGGCACCCGGTCCGAACCGGCGCCCGCGTTCATCCGGCCGAACAGCACGGTACCGAAGACCACATCGTCACGGCCCGACAGCGATGCCAGCACCCGCGCCCACGCCAGGTGGAACACCGTCGCCGCACTCACGTCCTGCCGTCGCGCCACCTCACGGACCCGGCCGGCCACCTCGGCATCGAGGGGAACCTGGCAGTGCATCGCGGCGGTGCCGTCACCATGCACATCCAGCAGCCCGAACGGCGCCGTCGTCTCGGTGACGTCCCCGAGCAGCTCGGCGAAGTACCGCTCGTGCTCCTCCCGCGGGACGCCCAGGCGGGCCTGCGCCACGAAGTCGCGGAACGGCAACGGCTCCGGCAATGTGTCGGCACGGCCGGACATGAACGCCCGAAGCTCCTCGAGCAGCACGTCCCGTGAGGTGTGGTCCCCCACCAGGTGGTGCATGCGCAGCAGTGCCAGCCAGCGGTCACCGCCGGGCTCCGCCGCGATGTGGACCGTCATCAGGGGCGCCCGGGTCAGATCCATCCACGACCCGCCGATCGCCAGCAACTGCTCCACCGGGTCGGGGCCCTGCGGGTCCAGCACGATCTCCTGGACCGGCAGCCCCACCCGACGCAACACCACCTGCACCGGCTCGGCCAGGCCCTCCCACACGAACGCCGTGCGGTAGACGTCGTGCCGGTCGATCACCTCCCGCAGCGCGTCCAGGAACGCGTCCACCCGCTCCCGCGAGTCGAATCCCAACACCGACGGCCGCATGTAGACATCCGCCTGATCGCCCTGATCCGCCATCATGTGATGGAAGAGCAGGCCCTCCTGGAGCGGGGCCAGCGGGTAGACATCCGCCACATTGGCCGCACCACCCTCGACCGTGGCCACGACCAACTCGATCTCCGCCTCGGTGAGCTCCACCAGCGGCAGCATCTCCGGCGTGATCTCGACGGCACCCTCAGGTATCAGGTTCGGCGGAACCACCGCCTGGACCGGCCCGGCAGCGCCGGCCAGCTCGGCCGGCGTGGGGTTGCGCAGCAGGGTGCGGATGGAGATCGACACACCCCGGACCCGCAGGTACTCCACCAGCGACACCGCAAGCAGGGAGTGGCCCCCCAGGGCGAAGAAGTTGTCCTCGACGCCGACGCTCTCCAGACCCAGGGCGTGTGCGAACGCGGCGCACAGGACTTCCTCCTGCACCGTTGCCGGACCACGGCTCACTGGGACGTCCTCATCCGCGGTGCCGGAGTCGTCCGGTGCGGGCAGGGCCGCGAGATCCAGCGCCCCGTCCGACGTCAGCGGCAGTGTGTCCATGACCACGACCGCGGAGGGCACCAGCTGCTCCGCCAGGCGGTCGCCGGCGAACTGCCGCACCGCGTCCGCCAACGCTGCGTGATCAGCGCCGGAGTCGGCGGGTACGACATAGGCGACCAGGCTCCCGCCGCCTCCCGGCCGGGATGCCTGGCCGTCGTCCGCATCGTGCTCGCGCTCGATGACCGCCAGCTGAGCCAAGCCGGGCTGCGTGGCCAGCACGGTCTGCACCTGACGCGCGGTTCGCCCGCGCGTCAGGATCCGCTCCCGCTCGTCCTCACCCAGCACGGCCACCGACGCAAGCCGGGTCCGCGGGTCGGCCGTGACCGTCTCAAGGACGCGAACCAGCCAGACCGCGATCCGCTCGGCCGTGTCCGCGTCGAACAAGTCGGCTGCCGCAACCATGACACCACGCAGACCCGCCGGAGCGCCCTGGGCGTCGAAGGTCTCCCCGAGCGACATGCTCAGGTCGAACTTCGCCACCCCCGTTCCGGCGGCCTGCCGTCCGACCCGCAGCCCCGGCAGCTCCAGCAGCTCCAGCTCGGACCGGCCATTGCCGGAGGCCGTGGCGGTGTTCTGCAAGGTGAGCATGACCTGGAACAGCGATTGACGGGCCAGCGACCGGGTCGGCGCCAACTCCTCCACCAACCGCTCGAACGGCACGTCCTGGTTCTCGTACGCGCGCAGGCCCGTCTCCCGGACCCGCTCGACCACCTCACCGAAGGTCGGGTCACCGGACAGGTCGGTACGGATCACCAACGTGTTGACGAAGAACCCGACCAGCTCGTTGAGCGCCTCATCGGTGCGCCCGGCGATCGCCGCACCGATCGGGATGTCCGTGCCCGCACCGATCCGGTTCAGGGTGACCGCCAACGCCGCCTGCAGCACCATGTACAAGGTCGCCCCCTGCTCCCGGGCCACCGACAGCAGGGCCTCGTGCAGCCCTGCGGGGATCTCCAGCCCCACTGTGTGACCGCGGTAGGTGGGTGCCGCGGGCCGCGCCAGGTCAGTGGGCAGGGCGAGTTCCTCCGGGACCCCGGCCAACGCCTCACGCCAGTACGCCACCTGCCCGGACAGCACACTGCCCGGATCGTCCTCGCCCCCGAGCAACTCCCGCTGCCACAACGCATAATCCGCGTACTGCACCGGCAGCGGCTGCCACTTCGGCACCCGACCCGCGACCCGTGCCGCATACGCCACCGACAGGTCCCGCGCCAACGGCGCCGTCGACCAGCCGTCCCCGGCGATGTGGTGCACCACCACCACCAGCACGTGCTCGGCCTCGCCGAGCGCGAGCAGCGTCGCCCGAAGCGGGATCTCCGACGTCAGGTCGAACGCATACCCGACCGCCTCCGTCACCGCCGCATCCAGCTCCTGCGTCGCCACCTCGACCACCGACAGCTCGAAGCCGCACTCCTCCAGCGACAGCACCCGCTGGAAGGGCTCACCGTCCGCCACCGGCAGGACCGTGCGCAGCACCTCGTGCCGCCCGATCACGTCCCGCAGCGCCTCAGCCATGGCCTCACGGTTCAACTCCCCGGTCAGCCGCAGCGCCATCGGGATGTTGTACGTCGCGCTCGGCCCCTCCAACTGCCCCAGGAACCACAGCCGACGCTGTGCGAACGACAGCGGCACCCGCTCCGGACGCACCACCGGCACCAACGCCGCACGGCCCGCGCCGGCCTCGCCCATCCACGCCGCGACCGCGGCCGGCGTCGGACGGTCGTACAGCATTCGCAGGGGCAACTCCACGCCCAGCACCGCGCGCACCCGGATTATCAGCTTCATCGCCAGCAGCGAATGACCACCCAGCAGGAAGAAGTCATCGTCCACACCGACCGCGGGCAGCCGCAACACCTGCGCGAACGCCTGGCACAGCAACTCCTCCTGCAGCGTCACCGGACCCCGGCCCCCACCCACCAGCTCCGTATAGTCCGGGGCGGGCAGGGCCTTGCGGTCCACCTTGCCGTTCGCCGTCAGCGGCAACTCCTCCAACACCACCACAGCCGACGGAACCATGTACTCCGGCAGGCTCCGGGCGAGGTGGGCCCGCAGGTCCGCCGCATCCACCTGCACCCCGGCCCGGGGCACGACGTAGCCGGCAAGCCGGTGGTCCTCCGCACCGCTCCCGTTGACCGTCACCGCCGCCTGCGCCACCAGCTCGTGACGCTCCAGCGCAGCCTCGATCTCACCCAGTTCGATCCGGAAGCCACGCACCTTGACCTGCGTGTCGACCCTGCCCAGGCACTCCAGCGTCCCGTCCTCGCGCCAGCGGGCCAGGTCGCCGGTGCGGTACATCCGCTCACCCGTCGGCCCGAACGGCGCGGCAGTGAACCGCTCAGCACTCAGCCCAGGACGGCCCAGGTACCCCCGAGCCAACTGCGCACCCGCCAGATACAACTCGCCCGCCACACCTGCCGGGACCGGCTGCAGGAACCCATCCAGCACGTAGGCACGCATGTTGGCGAACGGACGCCCGATGGTCACCGGACCCTCGCCGACCTCTGCCGAGGTCGCCCAGACCGTGGCCTCCGTCGGACCGTACAGGTTCACCGCCCACAGGCCCAGCTCCCGCAGCCGGCCCGCCAACTCCTCGGGCAGCGCCTCACCGCCCACCAGCACCCGCACCCCGCGCGCCCAGTCAGCCTCACCGGACAGCAGAGCCCGCCACAGCGACGGAACGGCCTGAACAGCAGTCACCCCGCCCGCGACGACCAACTTCCGCAACGCCGCCGCATCACGTACGGTCTCCCGCTCGGCAAGCACCACAGCCGCCCCGCACACCAACGGCAGGAACAACTCCAGCGCCGCGATGTCAAAGGACACCGTCGTCACAGCCAGCAGACGGTCGCCAACCCCCAACGGAACCCGCTGCCCGGCCGCCCGCAAATGGTTCACCAGCGCCTGGTGAGTGACCACGACCCCCTTGGGACGCCCGGTCGAACCTGACGTGTGAATCACATACACCGGATGGGCCGGCAGCAGCGGCGCAACCAGATCGGCATCCGTCAGCTGCACCTCCTCGAAGCCCGAGCCCTCGGCGCGCAGTTCGGCGGAGTCCAGCACCAGCACCGGCCCGTCAACCGAGTCCGGCAGCACCCGTGCGCACTGCTCCGTCGTCAGGACACACACCGGCGCGGCATCCTCCAGCACATAGGCGATCCGGTCCACCGGATACTCCGGATCCACCGGCAGATACGCACCACCGGCCTTCACCACCGCCAGCAGCGACACCACCAGGTCCACGCCGCGCTCCATCACCACCGCGACCACCGACTCGGGCCCCACACCCCGGCCGATCAGCAACCGCGCCAGCCGGTTCGCCTGCGCGTCCAACTCCGCGTACGACACCTCGACGCCCTCGGACACCAGCGCCACCGCATCCGGCGTCCGCGCCACCTGCCCGGCGAACAACCCCGGCAACGTCGACGACGCCACCTCGACGGCCGTGTCGTTCCACTCCTCGACGACCTGACGGCGCTCGGCCTCACCCAGCACCCCCACCGCCGCGAACCGCGACTGCGGAGCCTCCTCCAAGACGGCCGTCAGGTTCGTGACGGCGGCCTGCAACAGCGCGCAGATCCGCTCCGCATCGGCCGGTGCCACCGCTTCGACGATCAGGCTGAAGCCACTCCCGAGGTCGTCGACGGACACGCTCACGGGGTAGTTGGTGTGGTCGCTCACGGTCAGCACCCCGACGCCCTCAAGGCGGGGACCGGTCCCCGCCGCCGGTGCCTGGCCGTGGCGGTAGTTGAGGATCGAGGTGAACAGCGGGCTGCTGCCCGTCATCCCGCTCGCCTGCTGCGCCAGCGAAAGCGGCGCGTGCTCGTGCACCAGCAGCTCGGCCAACTGGCCCCGCATGCCGTCCAGCGCCTCACCCGCACTCTGCGAGTCCACCCGCACGCGCACCGGCAGGGTGTTCATGAACAGACCCGGCACCCGGTCCGAACCGGCGCCCGCGTTCATCCGGCCGAACAGCACCGTACCGAACACGACATCCTCACGACCGCTCACCGCAGCCAGCACCCGCGCCCACGCCAGGTGGAACACCGTCGCCGCACTCACGCCCTGCCGCCGCGCCACCTCACGCACCCGGCCGGCCACCTCGGCATCGAGGGGAACCTGGCAGCGCACCACGGCGGTGCCGTCACCATGCAGATCCAGCACACCGAAGGGCGCCGTCGTCTCGGTGACGTCGCCGAGCAGCTCGGCGAAGTACCGCTCGTGCTCCTCGCGTGGCATACCGAGGCGGGCCTGCGCCACGAAGTCGCGGAACGGCAACGGCTCCGGCAACGTGTCGGCACGGCCGGACATGAACGCCCGCACCTCCCCGAACAGCACATCCAGCGAGGTGTGGTCCTGCACCATGTGGTGGGTTCGCAGCAGTGCCAGCCAGCGGTCACCGCCGGGCTCCGCCGCGATGTGGACCGTCATCAGGGGCGCCCGGGTCAGATCCATCCACGACCCGGCAATAGCCCTCAACTGCTCCACCGGGTCGGGGCCCTGCGGGTCCAGCACAACCTCCTGGACCGGCAGCTCCACCCGGCGCGACACCACCTGCACCGGCTCGGCCAGGCCCTCCCACACGAACGCCGTGCGACAGATGTCATGCCGGTCGATCACCCGCTGCAGTGCCGCCAGGAACTCGTCCACGCGCTCCCGCGAGTCGAATCCCAACACCGACGGCAGTACGTAGACATCCGTCCCGGCGTCCCGGTTCGCCATCAGGTGGTGGAAGAGCATGCCCTCCTGGAGCGGGGCCAGCGGGTAGACATCCGCCACATTGGCCGCACCGCCCTCGACCTCCGCCACGATCCGCTCGATCTCCGCCTCGGTCAGCTCCACCAGCGGCAGCATCTCCGGCGTGATCTCGACGGCTCCCTCAGGTATCAGGTTCGGCGGAACCACCACCTGGACCGACCCGGCAGCGCCGGCCAGCCCGGCCGGCGTCGGCGTCTGGAACAGGGCCTTCACCGAGACGGATACACCCCGCGCACGGAGGTTGGCCACCAGCGAAACCACAAGGAGCGAGTGACCGCCCAGGGCGAAGAAGTCGTCATCGACACCGACTCGATCGAGTCCCAGGACCTCGGCGAACGCCTGGCACAGAAGCTCCTCCTGCACCGTCGCCGGCGCCCGACCTGCTCCCGCCGCATACTCCGGTGCGGGCAAGGCCTTGCGGTCCAGCTTGCCGTTCACGGTCAGTGGCAGCGCGTCCAGCAACACGACCGCCGACGGCACCATGTAGGCCGGCAACCGCTCAGCGACGAATTCACGGACGGATGACACGAGTTCGGCACTGTCGCCGTCCGCCACGACGTACGCGACCAGGCGCTTGTCGCGTGGCACGTCCTCACGCACCACCACCACGGCCTGCTCCAGGCCCGGGTGAGCAGCCAGGACGGCCTGCACCTCACCCGGCTCGATCCGGAAACCGCGGATCTTCACCTGCTCGTCCGCACGACCCGCATACACCAGCTCGCCGTCGGCGTTCCACCGCGCCAGGTCTCCGGTGCGGTACAGCCGGCCACCCGCCGGCCCGTACGGATCGGCGACGAACCGCTCGGCCGTCAGCTCCGGGCGCGTCACGTACCCACGCGCCAGCCCCGCACCCGCCACGTACAGCTCACCAGCCACACCCACCGGCACCGGGCGCAGCGCGGCGTCCAGCACGTAGGCGCGCATGTTGTCGAGCGGGCGCCCGATCGGCAGCGCGCCCTCCCCGTCCACCGCGGTGTGCGCGGTGGCGAACGTGGTGGCCTCGGTCGGCCCGTAGACATTCATCACGACGGTGCCCGGGCAGGCGGAACGGACTCGGTCCACCAGGACCCGGGAGACCACGTCACCGCCGGTCCACACCTCGCGCAGGCCCGCGAAGCAGGCCGGGTCCTGTTCGGCGAACAGGTTGAACAGACCGATGGTCAGGAAGAGCCAGGTCACCCCGTGCTCGGCCACCACCTCGGCCAGCGAGGCGGCCGTCAGGGCACCGGCCGGCGCCACGACCACCCGGTTGCCGGTCAGCAGCGGGACCCACAGCTCCATGGTCGACGCGTCGAAGGAGTGCGGCGAGTGCAGCAGCACCCGCTCCAATTCCGCGCCCGCGAACCGCCGGTCCCACGCCAGCGCCGCCACGTCCGCATGCGTCACCGCCACGCCCTTGGGACGACCGGTCGAGCCGGAGGTGTACATCACATACGCCAACTGGCGCGCGGAGCACAAAACGTCGACCGGCTCGGCAGTCGTCGCGTCGACCATCAGCATGGTCAGACCCAACTCCTCGGCCTGCTTCCGCAGTCCAGCATCGGTGAGCACCACCTTCGCGCCCGTCTCGGACACGATCGCCTGCCGATGCGCCAACGGGTAACGGCTGTCCAGCGGCACATAGCACCCACCCGCCTTCACCACACCCAGCAGCGCCACCACCAGATCCGCCGAGCGCTCCATCAGCACCGCGACACCCGACTCCGCACGCACGCCGTGCTCAACCAGCCGCCGCGCCACAGCATTCGCCCGCGCATCCAGCTGCGCATACGTCAGCTCGAGGCCGTCGGTCACCACTGCCACCGCATCCGGCGTCCGCGCAACCTGCGCCGCGAACAACCCCGGCAACGTCAACGACGGCGCCTCGACCTCGACCGCCGTGTCGTTCCAGTCCTGCAGGAGCAGGCGACGCTCATCCGCCCCCAGCAGATCCACCGCCGACAGTCGTGTCTGCGGCTCGGCGACAACCGTCTCGACGACCCGCAGCAGCCAACCCGCGAAACGCTCCGCCGTCCCCGCATCGAACAGATCCGCAGCCGCGATCAACCTCCCCCGGACGCCCGCCGGCTTGCCCTGCGCGTCAAAGACCTCCCCCACGCTCACTTCCAGGTCGAACTTCGCCGCCCCCAGACCCGCTGACGACGCCAGAGCCGAAGGCAGCGAGCCCGCCCCGGACAGATCCAACGCCGCCGAAGCCGTGTTCTGCACCGTGAGCATGACCTGGAAGAGCGGGTGACGCGCCATCGACCGGACCGGCGACAGCTCCTCCACGAGCTTCTCGAACGGCACATCCTGATGCTCGAACGCGCGCAGGCTGCTCTCACGCACCCGCTCCAGCACCTCGTCGAAGGTCGGGTCACCGGACACGTCCGTGCGCATCACCAACGTGTTCACGAAGAACCCGACCAGGTCCTCCAAAGCCTTGTCGGTGCGTCCGGCGATCGCCGCCCCGATCGGGATGTCGTTCCCCGCACCCAACCGGTTCAGAGTGACCGCCAGCGCGGCCTGCACCACCATGAACAGGGTCACCCCCCGCTCCCTGGTCAGCTTCACCAGACGCTCATGCACGCCGGCCGGCAGCTCGACTGCCACCGCATGGCCCTGATGGCTGGCCACGGCGGGACGTGGCCGATCGGTCGGCAGCTCCAGTTCGGCCGGCGCCCCGGCCAGCGTCTCGCGCCAGTACGCCAGCTGCCGGGAGAGCACGCTGTCCGGGTTCTGCTCGTCGCCGAGCAACTCCCGCTGCCACAGCACGTAGTCCGCGTACTGCACCGGCAACGGCTCCCACTCCGGTGCCCGACCCTCGGCCCGCGCCGCATACGCCACCGACAGGTCCCGCGCCAACGGCGCCGTCGACCAGCCGTCCCCGGCGATGTGGTGAACCACCACCACCAACGCATGGTCGTCCGGGCTCACCGTGAACAGCGTTGCTCGCAACGGGATTTCGGTGGACAGATCGAACGCGTAGGCGACCGCCCCGCTCACGGCGCTGGACAGAGACTCCTGGGACACCGCCTCGACCGCAAGCTCGAACCCGCTGTCCTCGACCTTGAGGACCCTCTGGTACGGCTCCCCGTTCTCGGCCAGGAAGACTGTGCGCAGCACCTCGTGCCGCTCCACCACGTCCCGCAACGCCTCGGCGAGGGCCTCCCGATCGACATCCCCGGTCAGCCGCAGCGCCATCGGAATGTTGTAGGTCGCACTCGGACCCTCCAACTGACTCAGGAACCACAGCCGACGCTGCGCAAACGACAACGGAATCATCAGTAGTCCTCCTGCTTACGCATCGGCCGCAGAGTGGGCCTAGCTATGCTCTGGGTCTCGATCTGACTGGCGGGCCGGCCGGTGAGGGCCGCCCGGTCCACATCTCCGGTCAGCTGCAGCGCCCTTGGAATGTCGTAGGTCGCACTCGGACCCTTCGACCGACTCAGGAACCACAGCCGACGCTGCGCAAACGACAACTGAGTCATCAGGCGTCCTGCTGCTTACGCATCGGCCGCAGAGTGGGCCTGGCCATGCTCCGGGTCTCGATCTGAGTGGCGAGCCAGCCGGCGAGCGCCTCCGGCGTCCGTGCCTCGAACACCGCCCGGATCGGCAGTTCGGCCCGCAGCGACTCCCGTACCTCACTGACCAGTCGGGTCGCCAGCAGGGAGTGGCCGCCCAAGGCGAAGAAGTCGTCCTCCACGCCAACCCGGTCGAGTCCCAGGACCTGCGCGAACGCCTGGCACAGCAGCTCCTCCTGCACTGTGGCCGGTGCCCGACCCGCGCCGGCGGCGTACTCGGGGGCGGGCAGGGCCTTGCGGTCCAGCTTGCCGTTCACCGTCAGCGGCAGCTCCTCCAGCACCACCACCGCCGACGGAACCATGTAGGACGGCAACCGCCCAGCTATGAACTCGCCGACAGCTGTGTGCAGTTCGGTGCTGTCGGCGTCACCGACGACGTACGCGACCAGGCGCTTGTCACCCGGCACGTCCTCACGTGCGATCACCGCGGCCTGCGCCACCTGCGGGTGCGCGGCCACCACCGACTCCACCTCGGCCGGCTCCACCCGGAACCCGCGGATCTTCACCTGCTCATCCGCACGACCAGCGAACACCAACCGCCCATCCGCCGACCACTTCACACGGTCACCCGTGCGATACAACCGGCCACCCGCCACACCGAACGGGTCCGCGACGAACCGCTCACCCGTCAGGCCCGGGCGGTTCAGATAGCCGCGCGCCAACCCCGCACCCGCGACATACAGTTCTCCCGCCACACCCACGGGCACCGGAGCCAAGTACTCGTCCAGCACATACACCCGGGTGCCGTCCAACGGCCCACCGATCGGCAGCACCCCACCCAGCGCCTCAGGCGAGCCCACCTCGTGCTGGGTGGCGCACAGCGTCACCTCCGTCGGCCCGTACAGGTGCCGCACCACCACACCCGCGTTGGCCTCCAGCACGCGGCGCACCGCCCCCACCGGCACCACATCGCCACCGGTCAACACCTCGCGCACGCCCGCGAAACACTGCGGATCCTGCTCCGCGACGACCCGGAACAGACCCGCCGTCACATGCACGTGCGACACCGCGCCGTCGACCAGCAACGACCGCAGAACCGCCGCATCCATCGGGCCAGTCGGCGCCACCACCACTGTCGCACCCGACAGCAAAGCCACCCACACCTCATACGAGGAGGCATCGAAGGCATGCGGGGCCTGGAACAACACCCGGTCCCCCGACCCCACACCCCAATGCGAAGCCGACGCCAACTCCACCAGGTCGCGCTGCGTGGTCACCACGCCCTTGGGCACACCCGTCGAACCCGAGGTGTACATCACGTACACCGGGCACTCCGGACCCACCCCGGCGCCGGTCACCTGCGCCGGCCCGGCCGGCACCTGCTCACCGTCGACCACCAGCACCGGCGCTTCCACCGACTCCGGCACCCGCGAGGCAGCATCCCGCGTGGTCAGCACACACACCGGCGCCGCGTCCTGGAACACGAACGCGACCCGCTCCGACGGAGACTCCGCATCCACCGGCAGATACGCACCACCCGCCTTCACCACCGCCAGCAACGCCACCAACAGCTCGACCGAGCGGTCCATCACCACCCCGACCAGCGACTCCGCGCCAACCCCGTGATCCCGCAGCGCCCCCGCCAACGCAGCAGCCCGCACATCCAACTCCGCGTACGACAGCTCCACGTCCCCGCACACCACCGCCACCGCATCCGGCGTCCGCGCCACCTGCGCCGCAAACACCTCCGCCACCGACAGCACAGGAGCAGCAACACCCGTGTCGTTCCAGCCGGTCAGCAGCCGCTCCCGCTCCGCCTCACCGAGGACACCGACCTCTCCCAGCCGCGTCTCCGGCGCAGCCTCCAGGGCCGCGACCAGATTGCCCAGGCAGGTGTGCAGCAGCGACCCCACCTCCTGCGGGTCGATCGAAGCCACCGCGTCGAAGGTCAGGCCGAACGTCGTCTGATCGTCGTCGACGGCGATGCTCAGGGGGTAGTTGGTCAGGTCCCGCGTGGAGAGCACGCCGACGCCCTCGAAGCCGGAGTCGAAGCTCCGCGCGGCGGCCTGATGGTGCCGGTAGTTGAAGATCGAGGTGAACAGCGGGCTGCCGCCCGTCATCCCGCTCGCCTGCTGCGCCAGCGACAGCGGAGCGTGCTCGTGCACCAGCAGTCCAGCCAACTGGTGCCGCATTCCGGACAGGGCCTTGCTCACGCTCTGCCCGTCCAACCGCACGCGCACCGGCAGCGTGTTGAGGAACAGACCCGGCACCCGATCGGCACCCGCCCCGGAGTTCATCCGGCCGAACAGCACCGTGCCGAACACCACGTCGTCACGGCCGCTGACCACACCCAGCACCCGCGCCCACGCCAGGTGGAAGACGGTGGCCGCACTGACGCCCTCGCGCCGCGCCACCTCACGAATCCGGCGGGACAGTTCATCGTCCACCACGAGACGTGCCTGGTGGGTGGTACTGCCGTCGCCGTATGCCTCCAGTACACCGAACGGCGCCGTCGTCTCGGTGACGTCCCCGAGCACCTCAGTGAAGTACCGCTCGTGCTCCTCGCGCGGCGTACCCAGGCGGGCCTGGGCGACGAAGTCGCGGAACGGCAGCGGCTCCTGCAACGTGTCGCCTCGACCGGACATGAGCGCCCGAAGCTCCCCGAACAGCACGTCCACCGAGGTGTGGTCCTGCACCAGGTGGTGGGTTCGCAGCAGTGCCAGCCAGCGGTCACCGCCGGGCTCCGCCGCGATGTGGACCGTCATCAGGGGCGCCCGGGTCAGATCCATCCACGACCCGCCGATGGCTACCAACTGCTCCACCGGGTCGGGGCCCTGCGGGTCCAGCACGATCTCCTGGACCGGCAGCTCCACCCGGCGCGACACCACCTGCACCGGCTCGGCCAGGCCCTCCCACACGAACGCCGTGCGGTAGACGTCGTGCCGGTCGATCACCTCCCGCAGCGCGTCCAGGAACGCATCCACCCGCTCCCGCGAGTCGAATCCCAACACCGACGGCCGCATGTAGACATCCGCCTGATCGCCCTGATCCGCCATCATGTGGTGGAAGAGCAGGCCCTCCTGGAGCGGGGCCAGCGGGTAGACATCCGCCACATTGGCCGCACCGCCCTCGACCGTGGCCACGACCAACTCGATCTCCGCCTCGGTGAGCTCCACCAGCGGCAGCATCTCCGGCGTGATCTCCCGCGCGTCGACGGGAATGGCGTTCGCCGGCACCACGACACCCTCGGAGACCTGTGCGGCTGCCAGCCCGGCCACCGTCGGGGTCTCGAAAAGCGCCCGCACCGCCACGGACACACCCCGCACTCGCAGACGTTCCACCAGGGCCACCGCCAGCAGCGAATGGCCACCCAGCGTGAAGAAGTCGTCATCGACCCCGACCGTCGGCAAGCCGAGGACCTCGGCGAACGCCTCGCAGAGGATCTCCTCCCGCACACTGGCCGGCGCACGGCCCCCACCCGTCGTGTGCTGCGGAACGGGCAGCGCCTTACGGTCCAGCTTGCCGTTGACCGTCAGTGGCAGCTCGTCCAGCAGCACGACCGCCGACGGAACCATGTAGGACGGCAACCGCTCAGCCGCGAACTCCCGCAACACAGAAGCGAGTTCATCCAACGGCTTGTCCGGGTCGACCGGGACGGCGTACGCCACCAGGCGGATGTCACCGGGGACGTCCTCGCGAGCGACGACGGCGACCTGGGCCACGGCAGAATGGGCGGCCAACACGGCCTGCACCTCACCCGGCTC